>NZ_JAIQXR010000004.1:0-258883 GCF_020166615.1 Sphingobium sp. 3R8 | reverse complement strand
TTGATCCGCTCCACCATGTTTGTTCGGAACGCCGGAGCTGCGAGATCATGGGAAGCGGACCAAGGTAGCGCAGCCAAGGCCTTTTCGTCGATCGTGACCTTGGCCTCGTTACCTGTGAGGACGTCGACGGCATAGGTTTCGCGCACCGCCGTGGAGCCGCTGAACGGCAGCACGACCGCAACGCTGGCGATGTTAAAATATTCGACAAATGCTAACATGCGACCGGTAACGGGATCACCGATCAACGCCAGCACATGTGATACTTGCGCGTCAACCTCGAACCAGCGTGGCTGGTGCCAGAGGAAGGTGTTTGGGGGCAGCGGGACCGGGTCAGGCAACGGCTTCAGTGCGCAGGTGTAGCTGCGAAGCTGCGGATGCGGCTCAAAGCTGCGGTGGGCGGCGAAAATGCTCGCCGCGACGAATGCCGCCGGGAACGTGACGGCTGGGCCGATCTGAAGCTGGCCACGCAGCCTGCCGGGTCGGGTGCTGACGACCGCCGCCTGCAGTACCGCAGCCTCGATATCAAAAGCTGGGAAGCGCTTCCGGACTCGGCCCAGCAATGTGCGCAGTTCTGCGGTGGATCGTGCCGAGACGTGTACGTCGACTGCACCGTCGGGCTTATCCTCCATCGCGAATTCGGGGCGCGCCGGCATGATCGGCTTGCCGAACGCCACTTTATAGACGCGGCCTTCGGCATCGGTCATGCTGATAGGGGGATTGGCGCCGCGGTCGCGTGAGCCGTCGAGCTGACTCATGATCGGCTCGAAGGCTCGAATCAGTGGCAGGTCGACAGCATCGTTGAGATCGCTGTTGGCGAGGAGGCAGAGCAGCCCCCTAGGCTTGAGGCGACCGCCGAGAGCGCTGGGGATGACGTGGGCGCGAGAGTCGGTTGCCGGAGTGATCGGGTCACCGGTGATTAGGCAGGTCTTGATCATGAAACTTAGCTATTCCTGAAGTGAGATGTTGCTTACATCACGCCGGCGCGCGGCCGCATGATTTACTGTTGACGCACGCGGAATCCTGCTCAAGCATCGCGCGTCCGGTGAATCCTCACGATGGCGAACGGCAAATCGAGCCGATCACGGTTGTCCGCAAACGAACGCCCGCTAAATCCGCCTGGTTGGCCAAAAAACGACGATCGGCTTTCGGTCATCGGTGTTTAGCTAGCAGGGAAAGCTGACCGTCTGCATGCGGGGATCGAAAATTCGATGCGAAGCGTCCGGCATGGGTCGACTGCTACCGCAGGCAAACGCGGAGTCGTGGGACGAAGCCGCCATCCGCAGAGACTTCGCCGAATGGCTGATTCAACCGAGAGCTGCCATTCGCAAGCGTCCCGAAAAGGATGGTGAAACGAGAAAGTCGCTAAGCAACAGCTGCTAGGCATGCCGCTAGGGTGGTGAAGTCGCTCGCTAGGAGACGATTTCTTGGGCCACGGGCTTTGGTGCCCGTTGAGGTTTTGGAATTAAGTACGGCCTCTGCAGTGCGGAACTTAATTACAAGGCTCAGTCAGTCGGCCTGGAAGTGGAAGTAGGCCGCCTGAACCGCCAATCCGACCTGGGTGAAGCGCTCGGCAACTGCACCATCGAAACATCGAGATCAGGTCATGCCGAAGAGACCGGAGGCCCGGCGTACCGGGCCTCCCACCAATCAATAATCCATCGCCGGCATCGGCGCGGCCTTCTCCTCCTTCGGCACCTCGGCGACAAGCGCCTCGGTGGTGATTAGGAGCGATGCAACGGATGCCGCGTCCTGCAGCGCCGTGCGCACCACCTTTGCCGGATCGATGACGCCCGCCTGGACGAGGTCCTGATACTCAGCGGTGGCCGCATTAAAGCCCCAGTTATAGTCGGAGCTCTCCAGCAGCTTGCCGACGATATAGGCGCCGTCCTCGCCGGCATTCTCCGCGATCTGCCGCGCCGGTGCACGCAGTGCCCGGCGGATGATATCGATGCCGGACTGCTGGTCGTCATTGACGGCATTAAGCCCATCGAGCGCCTTGATCGCACGGAGCAGCGCGATGCCGCCGCCCGGCAGGATGCCTTCTTCTACCGCAGCCCGCGTCGCATGGAGCGCGTCGTCGACGCGATCCTTCTTCTCCTTGACCTCGACCTCGGTTGCGCCGCCGACGCGGATCACCGCGACACCGCCAGCAAGCTTGGCCACGCGCTCCTGCAGCTTCTCTCGATCATAGTCGGACGTGGTGGTCTCGATCTGCTGGCGTAGCTGCGCCACGCGGCCGTCGATATCGTCCTTCTGGCCCACCCCGTCGATGATGGTGGTGTTGTCCTTGTCGATCGTCACCTTCTTGGCGCGGCCGAGCATATCGATAGTGACGGTCTCGAGCTTGATGCCGAGATCCTCGGAGACGACATTGCCGCCGGTCAGGATCGCGATATCCTCTAGCATCGCCTTACGGCGATCGCCGAAGCCTGGCGCCTTGACCGCAGCAATCTTGAGCCCGCCGCGCAGCTTGTTGACGACGAGCGTCGCGAGCGCCTCGCCCTCGACATCCTCGGCGATGATCAGCAGCGGCCGCCCCGACTGCACGACCTTCTCGAGCAGGGGCACAAGCCCCTGCAGGTTTGAGAGCTTCTTCTCGTGGATGAGGATATAAGGATCGTCGAGCTCGACCTTGAGCTTCTCGGCATTGGTGATGAAGTAGGGCGAGAGATAGCCGCGGTCGAACTGCATGCCCTCGACCGTCTCGAGTTCGGTCTCGAGGCTCTTGGCCTCCTCGACCGTGATCACGCCCTCGTTGCCAACCTTCTCCATCGCCTCGGCGAGGATGCGACCGACTTCCTCGTCGCCATTTGCGGAAATGGTGGCAACCTGCGCGATCTCGCTGTTGGCGCCGACCTTCTTGGCGTGGCTCTGGAGATCCTTGACGACCGCGTTGACCGCGAGATCGATGCCGCGCTTGACGTCCATCGGGTTCATGCCGGCGGCGACGGCCTTCGAGCCCTCGCGTACAATCGCCTGAGCGAGCACGGTCGCAGTGGTGGTGCCGTCGCCGGCCTTGTCGTTCTGCTTGTTGGCCACTTCGCGCAGCATCTGCGCGCCCATATTCTCGAACTTGTCGGCAAGCTCGATCTCCTTGGCGACGGTGACGCCGTCCTTGGTGATCCGGGGCGCTCCGAACGACTTTTCAATGACGACATTGCGACCCTTGGGCCCGAGCGTCACCTTCACGGCGTTGGCCAGCGTATCTACACCGCGCATCATGCGGTCACGCGCGTCCGACGCAAACTTCACTTCCTTGGCAGCCATCTGCCTGCTCCTTTCTCAATTCCTTCCTGATGGTTAGAGAGATAGCAGGCGGCTCAGGCCGCCTGCTTCTGAGGCACGACGTCGTCGATCACGCCAAGGATGTCGCTTTCCTTCATGATAAGCAGATCCTCGCCGTTAATTTTGACTTCGGTGCCCGACCATTTGCCGAACAGGATGCGGTCGCCAGCCTTTACGGACAACTCGACCAACTGGCCGCTGTCGTCGCGGGCGCCGGGTCCGATGGCGACGACTTCGCCTTCCTGCGGCTTTTCCCTGGCGGTGTCGGGGATGATGATGCCGCCCGAGGTCTTCTCCTCGGCTTCGATGCGGCGGACGACCACACGGTCGTGCAAGGGACGGAAGTGCATGGCAAAACCTCCAGATGCAAAACATGATGTGACAACCCTGCCATTCATCTGAACGACAGGTTTGCGTGAACTAGGAGAAGAGATTTTCGGGTTCAAGAGGTCGAGGGAAGATTTTTGGCACTCGCCTTTGCGGAGTGCCAATCCAGCCCATTTTGAGCAATAAGGTGGACATCATCCCTCTTGACGCGACTCGGATCCGCACCAAAATTTAGTGCGGCGTGCGGCACCCCACGCCTGAAAGGAGCGACACAAGGAAAGGAGCCACGGCCATGTCGCAGCCATTTTCCCGTTTCTTGCACCCCTTTGACGTTGCACACCACCCGAGCCTGGAGCCGGAAGTCAAACGCGCAATCCTCGCCTCCTGGGCGTCCGACCGCTCCGCGGTAAAGGACCAGCCGGCGATGCTAGAGCCGCCCGGCGCCAGGCGCGCCGTTCCGATCGACGAGGTGTTCGCCACCGTGCAATCGCTTGATGAACCGCGAACTGACGGCCGACAGCTGCAATGAGCGATCGCGGCTTCATCGCGCAGCTGGAGGGCTACGGTCTTACCACAGCCGAAATTCGTTATTACCGCCCGATGCACCGTCGCTTCTCCAGCTGTTCAAATGGCAGGAATGTGATCTTGCGCCCGACTTCCCCGTCCTGTTCGATTTCCTCGACCATTGGCGGTGCGAGATCGAGGCCGCACGCCATTCGGTCCGGATCGCCCATGGCCGGCTGATCGGACCTGCCGGATGGCGCGCGGTCGATGGCATCATCCCGCTCCCATGACAGGCGGTCCCGGCGAGCGCTGGCGCCGGCGAGGCAGACGGACGGTCCGCCTCGCCCTCGTCTTCGATGACATCATGGAATTCGCGCTCGCGCTGCTGTCGGTGGCCGCCATCCCCGTCAGCGGGCTGGCGCCGTTCTTTTGATCGGCAGGCCCTCAGCCGGGATAATGTCGCTCTCGATCGCACCGATAAAGGATCGCGGGCCTTTGCGGCGAGCAGCTTCATCAGGTGGTGGGAAGGCCTTTTTTGGGGAGGATGCTCAGCACAATCGTTCTAGGTAAGGGTATTTACATTCACATGTGGTGCCCGGGCGGCTAGTGTCGCCAGTGCGTCGATCGCCCGTGCCAAGCTCAGCAGCAACACCGCTCGATCTTCGCGACATGATCGCGGCAAGGAGACAGGTGTGAGGAAGCGTAAAACCCAGGCGAAGGTTTCGACAGGCATTGCGGGTCTTGATCAGATCCTTCGCGGAGGGCTCCCAGCGTCCAATCTCTACATCATGCAAGGCGCGCCGGGCGCCGGCAAGACGACTGCCGCGCTCCAGTTCCTGCGTGCCGGCGTCGAAGCGGGCGAGCGTTGCATCTATGTGAGCCTGTCCCAGACTGCTGCGGAACTGACGGCGATCGCCCAGTCTCACGGCTGGACGCTCGACGGCATCCGTATCGAAGAATTGTCGGCTTCTGACGCGGTGAATGGCGCGGCGGACCAGACGATCTTCCAGACCGCCGAACTACGGCTCGACGAAACTCGTCAGGCGATCGAACAAGCGATCGAGGAGCATAAGCCCCAGCGGCTCGTCTATGACTCCCTGCTGGAGATCCGGCTCATTACCGGCGATACGCCGCGCTTTCGTCGCGAACTGCTTGGATTCAAGACCTTCCTCGCTCAGCGCAACGTAGTCGCGCTGCTGCTCGATACCCAGACGAGCGAGGCGGCGACCAGCGGCGAAGAGGTCGAAGGCATCGCCCATGGCGTCATCCGCTTCGCCAAGTCGCTGGAGGATTATGGTTCGGTGCGCCGGCGCATCGAGGTCAGCAAGATGCGCGGCGTGCCGATCGCGGATGGCTATCACGACATGGCGATCCGCGAGGGTGAAGGCGTAGTGGTGTTTCCGCGCATCGTTCCCGGGGAGGCCGCCGACACGCGCAAAACCCAGTTGATCAAGTCGGGTGTCGATACGCTCGACGACATGTTCGGCGGCGGGCAGGAATCAGGTACCACGACGCTCGTCATCGGTCAGGCAGGAACCGGCAAATCGACGATGGCCTCACTCTACGCAACCGCGGCACTCGAGCGCGGCGAACATGTCGCGCTGTTCCTGTTCGAGGAGCGGCTGGAAACCTTCTTCAGGCGTTCCGAAGGGCTCGGCATGGAGCTGCGGCAGTTCCACAAGGACGGCCAGCTGGTGATCCGCGATTTCGCGCCAAACGAGATCTCGCCTGGCGAATTCGCCCAGATCGTCCAGTCGATCGTCACCGAATTCAAGACGCGCGTCGTCGTCATCGACAGCTTCACCGGTTATCTCAATTCGCTCCCGCACCGCGAAAAGGCGGTGCGCGACATCCAGTCGCTCCTCAAATATCTCGCGCGATCGGGCGTGCTGACGATGCTGATCGTCGCCCAGCACGGGCTGCTAGGCCAGAATGTCGGGATCGACGTCGATGTAAGCTTCCTCGGCGACACGGTGCTACTGCTGCGCATCATGGAGGATGAGGGCCGCCTGCGCCGCAACATCACCGTCGTCAAAAAGCGCCACGGTCCCCACGATCTCAACGTTCATGAGCTCCTGATCCAGAGTTCCGGCATCACGGTCGTCCCGTTCAATCCTCTACCGGCGGCATGAGCGAAAGCCACGAAGACGAACCGGGCGCGCTCGATCAGGTCCTTATCCTCGCGCCCTATCGGCGGGATGCCGAGTATCTGGTCAGGCTGCTCACCGAGCACGAGATCTCCGTCGCGCCTTGTACGGCGGCCGATCTGGCGACGCATCTCGCGACCGGACCCGGGGTGCTCGTCGCCACCCACGAAGCCCTGACGCCGGGGCTGATCGCCATGATCGGAGAGCATCTTCATGCCCAACAGCCATGGTCTGAAATGCCCATCGTCGTTCTGCTCGATCGCGCCTCGCCAAACGCCCGCATTAGGACCGCGCTCGATGCGGCTTGGCCGAGATCACGCCAGCTCTTCTACCAGCGCCCGCTGACGCCGGTCGAACTGGTCAGCGGAATCCAGTCGGCACTGCTGGCGCGGTTGCGTCAGCGCGACGTGCGCGACCACATCGATCGCGAGGTCGAACTTCGCCGCGAGCTCAATCATCGCGTCAAGAACATCCTCGCCAGCGTGTCCTCGATCTTCGAAATGACCCGTCGCGGGGCGGAAGACGTCGATGCATTGGCCGCGGACTTCGGCGGGCGACTGCAGGCCCTCTCCAATGTGCATTCGGCGGTTTTCCAGTCCGAGGGCGAATCGATCTCCATCGCCGATATCGCCGCCCTGACCTTCGACCCGTATCGCCAGCAGGGGGTCAGCCGGATCGAAGCGCACGGGCCTGATGTCATTCTGACCGGCGCAGCCGGAACGACACTGGCATTGTGCCTGCACGAACTCACGACCAATGCGATCAAATATGGTGCGCTTTCCCGCCCCGAAGGCCGGGTGACCTTCCGGTGGCAGATCCTCGCCGATCTGCGTCCGGATCTTTCGATGGAGTGGCAGGAGGAAGGTGGCCCTCGGGTCGTAGCGCCGTCGCGCGTCGGCTATGGCACCCGCTATCTGCGTTCGGCCTTGACCGGCCTGTTCGGCGGTAAACCCGATATCGATTTCGCGGCGGGCGGCTTACGATGCACAGCCCAAGGACCGTTTTCGCGCTTAGCGGGAAACCCGGAGGCCGAGGAGGACGTTTCCGGTGGATGACGCTCACCCGCAACCCAGCCGCACCGCCGCTCCGCCTCTATTGCGTTGAGGACAATCCGCTGATCGTCTTCCATCTCGAACAGCTGATCGAGGATGCCGGCCACGTCTTTGTCGGCTCCGCAGACAGCTTTTCCCAACTGAAGATGGATGCTGAGGTCGCCGCGATCGATGGTGTGCTTGTCGATATCGATTTGGCCGACGGCCGTACCGGTCCGGACGTTGCCGCCTGGTTGAAGGCGCTCGGCATTCCGTCGCTGTTTGTGACCGGGCAGGACGACGTTGCCGCGCGCTATTCCGATATAGTTCGGGGCGTCATCAATAAGCCGGTCGCCACCGCCGGCTTTGCGGAAAAGCTCGCGCTGCTCAGGGCGTGACGACGGTCAACCCTAGCCGCCGGCTTGTCAAACGGCGTGCAAACGGGACCTCGTATCGGCGTTGGAGAGCGACCCCTTTTCGAGGTAGAGCGGAAGGTTGTGGGTGGGGCTCCTGCGCTGGGTGCGGTGGAGGTCGGGCGTAGCCCGGCCGGAGGCATCATATTATTTTGGCTACTAACGGATACGGTCACGGCCGCATCGAAAACTGACACACCCAGGTTTGGTCCGCACGTCTTTCAAGTCACGCCGTGGGAACAGGCGGCGACCATGCTTGTTGTCGCTTACATCGCGAATTCCATGAAAAAGGGAGGGCCCGATGAGAGAGATGCTTGAGACTGGTTGTACCTTGGGCGCTTGGGCTTCCCAGCCGAACGCGGAGAACATGGGTCAGCAGGGCCGATCACTTGGTCTGTCGATAAAGACATTTTTCCAACATCCAATGATGGTGGGATCGGCTTTTCCCGCCAGTCGGTGGCTTGTGCGGCACATGCTGGCGCCTCTTGATTGGCAGAAAATGAAGCTGCTTGTTGAATTTGGGCCGGGTACCGGCGTCTTCACACGGGCGGCGTTGGCTCTCCTGCCTGCTGACGCTACCTTGCTGGCGCTCGACACCAGCCCTGCCTTTATCGATCACCTGCGAGCGTCCATACAGGATCAACGACTGCAGGCCGTTTGCGCGCCGGCCGTCAAGATCGCAACCGTGATAAAGGATCGCGGCCTGCCGCTTGCGGATTGCATTCTATCGGGCCTCCCTTTTTCGACCCTAGACCCAATGGACGCTGAGCGAACCGCGGCCGCCAGTCGAACCATTCTCGGGCCTGAAGGGATTTTCTGCGCGTACCAGATGCGCCGCACCATCGAACCTCTATTGAAAAAGCATATTGGCGGCGTCCGCTCTGCCTATGAATGGCGTAATATCCCCCCGTGCCATCTTTACTGGGTTGAGACCGCTAACCCTGAGGTTTCAAATAATGGAGAGAAGCGATGAGCGAAAGGACGCGCGACCCCGCCAAGCCCTCTGATCTGTCGATGGATGATCATCCGCGCCGAGGTCAGATGGGTGACGTCCGCCCGAACGAGGTTGATACCCATCCACGCTCACGCGGTGGCCAACGCCAGAAAGACGTGAGAAACGGCCGTCCATGGGCACGGTGATACCGGAGGATCGGCGCGTCAAAAGCGCATCAGACAGGAGAAGGCCATGGAAGACAAGTCTCGCCGCAAACGCACCGTGCCGACCGAACAGACCCGCGATCCGAATATCTCGACAGAAAATCAGCCCGGAGGGGCGGCGCGGCGGCCCAGTGATACGCTCGACCGCGAGCCTGCGCACGATCCGGTGAGCGGTGGCGCCATTTCGTCGGATTATAATTCTGAGGCAATGACCCGGCGTAACGAGGAGCGAAATAGCAGTGCTGGCCGCGACCAGACCGAGGGGAAAAGTCCATAATGGGAATAGACAAGCTAGCGGCGGTCGAAGCTGCGGTATTCTGCAGGTCAACGAACTCAAGCACCGGATGACACAGGTCGGCGCAACATAATCATGCAAGCCCCTCTCAACCGAGCCGGACGAATGCTGTGCAGGTATGTCAGCGCCACAGACGAGCTTAGCGTTGGCAGGGACATTAGCCATCTCGGATGGCAGACCTGCGCCTACGACCGACTTTGGAGGAAGAAGTGAGCCAGACCATAGAGAAGCTTTTTGCTACCCGCGCCGAAGCGAAAAGCGCGCCCGAATTGTTGGTGCAACAGCATGGCATCGATAGAAGCAACATCTTCATTGCTGCACACGGTCTGGACAATAGCGTTTAGAAGGTGGTCAATTATGGCTGACAGCCGCGGCGGGCATCTGGTTTATAAGGACGGAGCGGTCCTTCTGCGTGGGGAGACATTCCCGCCAACGCAGGAGGCTAATGGCCGGGCTGTTCTGGTCATCCATGAAGCCGACGGAATTGGCGGGAATGTCAGACGTCATTGTCGCCGGCTTGCAAAACTTGGCTATTTTGCATTGGCTGCGGACATGCATGGCGGCGGTAAGCCCTTGCACGGGGAAGCTATGGCCAGCGCACTGGCACAGTTCCGGCGTGAGCCTGATCTAAGGCCTGTGGACATTTAGGGGATTCCCTTTTCAGCCTGAATAGGATTCAAGACTGGCGAAAGGAACGCCATCTTGGATCGACACGGATTGAGCGACGAGCAGTGGGAACGGGTTCGCCCTGTGCTTCCCGGTAAAGTCGGAGATAGAGGGCGTTCAGCTGTCGACAATCGGACGTTTCTCGAGGCGGTTTTATGGATCGCTGGAACAGGAGCGCCATGGCGAGACTTGCCGGAAAGCTTCGGCAACTGGAATTCCAATTTCCGTCGCTTTCGCAGGTGGGCTGTAAAAGGTGTCTTTGAGCTTCTGTTCGAGCGATTGTCGGGCGATCCTGACTTTGAATACGCCATGATCGATGGCACGATCGTCCGGGTCCATCAGCAGGGCACCGGCGCAAGGGGGGGACTCATCGTCAGGCGATCGGCCGATCGCGCGGCGGATTGACCACCAAGATCGTCGTGCTGGTAGATGCACTGGGAAACCTGGTTCGCTTCGTTCTCTTGCCAGGCCAGAGCCACGATCTCGTCGGGGTGAAGCCGCTGATCCAGGACGTCGAATTCGACATGTTCCTCGGAGACAAAGCTTTCGACGCCGACTGGCTGCGAACCGAACTGAACGAAAGAGGCGCGGTGGCAGTGATCCCACCCAAATCAAACCGGAAGCAAAAGATCGACTGCGACTTCCACGCCTACCGTTGGAGACACCTCGTCGAGAACTTCTTCTGCAACCTCAAAACATTCCGGCGCATCGCCACTCGCTACGAGAAAACCGATCAGAGCTATAGAGCCATGATCAATCTCGCTGCTCTCAAGATCGCAATTCGCTAAATGTCCACACGCCTTAGTCCGCAACCGCGCGGCAGCGGCCCATAGGGCATTACAATGCGTGGCTGGTGTCGATGCGCGCGATAGTGCCGCGATCGGCTTTTGCTTTGGTGGCTTTGCCGTACTGGAACTGGCGCGCTCAGGTGCTCCTATCGCAGCGGTCGCGAGCTTCCATGGACTACTTTCGACTGCTCTGCCCGCTAGACAGGGCGACGTGAAGTCGCGTGTGGCGGTCTACACAGGAGCCCGGGACCCTCTGGTGCCAGCCGTCGACGTCACTGGATTTCAGGAAGAGATGTCGCGGGCCAATGTAGATTGGCAGGTCAGCATTTATGGCAACGCGCTCCACAGTTTCACCAACAAGGACGTTGATATGCTGGGCGACCCGCGCATGGCCTATGATCCAATATCGCACGCCGCTTCCTGGCAGGCTGCGATGGACTTCTTGCATGCGACCTTTGCACGGCTCGAAGCCCCTATTCGTAAATGACGACCTATGGGCGTAGCATGCGAAGCGCCTGCTTCTTACTCGCGACATTTCGTCCAGTTAATCTTGATTAGGGCGTTTTGAGGGAACGAGACGGACCCTTTCGGTCTTTTTATGTCAAGCGATTTGGAAGGTAAATTCATGGCCACTCAACTCGAACATGGCGGTTCGCAATTTTTATGCCAAGGATTTCAGGAAGAACTTAGTCGGTGGAACAGGCAAAGGCTAGCGCCGACTTTCCCAGCGCAGGCAACGGCCGAACAATTCACTCGTGATCGCAATATGCTCCGGCTTGAGCATGCATTCATCAAGGAATTGCGCGCGCATGTCATTGATGAGGCTGCCAAAGCGCCTACCACGCCTGATGCATTTGTCGACTGGTTCGAGGATTTAAAAGCGACCGGACCTGGGCAACATGATCGCCTTTTCCCTTGGCTGGCGGACCAAGCCGACAGAGACGAACTACGCTGGTTCCTGTCACAGGAAGCTGCGGGTGAGGCAGGGTTCGATGATCTTGTAGCGCTGACTCAGGTTAAGCTGCCGGCTCGGGCAAAGCTTGAGCTGGCCCGCAATTATTGGGACGAGATGGGACGCGGAAATCCAAAGGGGATGCACGGTCCTATGCTCAATCAACTCGTCGACATTCTTGACCTAGACACGCAGATTGAACACACGGTTTGGGAAAGCCTCGCGCTTGCCAACGCCATGACGGCCATGGCCACATCGCGAAGCTATGCCTGGCATAGCGTCGGCGCTCTTGGCGTCATTGAGCTGACCGCGCCCGATCGCTCGGCGCATACGGCGAAAGGCTTGCGACGGATCGGCTTGAGTGGATCCGAGCGGCGTTATTTCGATCTCCACGCCGTTCTTGACATCAAGCATAGCTGGGACTGGAACGATGAGGCGATCCGACCGCTCGTCGAAGAAGACCCGCGCCGTGCGACAGCAATGGCAGAAGGCGCGCTTATCCGGCTTCATTGTGGAGCCCGATGTTTTGAGAGATATCGCGCGTATTTGGGGTTGGAGTGAGACGATGGTACGCCCCATATTGCTAGTTGAAGACGACCCGGACGTTGCCGCTTTGATCTCCGACATGCTGGAGAGAGCTGACTATGTCGTCGATGGCCCTTATGCCACTTTGTCCGATGGTATGGAGGCGCTTGCCAACTCGATGCCAGCGGCAGCCGTTCTGGACATTCGTCTCAGGCGTGGGGACGTTGACCTGCTGGCCGATGATCTGGACCTATATGATATTCCCTACCTGTTTTGCTCGGGTGCATTTGGTCATCCGGTTGTCAAGCGGCATCCCGACGCCCCTCTGGTCCTTAAACCCGCGCTGGGACGAAGCCTGATATCGACACTTCAGGCGATGTTGCACTGAAGCAGGAGGCAATGAGAGCTCATTGCGCAGGCGATATTATGGCAGCGGTGCCTCTCGAGAGATGCCGAGTAATTCAGTATCTGACAGAATTCTCCGCATTTGCGCTTCATCGAGCACGGCTTGTTGAAAGTCTGACAGGTGCTGATTGGCAGTAATCTCGTGCAATATGTCGATGAGTTCCATATCCGTCATAGCGCCAGCGCACGCGGCGCTCACGATAGGATCTACAAACGACATAAGTGCACCAACCTTATCACTTGAGCCGTAGCTTCGACTCACGCCGACTTTTCCTACCGCACTTAATATTTCGGTAGAGATCACATTTCACCCGAACGATCGACAACATGCCCTTGATACAGGAAAAGCAGGAGGGTTGGACCTGCGGTCCACCAAGTACCGATGGGCAGGGGTTCCGCTCCATTTATACGCAGGTCGCAGACCGTCTCTTCACCTCTGTCAGGCGACGGCGCGACCGCCTTCGGCGTCGATGATCTCGCAGAAATGCACCTGCGCCTTTCCCTTGGCCTTGGATCGATAAAGGGCACCGTCAGCACATTGCATCAGCCTGTCCAAATCGAAACCATGCACCGGAGCGAGCGCGATGCCGATACTGACGGAGATGCGCATGTCCGTGCCATTGATCTGATAGGGGTCGGAGAGCTGACGAATGATGCGCCGGGCGAGAAGCTCCGCCTGGTCTTGATGTTGGACGCTCGGCTGAAGCACGACGAATTCGTCCCCGCCGAGCCTGCCGACCACATCGTCGCCTCGCACCGTAGCAACAAGGCGCTGTGCGACTTGCGCCAGCATTACATCGCCGACTGGATGTCCGAACTGATCATTGATGGCCTTGAACCCGTCCAGATCGAGATAATGGAGGGCAATTTGCTGATCGAAGCGACAAGATGTCGCTCGGGTCAAAAAAGATTCACGTACCAGAAGTCTGTTCGCAAGACCTGTAAGTGGGTCATATCGTGCCAGCTTTCCCAAATCATGTTTGGTGGTAAGATGCTCGACAGCCGATCGGTAAAGATGTCGGACGGACTCGATACTCATCAACGCAACTACGAACAGTAAAATCGCTTCCAGAGCAAAAAAGTGCGCATGCAAAGCGCTCGGTCCCACAAGAAGCATCGCGTGTATCAGCATCGCCAGCGAAACCGGCAATACGCAGATCGTCTGGCTGAGCAGGCATAACCTTGGTCTGCCAGCGTTGCGAGACACTATGCCAGCTCCGAAGGTGAAGATGAGACTGACGGTTGCAAGGTGGATGAGGGGCTGATGTGCTTAAAGCACCGATACATTAAGGGCTGCAATCAATGCTGCGCAGCTATAGGTCAGCCAAGCATATCGCCTCTCCCATCTTCTGAGCGCCCCCAAGTCCTGTGCTATCCCGCCTGCCTGATGATAGCCACGGATGATCATGAGGCGAATTACCGTGACCGCACTTGCACAGCATGCCATTGCTAGAATTTTGTCGTCCTGACAGCTCAGGAAGACCAGAGTTCCCACCAAAGCGTAAAGGATGCCAAACCCCAGGATCGGTGCGCTCATCGAGAAGAGCGTTGCTACCAGATCGCGATAGACCGCCTCCGGCAACAGCAGGTCTGCTCGCCTGCCAAAGATAGCTGGCGCCGACCGCCGGTCGGTCACGGATGCACGTCTCTCCATGATCGCGTAATGCTATAATAGGGTTAACGATTCGCTATTGTCTCCGGCTCGTGAAGGGACAGATCGAACTGACCATCGTGACGGCTTAGAAGGCAAACCTGTACCGTGTCAGATCCAGCCGCCGGCTTGCCACGCTTTGGAAAGAGGACGTTCGCGAGGTTGATGGCGCGGAAAAACGAGTGGGCCAGTTGCTGGAGGAGTTTCCTGGTAGCACATCGCCCAAGATCGCATTGGCCCAGCCGTGAAGAAAGGCTTTGCCGGCTTCTTGTCAGCCGCAATCGCTATCCTCACTTCCGCTGCGAATGCAGCTAGCAATGATGCATCGTTGCCGCCGCCATATGCTGGTGCCTACCAGCCTGTGGGTGTCGACGAAATCGGGAAGTGGCGCGAGGCAGACGAGGACGAACTGGTCCTCGCTAACTCACCAATCGTGATCCGGGATGAGGCCCTGAATTCCTATGTCAGGCAGGTCCTCTGCACCGCTGTCGGAGACGATAGATGCAAGGCAACCCGGATATATATTATGCGGGTGCCAGTCTTTAACGCATCGATGACGCCCAACGGCACCATGCGAGTATATAGCGGCTTGTTGTTGCGGATGCGCAATGAGGCGGAGTTGGCTACGATTTTAGGCCACGAATTCGGACATTTTGAGCAGCGCCACACGTTGAATATTTGGAAGGCGCAGCGATCGGCAACCGACCTGTTGAGTTGGGCTCAGGTCTTCGCTGCGCTAGGCAACAGCTACCAATCCTATTCCAACTTCAACGATATGGAGCTGTCAGTATATGGGCGGCTTTATCGGTTCGGTCGCGACCAGGAGCGCGAGGCCGATTCATTGGGATTGAAATACCTCAATGGCAGCAAACTTCGTCCGCAATCTGCTTCGGCGGTCTGGCAAAATCTGATCGAAGAGCAAGAAGCGTCGGCTTTGGCCAAGGGCGTCAAAAAGCCTAACTTCAACAAAGTCGCTTTCTTTGCGTCCCATCCTCCGGAGGGGGAGCGGGCGGCCACTTTGGCTGCGTTGGCTGACCCGGCAGGGGTGAACCGGGAGGATGGGGCGTCCCGCTACACCGCCGCTTTGGCACCGTGGTTGCCCGGTTTTCTTGACGATCAAATCAAGCTCAACGACTTCGGTGCCAGCGATCATATTATCTCTGCGCTCGCGGTGAACGGCTGGACTGCACCGTTGCTGGTGGCGCGCGGTGATCTTTACCGAGCCCGCAGCAATCCACGTGATTTGGTGTTGGCAGCAGAGTTTTATGGAAAAGCCGTCGAACTGGATTCATCTTTGCCGGAAGCTCAACGTGGTCTGGGCTTGTCGATGATCAAGACGGGGCGCCGCACAGAAGGGCAAGTTGCCCTGCGTCGTTATCTGGAACTTAAACCAAATGCATCGGATGCTGCTATGATCAGCATGTTGGCGCCAGCCGCTGGGGGGCAATAATGAATAGAAGCATGTGGATGCGATCGGCAGCCGTTGGTGTGGCCGCAGGGCTGACATTATCCGTGGCATTGGCCAACGGTTATCGTGAGAAGAACATCGCTGTCGAGGTCGCGAAATCTGCCATGAAGGTCACGCCTGTTCGTGATTGGAACAGCCTGTCGATCCGCCCTGGCAAAAAAGCCGAGACTTGGACGCTTGATGGCGAGCAGTTGAACGATGTCACCTTTTACGGAGGTATCTCGCCAGGCGAACCGCTGATCCGTGAAACCAGCAAGAAGCACAAGCCGCTACCAAAGTTTGCCAGCGAGACGCTTCTGGTCGAAATCCCCGAACTGCTTGAAGGCACATATCGCACGGAAAAGGGGATCGGGTCGTTTTCGGTCACATCGTCGAAGCCAGATCGCTTTCTTGGCAGCGACGGCATCCGCTTCACCTATGAATATGTCGACGCAGACGATCTGCCACGCAAAGGGGAGGCTCGCGCCGCTCTGATCAAAGGGCAGCTATTCATGGCAACGTTCGATGCGCCTCGGCTGCACTATTTCGATGCAGTGCTGGATGACTTCAATGTCCTGACCGATAGCGCTGCATTGTAGCCTGCCATCGTGCTCACACCGTATGTAACCGGCGGCAATAGGATCGATTGCCATCAGTGAGGCTATGGTGGAGCAATCATCCTCATAAAGCGAAGGGCTTAATTCGCCGACAAATAAATTGGTCCACTCAGTTGGAGCAGATCACGCCGAATGCGATTGCGGCGGGTGTAGGCGGCGGCAGAGAGCCGGCCATGGCTGTCAAGGTTGGCGAAATGCCCAACCCCGCGCAGGCGGCCGAAAATCAGATTAGCGCTGACGAGGCGCACGCCATGGCAGAAGCCATCTTCGCTGCTGATCCACTTAAAATGGGGATCTACTGGCCATCGGACATTTCAGAGGGGGATTATGATTCCGCCAACCTGGTTCCTGCGCTTGAGCGCGTGGTTGGCAGCAGCAGGAACTGGTCCGGGGCCGAGCACT
Source organism: Sphingobium sp. 3R8 (assembly GCF_020166615.1). Taxonomy (NCBI): domain Bacteria; kingdom Pseudomonadati; phylum Pseudomonadota; class Alphaproteobacteria; order Sphingomonadales; family Sphingobiaceae; genus Sphingobium; species Sphingobium sp. 3R8. Next base: position 242,270 of record NZ_JAIQXR010000004.1, on the reverse strand, counting down.
ACCTTGAAGCGGCGCGGGGCGGACAGGCGCGACAGTTCATCGAGGTCAGACGAGCGGACGGGATCAAATACTTGGCCAGCCAGCTTCAGGCAGGCGAAGGCCGTGGCCGCGGCTCGACACCTCGGCCTTATCCTTTAGCTTAGACTCCGTATCGCTTGTTGCCGCCCGAGGTAATGCAGTAGCGGCCGCCACGCGGGCCCACGCACACGTCCCCACCGTTACACGGGCAGCTTCCGCTATTCGTGGTTCCTCTGGATCCGCCACCGCCAGAGTATCCGCGGACCCTACGCCGGTTGCTCGTTCTGCGTCTTCCTTTGGCATCGGCCTCATCCCCTGCGCCTACAGCGGCCACAGCCAGCAATGAAAGAAAGAACGTCCGCCTGTCCATCTTATTCCCCCGATTCGATCGTTCGATCATGGGCGACGGAAACCGACGTGTCGATCAGGCAGAACCGGAGGATTATCCATTTCGGAGTAGTTACGTGTTTGTAGTGGACGGGGCACTTGAGTTGGTGCTTTTTGTCTCGTGACCCGCCGGTTGGACGCCAACATGCTTGAAGACGATTATGCCGAAATCGATCCTCGCCTAGTGCTGGATCGACTGATCGCCAGGAATGGCGAAAACTATGCTGATCTCTCTCGTCTTCTTGGTCGCAATCCCGCCTATATCCAGCAGTTCATAAAGCGCGGGACACCACGGAAATTGGATGAGGCGGACCGGCAGGTCCTAGCCCGCTATTTTGGCGTGCCGGAACAAATGTTGGGCGGGGCAAGGGAACCTGCCCTCACACCTGCAGCCGCACTTGGTATACCGACGGCTATCGCGGTGCCGCGGCTGGCGCTGGGTGCGTCGGCGGGGCAGGGGTCGCTGGACGAGAATGAGAAGGCGGAGGGCGTGATGGCGTTCGACGCGCGCTGGCTGCGCTATCTTGGGGTGCGACCGCAAAGCGTTTCCATCATCCGGGTTGACGGCGAATCGATGGTACCGACGCTGAACGACGGCGACGACATCATGGTCGATCATGACGATAATGCCGGACGCCTGCGCGACGGCGTCTATGTGCTGCGGCTCGACGGAGTGCTGATGGTGAAGCGTATTGCCATGGGGCCGCGAAAGGGGCGTTTCAGCGTGTTAAGCGACAATTCTCTCTATCCAGGGTGGCAGGACCTTGGACCTGACTTGGTGCAGGTGGTTGGGCGTGTAGTATGGACGGGGCGGCGGCTATGCTAGAGCTGCCCAGCATCTCGCATGCTGAAATAATCACTATCTGCCACGATGAAATGGTCATGCATGATAAGGCCGAGCAGATTGCAAGCGGCTATCACGCGCCTTGTCTCATCTCTGTCCTGTCGCGAGGGCTGGGCTTGGCCAGAAGGATGGTTATGGCCCATCACGATCATCGAGCCGCAGCGTAATAAGGCTGATCGAAGCACGAGAGGTAAATCGTACTCGACCTGGTCAATCTGGCCTTCGAAATAGATGTCGCCGACCGGCTTCGAAAGATCGCCATCATAAAAGAAAAATTGGAGGCGTTCGCGCTTTAAGCCCCGAAAGCGCGAAATCTTGTCGGTGATCCATTGCTGTTTCAGGCGGCGAGCTTCTGCTGCCGCTTCCTCCGGTGATAGCCGTAAGCACCGATCACCATCGACAGCAGTGTCGGCCATGCCCACCACCCGGCCAGAAAAGCATAAGGGAATGCGACTATCGACACCGCCATCAGCATGGCCATGTGCGTGTATATGGTGAGCAGATGAAATGACGTTGCCCATAGCGGCCAGAACCTGTCACTCTTGAGCGATAGCGCGATCAGCGCCGCCGCCAGAAGCCCATCGATAAGGAGCACATCCAGCTCAACGCTCCGGTATCTGATTGGTAAGGCCGAAGTGGCAAAATGGGTTCCCACCAAAGCCAGCAGGAACAGGCACACCCCGATCCTCTCATCCTTCCCGCCCCAGAGAGCCGAAAGGATGAGGATCACCGGCACATACAACCAGTTCAGATACCAGAGGAGAAGGGTCAAGCAGTCGTGCTCCGGGTTACAGCATCACGGCATGGCCGGCTTCTGCTCAAGCCCTCCGAACGCCGAAACATCCAGGCGCAGTTGCTTGCCGGTGCCGGCAAGACGGCTATGTGCGTCAACAACCGAAGCCCGTCCCTTGATCATCGTGTTCAGCGCCTCACCCAGACTGGACAGAGCATCCTGACCATAGATGGCCGACAATTGCGCGTCCACGCGGGCATCGACCAGCATTGCCGTCAAACCTGCTAGATGGCTGATGCTGGTGTCGATAGCGATTTCGGTTGCCCGGAGCTTGTTCGCAACCTTCGGGGCTTCGCTATGAAGGGCTGACTGGCGTTGGCGCAGGGTGACGACTGAAGACATGATTCATCTCCTTGGGACTGCTGTCGCAGCCCAGTGGCGATCGGCCTGATGGCAGGCCGACTAGGTTAAGCGGATGAGGAGACGCAAAAGTGTTTCGTAGCTGCTCAGTGCGCCGACTGACACCAACATGATGGCCAGAGGCAGAATGACCAGAACTATAACCCTTTGGACCGCTGAGAGATCATTGGTCGCTCCCCGATAAGCAGGGATCAGCCAACCAAATGGACCAAGCCATCGGCGCCACCCCCTGCTTGGAACAATGCTTGAGGGTGAACCCGCCGCCTCGGCAAGAGCAGACGAGGGGTTAACCCATTTCGGGGGAGGGGCCTCTATTTCTGTCTGCTCGCAATCCTCAAGAACGATGCAGTCACCTAGGGAGATATTGCCTGTCGTGGTCTGCTCGAATGCGATGAAACTTCGTGCTGCCTCGACGCTGGTCGATACCTGTAGGATCTTCCGGGCGGCCGCGAGATGCTGCTTGACCGTTTCCGGCGAGTTTCCAAGCCGGATCGCAATTTCCTTAATCCGGTAACCTTGACCCAAAAGCCGCAAGCAGTCGCGCTGCCTATCCGTCAATCGCGACATGGCGACTGCATCCGACGACACCCCCGCGCCTACCTGTGCGTTCGTCATCTAGCCCCATCCTACCCTGATTGAACGGGTGTGATATGGAGTAGGGCAGGGTTAACACGTGCGCAACCAAGTTAATTCGGCAGGCGAACGATGACGGCGATGCCCTTTTCGATGACAGCTACCCCTGCTGGCGCACGGACGCCTGGCGGCAATCCATGCTGCTACCTTTCCATGTAGGTGCGCACGCTAAGCATCGTCACATGCGACCGCCCGCCAGTTTTCTTCATCTCTAAAGTGCCGTCATTTATCAGCTTGTATAACGTGGTCCGCCCTACCGCCAAAACGGCCATCACTTCGTCAATGGTAAGTTGCAACGCGCCTTGTGGAATGATGCGTACATGGCGCTTTATGCCTCTGCTCGTGACCGATGGCGGGGAGGCCGTGGATTGATCAGGCGCAGATTCTAAGGGGGTAGGAGGGTCGATAGCCTTTGCTGTCATCAGCCCATGCTTAGTTGCAGCAGACGCGATGGACTTTGCGTCGAACCGAATGCCAATTGCAGTTAGTCGCGGGCCGTCGTCCTGATCACCATCCGTTATGCGGACGGAGCCGGTCGAAAAGACATCATCGATCTTATTATGGGCGATGATCCTCTCCCAAGTCTCACGCGACATCCGGCTGTCTCTCGCCTCGTATGTGCCTTCGGCGTCTTAGGTCGTCAGAAGACGTGCATAGCCTTTCACAAGGCCCGCCGCAGCAAGGTCCGATAAAATGATTTGGGCGTCGATGATTGGCGCATCAAGCATGGCGAGAGCGGCGCGGGGAGGAATCGGCCGGAACGAGGTCATCAGGCATCTCCGTGGTCAAACACGGACCATGTGATGGTCGCCACAGATGAAGAATCCGTGCGCGCCTGTTCGTCGTTGTTCAGAATGAAATGAGGGAACAAACTGGGGAACTATCAGAGCCAATCTGGCACTTTGTTCAATGAAATCAGTATGTTCGGAAGAAGAATGTGGATGCCCGACAAGGACTCGAACCTTGATTGACGGAGTCAGAGTCCGCTCTCTTACCATTAGAGGATCGGGCATCAGCCAAGCGCGTGTCTCGCTTGGGAGGCCGCAAATAAGCGCGGTTCTGGCGATGGTCAAGAGAAAATTCTGAGGACCGGACCGAGTATTAAAAACTCGGTCTGACCGAGTTTTACCCCCCGAAAAGAAAGCCCGCCGGCGCGCATGACGCGTCCGGCGGGCACGGTCTTCTCTCCCTTGCGGGAGCGAAGGGCATGGGAGCCGCCGCCTATATAGGAAGCGGCTCCCGCAGTTTCAAAGGGCTTATTCGCCGTCGCTCTTCAGCAGGTAATCGCCCGCGTCCGCATCGGTGCCATGGGTTTCCCCTTCGACAGCGGCCAGCGGATCATTGCCGATCGCCGCTTCCGGACCCTGCGCCAGTTCGGCCGCACGTTCGGCTGCGGCCGACTTGGGGGCGATCAGGTCGACCTGGCTCGAAGCGCGCAGCGCGGCCCGCAACGCCGCGTCACGCGACGAGGCGGCGACGCGCAGGCGGTTCATGCCCGCACCGGTGCCTGCCGGGATCAGGCGGCCGACGATGACGTTCTCCTTCAGGCCGACCAGCGTGTCCTTCTTGCCCTGGACCGCCGCTTCCGTGAGGACGCGGGTGGTTTCCTGGAAGGACGCCGCCGAGATGAACGAACGGGTCTGCAGCGACGCCTTGGTGATGCCGAGCAGCACCGGCTTGCCCGCCGCGGGCGCGAAGCCCGCTGCCAGCTTGCTGTTGATCTCGTCCATTTCCTCGCGGTCGATCTGCTCGCCCACCAGCAGGGTGGTGTCGCCGGACTCGATGATCTCGACCTTTTGCAGCATCTGACGAACGATCGTTTCGATGTGCTTGTCGTTGATCTTCACGCCCTGCAAGCGATAGACTTCCTGGATTTCGGCGACCAGATATTCGGCCAGCGGCTCGATGCCGAGCACTTCCAGAATGTCGTGCGGATCGGGCGAACCGCCGATCAGGTTGTCGCCGCGCTTCACGAAGTCGCCTTCCTGAACGTCGATCACCTTGCTCTTGGGGATCAGATATTCGACCGGCTCGCCGCCATCTTCCGGATTGATGGCGATCTTACGCTTCGCCTTGTAATCCTTCAGGAACTGGACGCGGCCCGACACCTTGGCAATGATCGCATTGTCCTTGGGCTTGCGGGCTTCGAACAGCTCGGCGACGCGCGGCAGACCACCGGTGATGTCGCGGGTCTTGGCCGCTTCGCGGCTGACACGCGCCAGCACGTCACCGGCCTGCACCTGGGCGCCATCGTCGACCGACAGCGTCGCACCCACTGCCAGCATATAGCGGGCGGCTTCGCCGGACTGATCGTCCAGCAGGGTGAGGCGCGGGCGAAGGTCTTCCTTGGTGCGGGCGGCACCACGATGTTCCGTCACGACGCGCTGGGCGATGCCGGTGGCTTCGTCGGTCTGTTCGGTCAGCGTCTTGCTGTCGATCAGGTCGACATATTTCACGATACCCGGCTTTTCCGTGATCACCGGCATGGTGAACGGATCCCACTCGGCGAACCGCTCGCCCTTCTTCACGGCGTCGCCATCGGCAAACAGGATGGTGGCACCATAAGGCAGGCGATGGGTTTCGCGCTCGCGGCCTTCGCTGTCGATGATCGCGATCTCGCCGTTGCGGGCGAGCGACAGGCGACGGCCATGCTTGTCGGTGATGGTCGGCATGTCACGCAGTTCGATCGTGCCGTCCGCCATCGATTCCAGGTTCGACGTTTCGTTGAAGTTCGCCGCGCCGCCGATGTGGAAGGTCCGCATGGTGAGCTGCGTGCCCGGCTCGCCGATGGACTGCGCCGCGATGACGCCGACCGCTTCGCCGATATTCACCGGCGTACCGCGGGCAAGGTCACGGCCGTAGCATTTGCCGCACACGCCCATCCGGCTTTCGCAGATCAGGGGTGAGCGGATCTTGACGGCCTGGGTGCCGATCGCTTCGATCTTGGCGATCATCGGTTCGTCCAGCAGGGTGCCGATCGAAATGACGATGCTGCCATCCTTGCTGTCGACGATGTCCTGCGCCGTGGTGCGGCCCAGGATGCGCTCGCCGAGCGAAGCGATGACGGAACCGCCCTGGACGATCGCCTTCATCTCCAGCGCCTTTTCGGTGCCGCAATCTTCCTCGACGATGGTGCAGTCCTGCGACACGTCGACCAGACGGCGGGTCAGGTAACCCGAGTTCGCCGTCTTGAGCGCCGTATCCGCCAGGCCCTTGCGCGCGCCGTGGGTGGAGTTGAAATATTCAAGAACGGTCAGGCCTTCCTTGAAGTTCGAGATGATCGGCGTTTCGATGATCTCGCCCGACGGCTTGGCCATCAGGCCACGCATGCCGGCGAGCTGCTTCATCTGGGCCTGCGAACCACGCGCACCGGAATGCGCCATCATGTAGATCGAGTTGATCTGCGCGAGGCGGCCGGTCTGCGGGTCCTTGGGCTGGGCCTTGATCTCGTCCATCATGGCGTTCGCGACCTGGTCGCCGCAACGGCTCCAGGCGTCGATCACCTTGTTGTACTTTTCCTGCTGGGTGATCAGGCCGTCCTGATATTGCTGCTCGTAGTCGGCCACCAGCGCCTTGGTTTCGGCGACGGTGCCTTCCTTCGAGTCCGGGATCACCATGTCGTCCTTGCCGAACGAGATGCCGGCCTGGAACGCGTGGCGGAAGCCCAGGCTCATGATGGCGTCGGCGAACAGCACCGTGTCCTTCTGGCCGGTGTGGCGATAGACCTCGTCGATCACGTCGCCCACATCCTTTTTGGTCAGCAGGCGGTTGACGACGTCGAACGGCACCTTGTGCGACTTGGGTAGGCATTCGCCCAGCAGCATCCGGCCCGGCGTAGTCTCGTAGCGCTTGAGATAGGCGTTGCCCGCCTCGTCGGTCTGCGGCACGCGACTGATGACCTTGGAATGCAGCGTCACCGACTGGGTGAAGAGGGCCTGATGGACCTCCTGCATGTCGGACAGCAACATGCCTTCGCCCGGCTCGCCTTCGCGTTCCATCGACAGATAATAGATGCCCAGCACCATGTCCTGCGACGGCACGATGATCGGCTTGCCGTTGGCGGGCGAGAGGATGTTGTTGGTCGACATCATCAGCACGCGCGCTTCCAGCTGGGCCTCAAGGCTCAGCGGAACGTGGACGGCCATCTGGTCACCGTCGAAGTCGGCGTTGAAGGCCGAGCAGACCAGCGGGTGAAGCTGGATCGCCTTGCCTTCGATCAGCACGGGTTCGAACGCCTGGATGCCCAGACGGTGCAGCGTCGGCGCGCGGTTCAGCATGACCGGATGTTCGCGGATCACTTCGTCCAGGATGTCCCAGACTTCCTTGCGCTCCTTCTCGACCCACTTCTTGGCCTGCTTCAGGGTCATGGACAGACCCTTGGCGTCGAGGCGGGCGTAGATGAAGGGCTTGAACAGTTCGAGCGCCATCTTCTTGGGCAGGCCGCACTGATGCAGCTTCAGCTCAGGACCGGTCACGATGACCGAACGACCCGAATAGTCGACGCGCTTGCCGAGCAGGTTCTGGCGGAAGCGGCCCTGCTTGCCCTTGAGCATGTCGGACAGCGACTTGAGCGGACGCTTGTTCGCGCCGGTGATGACGCGACCACGACGGCCATTGTCGAACAGGGCGTCGACGGCTTCCTGCAACATGCGCTTTTCGTTGCGGACGATGATGTCCGGCGCGCGCAGTTCCATCAGCCGCTTCAGGCGGTTGTTGCGGTTGATGACGCGGCGATACAGGTCGTTCAGATCCGACGTCGCGAAGCGGCCGCCGTCCAGCGGCACCAGCGGGCGCAGTTCGGGCGGAATCACGGGGACGACGTCCAGGATCATCCATTCGGGGCGGTTGCCCGATTCCAGGAAGCTCTCGACGACCTTCAGGCGCTTGATGATCTTCTTGGGCTTCAGTTCCGACTTGGTGACGGCCAGCTCGTCCAGCAGCGCCTGCTTCTCGCCTTCCAGGTCGAGATCCATCAGCATCTGCTTGACCGCTTCCGCGCCGATGCCGGCGGAGAAGGCGTCTTCGCCATATTCGTCCTGCGCGTCGAGCAGTTCGTCTTCGTTCAGAAGCTGGAACTTTTCGAGCGGGGTCAGGCCCGGCTCGGTGACGATATAGGATTCGAAATAGAGGACGCGCTCAAGCTGCTTGAGCTGCATGTCGAGCAGCAGGCCGATGCGCGAGGGCAGCGACTTGAGGAACCAGATGTGCGCGACCGGGGCGGCCAGCTCGATATGGCCCATGCGCTCGCGGCGCACCTTGCTCACCGTGACTTCGACACCGCACTTTTCGCAGACGATGCCCTTGTACTTCATGCGCTTATACTTGCCGCACAGGCATTCATAATCCTTGATCGGACCGAAGATGCGCGCGCAGAACAGGCCGTCTCGCTCGGGCTTGAACGTGCGGTAGTTGATGGTTTCCGGCTTCTTGATCTCGCCGAAGGACCAGGACCGGATGCGCTCGGGCGAAGCCAGGCCGATCTGGATCTGGTCGAAGGTTTCCGGCTTCTGGACCGGGTTCGCGAAGTTGGTCAGTTCATTCATAATATCAGTCCCTCTAGAGGGTAAATTTCCGGGCGAAGAAGGGGAGCGGGCACTGTCTTCGGGAGACAGCGCCCATAGAGTCCCTTATTCTGCCGCCTGCGCGAAGCCGTCGTCGTCGGGCACCTCGTCCATCGTGGCGAGTTCGACGTTGAGGCCCAGCGAGCGCATTTCCTTGACCAGCACGTTGAAGCTTTCGGGAATACCGGCCTCGAACGTGTCGTCACCCTTGACGATCGCCTCATAGACCTTGGTGCGGCCGACCACGTCGTCCGACTTCACCGTCAGCATTTCCTGCAACGTATAGGCCGCGCCATAGGCCTGGAGCGCCCAGACCTCCATTTCACCGAAGCGCTGGCCACCGAACTGCGCCTTACCACCCAGCGGCTGCTGCGTGACAAGCGAGTAGGGGCCGATCGAACGGGCATGGATCTTGTCATCGACCAGGTGATGCAGCTTCAGCATGTAGATGATGCCCACGGTCACCTTGCGGTCGAACCGATCGCCGGTGCGGCCGTCATACAGGTCCGACTGGCCCGACGTGTGCAGGCCGGCCAGCGACAGCATCGCAGACACGTCCGCTTCACGGGCGCCGTCGAACACCGGCGTCGCCATCGGGATGCCCCGCTGGAGATGCTCGGCCAGATCGATGATCTGCTCGGGCGAGCGTGCTTCGATCTGCTCGGCATAGCGCGGACCATAGGAGGTCAGCAGCCGTTCCTTGACCGCGTCGGGCATGTCGCCCGCCGACGGGTTCGGATTGGCCTCGCGCCAGTCTTCCAGCGCATGCTTGAGCTGCTGGCCAAGGCCGCGGGCAGCCCAGCCCAGATGCGTTTCGAAGATCTGCCCGACGTTCATGCGTGACGGCACGCCCAGCGGGTTCAGCACGATGTCGACATGGGTGCCGTCTTCCAGGAACGGCATGTCCTCGACCGGCAGGATGCGCGAGATGACGCCCTTGTTGCCGTGACGGCCGGCCATCTTGTCGCCCGGCTGCAGCTTGCGCTTCACCGCGACGAACACCTTGACCATCTTCAGCACGCCCGGCGGCAGTTCGTCACCACGCTGGAGCTTGTCGACGCGATCCTCGAACTTGTCGACGATCGACTTCACCGCTTCGTCATACTGACCCTTGATCGCCTCGATCTGGGCCTGGCGGCTGTCGTCCTCGACTGCGAATTTCCACCACTCGTGACGCTCGACTTCGGCCAGCAGGGCCTCGTCGATCACGACACCCTTCTTGACCCCCTTGGGAGCCGCAGACGCGATCTGCGTCAGCAGCATTTCGTGCAGCCGGTTGAAGGTGGCGCGGTTGAGGATGGCGCGTTCGTCCTCGCGATCCTTGGCGAGGCGGTCGATTTCCTCCCGCTCGATCGCCATGGCGCGCTCGTCCTTGTCGATGCCATGACGGTTGAACACGCGGACTTCCACGACGGTCCCGGCAACGCCCGGCGGCAGGCGCAGCGACGTGTCGCGCACGTCGGACGCCTTTTCGCCGAAGATCGCGCGGAGCAGCTTTTCTTCCGGGGTCATCGGCGATTCACCCTTGGGGGTGATCTTGCCGACCAATATGTCGCCCGGCTCCACTTCGGCGCCGATATAGACGATGCCCGCCTCGTCGAGGTTGCGCAGCGCTTCCTCGCCGACGTTCGGGATGTCGCGGGTGATGTCCTCCGGCCCCAGCTTGGTGTCGCGGGCCATGACCTCGAACTCCTCGATATGGATCGAGGTGAAGACGTCGTCCTTCACGATACGTTCGGAGATCAGGATGGAGTCTTCGTAGTTATAGCCGTTCCAGGGCATGAACGCGACGAGCGTGTTCCGGCCCAGCGCCAGCTCGCCGAACTCGGTCGACGGGCCATCGGCGATGACGTCGCCGGCTTCGATCAGGTCGCCCACCTTCACCAGCGGACGCTGGTTGATGCACGTGTCCTGGTTGGAACGCTGGAACTTCTGGAGCGTGTAGATGTCGACGCCCGACTGACCGGCTTCGATGTCGCCGGTCGCGCGGATGACGATACGGGTCGCGTCGACCTGATCGACGATGCCCGCCCGCTTGGACGCGACGGCCGCGCCGGAGTCACGGGCGACCGTGCCTTCCATGCCGGTACCCACGAACGGCGCTTCGGCCCGTACCAGAGGCACGGCCTGACGCTGCATGTTCGAACCCATGAGGGCGCGGTTCGCGTCATCATTTTCCAGGAACGGAATGAGCGATGCGGCGACCGACACCAGCTGCTTGGGGCTGACGTCCATCAGGGTGATGTGATCGCGGGGCGCCATCAGGAATTCGCCGGCTTCGCGCGAGGAGATCAGATCCTCCACGAAATGACCGTCGGCATTCACTTCGGCGTTGGCCTGCGCGATCGTGTGCTTGGCCTCTTCCATCGCCGACAGATAGACGACGTCGTCGGTGACCTTGTTGTCCACGACCTTGCGGTACGGGGTTTCGATGAAGCCGTACTTGTTGACGCGGCTGAAGGTCGCGAGGCTGTTGATCAGGCCGATGTTCGGGCCTTCAGGCGTTTCGATCGGGCAGATGCGGCCATAGTGCGTCGGGTGAACGTCGCGGACTTCGAAGCCTGCGCGCTCGCGCGTCAGACCGCCCGGCCCAAGCGCCGACACGCGGCGCTTGTGGGTGACTTCCGACAGCGGGTTGGTCTGGTCCATGAACTGCGACAGCTGCGACGAGCCGAAGAATTCACGCACGGCGGCCACGGCGGGCTTGGCGTTGATCAGGTCGTTGGGCATCACGGTCGACACGTCGACCGACGACATGCGCTCCTTGACGGCGCGCTCCATGCGCAGCAGGCCGACGCGATACTGGTTTTCCAGCAGTTCGCCGACGGAACGGACGCGACGGTTGCCGAGGTTATCGATATCGTCGATTTCGCCCTTGCCGTCCTTCAGGTTCACCAGTTCCTTGACCACGGCGAGGATGTCCTCGACGCGCAGGGTGGTGACCGTGTCCTCGGCGTCGAGGTCGAGGCGCATGTTGAGCTTCACGCGGCCCACGGCCGACAGGTCGTAGCGCTCCGGGTCGAAGAACAGGCCGGCGAACAGCGCTTCGGCGGTTTCCTTCGTCGGCGGTTCGCCAGGACGCATGACGCGATAAATGTCGCTCAGCGCCTGGTCGCGGTCTTCGGCCTTGTCGGCCTTGAGCGTGTTGCGGATCCAGGGACCGGTGCCGACATGGTCGATGTCCAGCAGTTCCAGGCGGTCGATGCCCGCCTTGTCCAGCTTTTCGAGATTTTCAGGCGACACTTCGTCGCCGGCCTCGATATAGATTTCGCCGGTGCTCTCGTTGATGAGGTCATAGGCGCTGTAGCGGCCATAGACTTCCTCGGTCGGGATCAGCAGCGTTTCCAGGCCGTCCTTTTCCGCCTTGTTGGCGGCGCGCGGCGAAATCTTGGTGCCGGCGGGGAAGATCGCTTCACCGGTCTTGGCATCGACGATGTCGAAGGCGGGCTTCAGGCCGCGCCAGGCTTCGGCGAGATAGGGGATGACCCAACCGCCTTCGCCGCGGACATAGGTCACCTTGTTGTAGAATTCGCCCAGGATATCTTCGGGCGTCAGGCCCAGCGCGAAAAGCAGCGCCGTGACCGGCAGCTTGCGCTTGCGGTCGATACGGACGTTGACGATGTCCTTGGCGTCGAATTCGAAGTCGAGCCACGAACCGCGATAGGGGATGACGCGCGCGGCGAAGAGATATTTGCCCGACGAGTGGGTCTTGCCACGGTCATGGTCGAACAGGACGCCCGGCGAACGGTGCATCTGCGACACGATGACGCGCTCTGTGCCGTTGACGATGAAGGTGCCGTTGCCCGTCATCAGGGGCATGTCGCCCATGTAGACGTCCTGCTCCTTGATATCCAGGACCGAACGGGTTTCGGTGTCCTGATCGACTTCGAATACGATCAGGCGCAGGGTAACGCGCATCGGCGCCGCATAGGTGATGCCGCGCTGACGGCATTCCTCGACGTCGTACTTGGGGTCTTCCAGCTCATAATGGACGAAGTCCATTTCGGCGGTGCCGGCGAAATCGCGGATCGGGAAGACGCTGCGCAGCGTCTTTTCCAGGCCCGACACATAGCCGATCGACGGGTCGGACCGGAGGAACTGTTCATAGCTCTCCCTTTGGACCTCGATCAGGTTGGGCATCTGCACCACTTCGTGGATGTCGCCGAACACCTTTCTGATGCGCTTCTTCGCGCCGGTGTTGCTGATCGGGGGGAGAGCTCTGGTCGCCATGCGTTGTCCTTGCCTTCATTCGTCGCGTTTTTCCGCATCCCAGCGAAAACTCAGTCCAAGCGCGATGGAATAGGGGGTGATTCGCACCCGCCAATCCACGCAAAAAAGTGCGGGCCGGGACTGTCCGATCCGCACTATCAGCACTTTGTGACCCGCCAAAATTCGCCCAATTCCGCCAGCTTCGCGCGCAATTCGAAGCCAGACCCCGAGCGATCCGGGGGACGGCCTATCCCGTTACGCACAGCGCAGAGGACGACCGGATTGCCGCCGATATAGGCGCTGGCGCCCGGTTTGTGAAGGGGGCAGGGAAGCCCGCCAAAACGCCAAGCGTTCAAGGTGCCGCTGTTCTTGTCTCACCGGCGGGCGTGATCGGCGCGATCTTCACCGTTTCGAACCGCCCCTTGCGCCGGACACCGGCCAGCGCTTCGGTGGGTAGGGTGGGGACAATGGTGGGCAGGCGCTGGCGCATACATTCCCCCTTCGCCGTCCGCGGCGTCTGCGCGCAATTCCACAGCGCCCGCTGCAAGCCGCTGCCGGCGTTATGGATATAGGCGAAGCTCATCGTCGCCATCTGCGCGTCGCTGAGAGGCAGGCCCGCCGGTGCAGCGCCCGGTCGCCAGGCCATGATCCGGCATTCGGCGCGCCCCGCGCAGAAGGTCTGCGCCATCGCCGGCCAGCCATCCGCGCCGCCGCTGCCGGCGGGCAGTTCGACCAGGAAGCTCTTCGCCCCCGGCGCGATCGCGATCAGCCGAACTCCCGCCACCGTGCGCCCCAGCGAATCCGCGCCGATCGTCTGTTGCGGCCGGGCGGCGAGCGCTGCGGCAGCCTCCGCCGCCGCCACGGTCGGCGGAGGCATCAAGGGGGTATCCGTCCCACCCTGGTGCGCAGGCGAGAAGCGCGCGATCCGGCCGATCAGCGGCTCGCCCTTGTCCTCGCTCTGGCGGAAAGCGGGGGGCGTCCCCCACCAGCCGCGCCAGCGAAAGAAGAGGTGCGTGCCCACCGCCGCGATCTTGTCCAGGCTGCCGCTCCAGTATGGCACGACCCAGTCGGTATGATAATGGGTGGCGTGGCCGACCGGCTTGTAGACCTTGCCCGCCAGCGCGGCGCGGGCGATCTCGCGCGCGCGGCCCCAAGCGGCCTCGCCCGGCGTGCGGGTCAGCGCCCCGTCGCAACTGAAGGTGAACTGGCATCCGGTGCGCCGTTCCTGTCCCTGAAACACGACGCCGCAGACCGTCTTGGGGAAGGCGGGGTGGCGCACGCGGTTCAGCACCACCTGCGCCACCGCCTGTTCGCCCACGGCGTCGTCGCCCGCCTCGAAGATTTCCGCCGCCGCCAGGCAATCGGTCGCACGCGCCAGATCGGTTTCGGAGCCCGAAAAGCGGAAGGGCCGGGCGGCCGGGTTGGGATCTCGCGAAAAGGGGATGGTCGCGTTGAACGCCACCGCCTGGTTCCGCTCCAGCGCGAAGACCTCGACCGGCTCCACTGGCGGCGGCGGCGTGGTGGGGCGTTTCATCCGTCCGACTTCGACCACGGCCATCCGGCGCGCGCCCGCGTCCGGCCGCGCCCGCGTGTCCCAGGCGGCGACCAGTGCGGGCAGGCCGACAAACAGCAGCGCCCAGACCAGCCACAGGAACGGATGCGGCCGGGCCGGGGGAGATGGGTCGATCATGCCACGCTTGCCGGTAAAGTCTTATTCGGGCAGGAAGTCGGGCACCGACAGATAGCGTTCGCCGGTATCATAGTTGAAGCCCAGAACCCGGCTGCCCGCGGGCAGTTCCTTCAGCTTCTGCGCTATCGCCGCCAGCGTGCCGCCCGACGAGATGCCGACCAGCAGGCCTTCCTGCGTCGCGGCGCGGCGGGCATAGTCCTTGGCGTCGGCCGGATCGACCTGGATCACGCCGTCCAGCAACTGGGTATGCAGGTTCGCCGGGATGAAGCCTGCGCCGATGCCCTGGATCGGGTGCGGGCCGGGCTGGCCGCCGCTGATGACCGGGGACAGGGTCGGTTCGACCGCGAAGATCTTGATCGCCGGCCACGCCTTTTTCAGCACTTCGGCCACGCCGGTGATGTGGCCGCCTGTGCCCACGCCGGTAATCAGCGCGTCGATCGGCGCGTCGGCGAAATCGGCCAGTATCTCCTGCGCCGTGGTGCGGACATGCACGTCGATATTGGCGGGATTTTCGAACTGCTGCGGCATCCAGCTACCCGGCGTCTGCGACACCAGTTCCAGCGCGCGTTCGATCGCGCCCTTCATGCCCTTTTCGCGCGGCGTCAGGTCGAAGCTGGCGCCATAGGCCAGCATCAGCCGGCGGCGCTCGATCGACATGCTTTCGGGCATGACCAGCACCAGCTTGTAACCCTTGACCGCCGCGACCATGGCCAGGCCCACGCCGGTATTGCCCGATGTCGGCTCGATGATGGTGCCGCCCGGCTGCAATTCGCCGCTGGCCTCGGCCGCTTCGATCATCGCCAGCGCGATACGGTCCTTGATCGACCCGCCGGGATTGGACCGTTCCGACTTGATCCACACTTCGGTGCCGGCGGGCGCATCGCCGAACAGGCGATTGATGCGGACATGCGGCGTATTGCCGATGGTTTCGAGAATGGTGGCAGCTTTCATGGGTTTTTCTCCTGGCTGTTCTCTTCTCGCCCGATGTCGGGTGGATCGAAGCTTCGTGCAAGGCGCAATTCGGGAAAGAGTCGCGCCCAGAATAGGGTGATGATGATAGCCCCCACGCCGCCGCCGATCACCGCCGCGACCGGGCCGACCAAGGCGGCGAGGAAACCGGACTCCGCCTCGCCCAGTTCGTTGGAGGCGGAGATGGTGAGCTGCGACAGGCTGGACACCCGCCCGCGCATCGCATCGGGCGTGTGCAGCTGGACCAGCGACTGGCGCACGAACACCGACACCATGTCCGCGCCGCCCAGCACCACCAGCGATGCGATCCCCGCCTCGATCGCGATGCCGCGCGGCAGGAAGGCGGTGCAGCCGAACGCGATGGTGGCCAGGCCGAACAGGATGACCGACCCCAGCATCTTCAGCCCCACCTCGGTCTTCATCGGGCGGAAAGAGAACCAGAGCGCGGTCGCCGCCGCGCCGATGCCGGGCGCGGCCGCCAGATGGCCCAGCCCGGCCGACCCCACATGCAATATGTCGCGGGCATAGACCGGCAGCAGCGCGGTCGCGCCCGCCAGCAGCACCGCGAACAGGTCCAGCGTAATCGTCGCCAGCACCAGCCGGTTGCCCTTCACATAGGTGAAGCCGTCGATCATCTGGCGTACCGGATGGCGGCTGGTGTCGCGCGGCGGCTGCGGCACCGGCCCGATCAGCAGCATCGCGCCCAGCGCCACGCCATAGAGGATGGCCGCCAGCGCATAGGCGCCCCAAGGGGTGGCGGCATAGGCATAGCCGCCTACCGCCGGTCCCGCGATCATCCCGGCCTGCCACGAGACGCTGGAAATGGCGATAGCGGTGGGCAGCACGGCTGGTGGCACCAGATTGGGCGCCAGCGCGCCATAGGCCGGGCCGTTGAAGGCGCGGGCGATCCCGACGATGACGGCGATCCCGAAGATCAGCGGCAGGTTGACCCAGCCTTCATAGGTGGCGAAGGCAAGCAGCCCGGCCGCGATCGTCAGCAAGGTGAGCGTCAGCCGGGTGATGATCCGCCTGTCATAATGGTCGGCGACCCATCCGGTGACGGGTGTCAGGAAGAAAAGCGGCAGGAACTGCGCCAGCCCGATCAGGCCAAGCTGTGCGGAGGCGCCTGCGGTCGTCATCGTCTCCCGCGCGATATTATAGGCCTGCCACGCCAGCACGATCATCATGCTGTATTGCGCCAGCACGGCGCAAAGCCGTCCCGCGAGATAGGCCCGGAAATTGCCGAAATGCAGGGGGTGGCGGGGGGAGGGGGCAGCCGTCATGGCCACGGCTTTAGCGGCGCTTATATTGCCGAAGCAACAGGGGTGCGGCCCACCATGCAACAAGATTTGCTTTGCGACCTATGAGCGGGGCGGGCGGCGATCCATCGCTCCGCCCCACCTAGCCGATCAGCGTTGCAACAGCACGCTGCTGACCGATCCGTTGCGTACGGAACAGACGAAGGGCACGGCCCCGCCATCGGCAAAGCCGATCTCGCCCTCCACCTCCCACCCGGTCGCCATGGTGCTGGCGCGGGGTCGACCGATCAGCTTGCCGTTGGGGCCGGCCTGGTAGAGCGCCTTGGCAGCGCAGGCGTCGCGCGCGGCGGCGACCGATGCGATCGGGCCATAGCCAGGTGAGGCATAGGGCGTGCGACGGGCGTCGCGCTCGGCCTGCCGGTCACGCGCGATGTCGCTGGCGATCGCAGCGCCGATGACATGATGGGGATCAATCGTCTGGGCGTGGAGCGGGCTGGCCGCGACCAGCGCTATTACTGTCCAAATCGCTGTCTTCTGCATGACGCGCTGCCTCCCTGCCGGTAGACCGGCATAGCCTATTTGAACAGGCTGCCCAAGATACCGCGGACCAGATTGCCGGCGATCCCGCCCGACGACGACTTGCGGCTCGTGCCCCCGAACACCGCGCGGCCCAGTTCGTTGGCGACCTGCCGACCGACCGACGATCCCGCCGCCCGCGTGGCCGACTGGATCGCCTTGTCGAAGGCGCTGGGCTTGGCCGCCTCGCGCGCTTCGGCCGCGTCGCGCCGGGCTTGCTCTTTCAGTTCCGCTTCGCGCTGCTTCGCTTCGACCTTGGCCTGCGCCGCAGCGGCCTTGTCGGCTTCCGCCTGCGCCTTGGACGCCTGCGCGGCCGCAGCCGACGCCTGCCCGCGGGCGGCAAGGATTTCCTCGGCCGATTCCCGGTTCACCGCGTCATCATATTTGCCGGCGCAGGGCGATATCGACTGGATGATCGCGCGCTCCTTCGCGTCGATCGGCCCCAGTCGGGACCGCGGCGGGGCAATCAGCGTGCGCTGCACGATGCCGGGCGATCCATCCTCCTGCAGCAGCGACACCAGCGCCTCGCCCACTTTCAATTCGGTGATCGCCGTCTCGACATCCAGGTCGGGATTGATGCGGAAGGTCTCTGCCGCCGCCTTGATCGCGCGCTGGTCGCGGGGCGTGAAGGCCCGCAGCGCGTGCTGCACCCGGTTGCCCAGTTGCCCGGCCACATCCTCTGGAATGTCGATCGGGTTCTGCGTGACGAAATAGACGCCCACCCCCTTGGACCGGATCAGGCGCACGACCTGCTCGATCTTGTCGGTCAGCGCCTTGGGCGCATCGTCGAACAGCAGATGGGCCTCGTCGAAGAAGAAGACCAGCTTGGGTTTGTCCGGGTCGCCCACTTCGGGCAGCGTCTCGAACAGTTCGGACAGCAGCCACAGCAGGAAGGTCGCGTAGAGCTTGGGACTCTGCATCAGCTTGTCGGCCGCCAGCACGTTCACATAGCCGCGGCCTTTCTCGTCCACTTGCAGCATGTCATGGATGTCGAGTGCGGGTTCACCGAAGAAATGGTCGCCGCCCTGGCTTTCCAGTTGCAGCAATTGCCGCTGGATCGCCCCGACGCTGGCCTTGGTAACATTGCCGTAGCGGGCCGACAGCGTATCGGCATTCTCCGCGCAATAGGCCAGCATCGCCTGCAAATCGCCCAGATCGAGCAGCAGCAGCCCTTCCTCATCGGCATATTTGAAGGCGATGGACAGCACGCCTTCCTGCGTCTCGTTGAGGCCCATCAGCCGCGCGAGCAGCAGCGGCCCCATCTCGCTGACGGTGGTGCGGATCGGATGGCCTTGCTCGCCATATAGATCCCAGAAGATCGCCGGATTGTCGGCATAGGCATAATCGGCAATGCCGACTTCCGCCGCGCGCGCCACCAGCTTGTCGGCATTTTTGGCGGTGGGCGATCCGGCCATGGATATGCCGGCCAGGTCGCCCTTCACATCGGCCAGGAACACCGGCACGCCCAGCGCGGAAAAACTCTCGGCGATGCCCTGCAACGTGACGGTCTTGCCGGTGCCGGTCGCCCCGGCGATCAGCCCATGGCGATTGGCGCGGCGCAGGTTCAATGTCTGCGGGACGCCCCCGTCCTTGTCCGGTGCGCCAAGCCCGATGAAGATACCGTCGCTCATCTGAAATCCCCGAAAAAAGAAGACCCGCTCGCCCCGGGCCTGTCGCGCGATGTCGACAGGCCCGGCCCGAACGGGTCTGATTGGCTATCCCAACTCTAGCGAGCCAGACACCATCGGCAAGTGCCGCTTATTTGTCGCGCAGGCGGATCGGCAGGAAGATGGCCGGCTGGCCGCGGCGCAACACCTGCAGCAGGATGGCGTTGCGGCCCTGCGCCGCCACGGCCTTCGCCTGCGCGTCCAACTCGGCTTGGGTCGCGACCGGGCGGTTGTTCGCGCTGATGATGACGTCACCGCGACGCAGGCCCTTGGCGCCCGCATCGGTCGATCCGTCGACGGCGGTGATGACGACGCCTTTCGTGTCAGCCGCAACGCCGAGCTGGCGGATGATGCCGGGCGTCAGCGGGATCGCCGAAATGCCCAGCGCCTGCTGCGTCGCCTGGCCCGGATTCTGGTCCTGCTGGCTGAAATCTTCGTCCCCCTGCGGCTGGGCGAAATTGTTCAGCTCGTCTTCGGAAGGCCGTTCGCCGACGATTGCCGTGACGGTCTGGCGCTGGCCGTTGCGGATCAGGACGATCGGCACGCGCGCGCCGATATTCTGGTTGGCCACGATTGACGACAGATTCTGGTCCGCGGTCACTTCCTGGCCGGCGACGCTGACGATCACGTCGCCCGCCTTGATCCCGGCCTTCTCCGCGCCCTTGCCCGGTTCCACGCCCTGGACGAATTCGCCGCGATTCTTGGCCAGGCCCAGCGAGTCGGCTAGGTCTTCGCCCAGCGGGCTGATCTGCACGCCCAGATAGCCGCGCTTGATCGCCTGACCCTTGCGCAACGTATCGACGATCGGCGCAGCCTGTTCCGACGGAATGGCGAAGCCGATGCCGACATTGCCGCCCGATGGCGAGAGGATCTGGCTGTTGATGCCGATCACATTGCCGCGCATGTCGAACATCGGGCCGCCGCTATTGCCCTGGTTGATCGACGCATCGGTCTGGATGAACTTGTCGTAGCTGCCGCCGGTGCCGCGATGCAGGGCGGAGATGATGCCTGCCGTCACCGTGCCCGACAGGGCGAAGGGGTTGCCGATCGCGACCACCCAGTCGCCCACGCGCGACTTGGTGCTGTCGCCGAACTTGACGAAGGGCAGGGGCTTTGGCGATTCGATCTTCAGCACCGCCAGGTCGGTCGCGGCGTCGCGGCCGATCAGCTTGGCGGGAAATTCCTGCTTGTCGGTCATCGTGACCGTGATCGAATCGACGCTCGCGCCCTCGGCCCCGGCCGACACCACATGGTTGTTGGTGACGATATAGCCGTCGGCGGAGATCAGGAAGCCCGATCCCAGCGACTGGGCCTGGCGGGTCTGCGGCTGTCCGCCCTGCTGGCCCTGGCCGAACAGATCGCCGAACGGCGTACCGGCGAAGGGGTTCTGCACCTTCACCCGCTGCTTGGTGGAGATATTGACCACGGCGGGTTGCAGCTTCTCGACCATGTCGGCGAGGCTGGCTGGCGCGCCCGCGGGCGCTGCTGCCGTCAGGCCTTCATTCTGCGCGGTCTGCGCCCCGACATTGGAACTGGTGGTGACGGCAATGGCAGTGCCGCCGAGGAGCAGGGCGCCGGTGATGGCATAAGCGTAACGCACTCGTGACGGTCCTCTTCAAAGCTTCAGGGGTAAGGAAGGCGGGACTTTTAGGAAGCCCTCAGATGCTCCGCCCTGCCTTAACCCTCATTGAATGACGCTGGTTCCGTAATGATCTCCGGGGGATCATGACGAAAGTTTAACGTCGTCCCTGAAATTGCCGCAGGAATTCATTGTCCGGCGACAGGATGATGTTGGTCTGGCCCGGCCGATCGGGCGCGAAGGTGTAGCGATAGCTCTGCATCCCGCGATAGAAATCGTAGAAGGACGGGTCCTTCCCGAAGCTCTCGGCATAGATGCGCGCAGCGTTGGCGTCGGCTTCTGCGCGGATGATCTGCGCCTGCTTGGCGCCCTGGGCGCGAATGGTGAGCGCTTCCTGCTCGCGCGCGGTGCGCATCCGGGTGAAGGCGCTTTCCAGCGGCGTGCCGTCGGGCAGGTCGGCGCGCTTGATCCGCACGTCCACGATCTCCGCGCCATATTGGCGCGCGACCCGGTCCAGCCCCGCCTCGATATTCTGCATCACCTGGCCGCGTTCGGGGCTGAGCAGCGCGGCGAATGGCCGCTTGCCCAGTTCGTTGCGCAGCGCGGACCCCAGGATCGGGCGCAGCGCCTCGCCCACGCGCTCCTCATTGCCCGCCGCGATATACATGCGCAGCGGATCAACGATGCGATAGCGGGCGAAGGCGTCGACCTGCAGGCGCAACTGGTCGGTCGACAGCACCTGCTGCCGCTCCATCTCGACCGAGAGGACGCGCTTGTCGATCCAGACGATCTGGTCGACGAACGGCCAGCGCCAGATGACGCCCGCGCCCGTCTGGCCGAAGCTTTCATTGGGACGGTAGCGGTTGATGATCTCCTTGGGGTCGCCGAAACGGACGACCACGCCCTGCTTGGTTTCGGGCACGATGGCGATCGTGCTGCCGACCAGGATCAGCAGGCCCAGCAAAACCAGGGCAAGGGCGACCGGATGACGCAAGATACCGGGCATCACTGGCCTCCCGTGCTGGTGGCGTCCGCCGGGGCGGCCTGCGCACGGCGCTTGATTTCGGGTAGCGGCAGGTAGGGCGTCACATTGTTACCTTCGACGATGGTCTTGTCGACGTTCGACAGCACGCCCTCCATGGTTTCATAATACATCCGGCGGCGGGTCACGTCGGGCGACAATTTATATTGTTCATAAACCTTGTCGAAAGCCGCGGCCTCGCCCTGCGCCTTGGCCGTCACCTGCTGGGCGGCGGCGCGCGCTTCGTTGAGATAGGTCTGCGCCGTCTGCTGCGCGGCGGACACCGCCTTGAACGCGTCGTTGACGGCGGTCGGCGGATCGGCCTGCTTGATCGCGACGCCCTGGATGCGAATGCCCGACTTGTAGCCGTCCAATATCTCCTGCATCCGCAATTCGACCTGCTGTTCGATCGCGGTGCGCCCGGCGCCCAGCGCATCGTCCAGGCTGACGCTGGCGAGCACGGACCGCATCGCGCTTTCCGCAACCTCGCGCACGCTGGCGTCCGGGTCCGACAGCTGGAACAGATAGAGTTCCGGATTGCGGATATTCCAGCGCACCGAATAGGCGAGGTCGATGATATTCTGGTCGCCCGTCAGCACCAGATTTTCGCTCTCCGCGCTGGCGGAGCCGATATCGATGGTGCGGATTTCCTCGACATCGACCGTCGTCACCGCCTCGAACGGAGCGGGCAGGGTCAGGCTGATGCCCGGCGTCAGGGTGCGGCTATATTTGCCGAGCAGGGTGACGACGCCGCGCTCCTGCGGCCCGACCCGGTGGAAACTGGTCAGGACCAGCCACAATATCACCACTATGCCGATCGCCGCGGGCCACAGCGCCTTGCCGGCCCCGCGCGGGGGGATGCCGCCAAAGCCGCCACCGCCGCCCTGGCCGAAGCTTTCGCGGCCGCGGCGCAGCAGTTCGTCGATCGCGGACGGTCCCTTCTGACCGGCGGTGGGCTTGCCCGGCTGGGTCCATGGGTTGCGCGGGCCGTCGCCGCCGCCGCCCTTCTGCCCGTCCCCGTCGGGTCCGTCATTCTTGCCGCCCCAGGGGCCTTGGACCATCGCTGCGATC
The DNA here is from genome assembly GCF_020166615.1 of Sphingobium sp. 3R8. Taxonomy (NCBI): domain Bacteria; kingdom Pseudomonadati; phylum Pseudomonadota; class Alphaproteobacteria; order Sphingomonadales; family Sphingobiaceae; genus Sphingobium; species Sphingobium sp. 3R8. The sequence goes on along the minus strand of NZ_JAIQXR010000004.1, from coordinate 219,633 downwards.
GCGGGCATCCACCCGAATATTCTTCTCATGGCATCTTCTATAGGAAGGCTCTTCTCCGAAAAACAGTGCAAATGGCCGCGATTATTTCCTACAGGGCATGGCCATGACCGATCTTGCCGATTTCTCCGCCCGTCTGACCGCCCTGACCGATGGCCGCGCCAGCGCGCCGCGCCTCAAGGACGGGGTGATGACGATCGCCCTCGACGTGGGCGGACTGGACCCCGACCGGCGCGAGGGGCTGGCCGCGGCGATTCGCGAAGGCGCGCTGACCGTGTCCGGCGTCACCGACGTCCGCATCGCCATGACGGCGGAGCGGAAACCCGGAGAAACGCCGGCCCCCAAGGCGCCGTTGCGCATCCTGACCGTTGCGTCGGGCAAGGGCGGGGTGGGCAAATCGACGCTATCGGCCAATCTCGCCGTCGCGCTGCACCGGCTGGGGCTGAAGGTCGGGCTGGTCGACGCCGATATCTACGGCCCGTCGCAGGCGCGGCTGATGGGGAGCGAGGATCAAAAGCCGCAGGCCCGCGACAAGAAGCTGATTCCCGTCACCGGCACGCTGGGCATCCCGATGCTGTCGATGGCGCATCTGGTGGAACCGGGCAAGGCGCTGGCCTGGCGCGGGCCGATGGTGGGCAATGCGCTCAGCCAGTTGATCGACGCCGAATGGGGCGACGCCGAATTGCTGGTGGTCGACATGCCGCCCGGCACCGGCGATATCCAGTTGACGATGGTGCAGAAGCACAAGCCCGCCGGTGCAGTGATCGTGTCCACGCCGCAGGATCTGGCGCTGATCGACGCCACCCGCGCGGTCAGCCTGTTCCATCAGGCCGGGGTGCCGATGATCGGTCTGGTCGAAAATATGGCCGGCTATGCCTGCCCGCATTGCGGCGAAGTCTCCGATCCCTTCGGCCATGGCGGTGCAGAAAGCACGGCCGGCGACCTGTCCATGCCCTTCCTCGGCCGCGTGCCCCTGGCGATCGACATCCGTCGCCGCTCCGACGCAGGCGATCCACCGGCGGCGGGCGAGGGCGTCCATGCCGACGCTTTCCACGCCATCGCGCGCAAGGTCGCCGACTGGCTCAAGGCATCGGCCTGATTACAGCGTCAGGTGCAGATATTGGCTGAAGCCGTTCGGTTCATAATCGCCGAACGCCGCGCCATCGCTGAAGCCATGGGCGCGGTAGAGCGACAGGGCCGGTTCGAACGCCGCGCCCCGGCCGGTTTCCAGGCTCAGGCGTGCCATGTCGCGGTCGCGCGCCGCCGCGATGATGTGCCGCAGCAGCGCTGTGGCCACCCCACGCCGCAGATAATCGGGATGGGTGCGCATCGACTTGATCTCGCCCTGCTCGCCATCCAGCATCCGCAACGCGCCGACCCCGGCGATGGTCGCGCCGTCCCATAGGGTCCACACGCTGATATCGGGCGATCGTAGCCCGGACAGGTCGAGCGCGAACACCGCGTCGGCCGGGCTGTCGGTCTGCATCCCGGCCAGGTGGAGCGCCAGCAGCGCGCGGGTTTGCGGGTCGGTCAGGTCGTCGGGGCGAATGGCGAACATGGCCTGTGATTATCGCGGATGCGCGAGGAAAGGAACGTCTTGCGTTCGCCCGCGTCCTCTCCATCTCGGTCGCAAAGGAGATACGCCATGCCGCTCACCGCCCCGCAGGACATCGCCGCCTTGCTGTCGGAAACCCGCACCATCGCGCTGGTCGGCATTTCCGATCGCCCGGACCGCCCCAGCTATGGCGTGATGCAATTCCTTCAGGACCATGGCTATCGCGTCCTGCCGGTCAATCCGCAGATTGCCGGTGAGCATGTCCATGGCGAATTTGTCTGGGGCCGCCTGTCCGACATCGGCGTGGCCGTCGACATGGTCGATATCTTCCGTCGCAGCGAAGCGGCGGGGGAGGCGGTGGACGACGCCATCGCCGCCGGGGCCAAGGCGGTGTGGATGCAACTGGGCGTCGTCGACGAAGCGGCGGCGGCGCGCGCCGAAGCGGCCGGGTTGAAGGTGGTGATGGATCGTTGTCCCGCGATCGACATCCCCCGGCTCGGCCTCGCGCCGATAGGTGCCGATTAACGCTAGGCAGCGCGCGCCTGCGGCTCTATCAGGCTGGCATGGCGCGCACCCCGCGGAAGCAATCCGGCAAACATCAGGGCATCAACCGGCGCACGCTGCTGATCGGCGGTGGCGCAGCGGCGGGGCTGTTGCTCGCCTGGGGCGTATGGCCGCGCAGCTACCAGCCCAATCTCAACGCCGGTCCCGGCGAAACCATCGTCAACGCCTTCCTGAAGATCGATGCATCCGGCCAGATCATCGTCGTCGTGCCGCAGACCGAAATGGGGCAGGGCGTCACCACCGTCCTGCCGCAGATATTGGCCGACGAACTGGGCGCCGACTGGCGCACCATCGCGGTGCAGAGCGCGCCGATCAGCCCGCTCTACGCCAACACCCTGCTGGCGCGTGAATGGCTCGCGAGCGACTGGACGCGGCTGCTCGGTGACGCTGGCGACTGGGCGATCGGCCAATATGCGACGCGCGGCGCGCTGATGCTGACCGGCGGCGGCACCTCCGTTCCGATGTTCCGCGATGCTTATCGCGACTCCGGCGCCGCGGCTCGCGTTCTGCTGTGCAAGGCGGCCGCGGCGCGCTGGACCATTCCCTGGGAAAGCTGCGACATTCAGGATGGCATCATCTCTGACGGCGGCGCGCGCCGCATGAAGATCGGCGATGTGGTCGCGGATGCCGCCCGGTTCGACCTGCCCGATATCCTGCCCTATCGCCAGGGGCAGGATGGCCGCCTTTCCGGGCAGGATCTGCCGCGGCTCGATACCCCGTCGAAGATCGACGGCAGCCATAATTTCACCGCCGACATTCGTCTGCCCGACATGGTCTATGCCTCGATCCGGCAGGGACCGATCGGCGACGCCCTGCTGGCCGGGCTGGACGAACGCGCCGCCGGCAGCGTCACCGGCTTCCTCAAGCTCGTGCGGCAGGAACGCTGGGTCGCCGCGGTCGCCAGCAATTGGTGGGCCGCCAACAAGGCGCTCGACCTCGCCGACCCGGTCTTTACCCTGCGCGGCGTTCCGGTCAGCAGTGGCGGCATCGACGATGCGCTGGAGGCGGCTTTTGCGGGGTCGGACGGTCGCCGCCTCTATGCCCAGGGCGATCTGGCCCCGGTGTTCGAGGGGGCGACCATCCTCGCCAGCGAATATCAGGTCGATGCCGGGCTGCATCTGGCGCTCGAACCCCAGTGCGCCACCGCCCGCGTCACCGACGACGGCGCGGAAATCTGGATGGCGACGCAGGCGCCCGGCCTCGCCCGCGCGGCGATCGCCGATGCGCTGGGCCTGCCGGAACGGGCGGTGACGCTCTATCCGCTCCATGCCGGCGGGTCGTTCGGCCGCAGGATGGATTGCGATGCCGGGGTGCAGGCGGCGCTGCTGGCGCGCGACATGGGGCGGCCGGTGCAACTGCTCTGGTCGCGGCTGGAGGATGTGGTGCAGGATCGGCCCAGCGCCCCCGCCCACGCCCGCATGGCGGCCAAGCTCGGCCGCAACGGCGCGATCGAAGGCTGGCTGGCGAAGGTCGCCGCGCCTTGCGCGCTGACGCAGACATGGGCGCGCATCGCCGATGGCGTCTTGCCGCACGTTGCGGCGGCGGATGCAGTGGACAAGGCGACCCGGCTGGCCGTCGCCGGCATGGCCCCGCCCTATGCCATTCCCAACTGGGCGGTCGATCATTTCCCGACCGACGTCGGCCTGCCGCTCGGCTTCACCCGCGGTAATGCCCATCTCCACGGCGCTTTCTTCACGGAAAGTTTCGTCGATGAACTGGCGCATCTGTCGGGGATGGAGGCCATGTCCTTCCGCATCCAGATGCTGGGCGGCAATCCGCGCCTCGCCCATTGCCTGTCGACCGCGGCGTCGATGGGCGGCTGGCAGGGCGGCATAGCGGGCAGCGGGCAGGGGCTATCCGCCCATATGATGGACGGCGCCTATGCCGCCATCATGGTGGAGGCGGCGATGAACGGCGATAAACTCAGCGTCAGCCGCATCGTCGCGGCCGTCGACGCCGGCGATCAGGTCAATCCCGACATCGCTCGCCAGCAGATCGAAAGCGGGCTGGTCTATGGCCTCGCCTATGCGATGGGCGCCTCCGTTCCCTATGAGCGCGGCCTGCCGACCCGCGCCATCCTCGGCCGCATGAACCTGCCGCGCCTCGCCGACATCGGCGAAGTCACGGTGGAACTGATGCGCAGCACCGCCGATCCGGCCGGCGTCAGCGATCTGGCCGCCCCGCTCGTCGCGCCCGCCATCGCCAACGCCCTGTACACATGGACAGGGCAACGGCTGCGCAGTCTGCCGCTAGTGGGCACCGCATGACCCTGCCACCCGATCATCCCGCCATCCCCACGCCCAAGGTCGGCGTGCTGCTCATCAACCTCGGCACGCCGGACGCGCCGGACGCCGGTGCGGTGCGCCGCTATCTGGCGGAATTTCTGTCCGACCGGCGCGTGGTGGAGATTCCGCAACTCCTCTGGCAACCGATCCTGCGCGGCGTCATCCTCACCACCCGGCCGAAGAAATCCGCCCATGCCTATCAGCAGGTGTGGACGCCGGACGGCTCGCCGCTGGCCGTCCATACCCGCGTCACCGCGCATGCGCTGCAACAGGCGATGGGGCAGGGCGTGGTGGTCGACTGGGCGATGCGCTACGGCAATCCCGCCATTGCGGAGAAGCTTGCGGCGATGAAGGCGCAAGGCTGCGAGCGCATCCTGCTCGCGCCGCTCTATCCCCAATATTGCGCGGCTACCACCGCGACCGCCAATGACGCCGCCTTCGCCGCGCTGGCCGCGATGCGCTGGCAGCCCGCCATCCGCACCCTGCCGCCCTATCATGACGATCCGGCCTATATCGCCGCGCTCAAGGCGTCGATCGACCGGCATGTCGCCGCGCTCGACTTCGTGCCCGACGCGCTGCTCGCCAGTTTCCACGGCATGCCCGAACGCACGCTGCATCTGGGCGACCCCTATCATTGCCAGTCGGTCAAGACCGTTCGCTTGCTCCGCGAAGCGCTGGCTCTGCCGGTTCATATGAGCTTCCAGTCACGCTTCGGCCGGGCCAAATGGCTCGAACCGGAAACCGAAGCGACGCTCGCCAGATTGGTGAAAGACGGTGTCCGCAATATTGCTGTGGTCACACCCGGATTCGCGGCGGATTGCCTTGAAACCCTAGAGGAAATCGCCCTGCGCGCGAAAGCGGTTTTTTTGGCCCAAGGTGGCGAAAAATTTGCCCTTTTGCCCTGTCTAAACGCGTCGGCGGAAGCTATCACTCTCTATCAGAGGCTTATGGGCCGCGAGCTTTCGGGTTGGATCGACTGACCCCTGTTGCAGGAAGAGGACGCTGATATGTCGAGAGTGGCGATTGTGACCGGCGGAACGCGCGGCATCGGCGAGGCGATCAGCCTGGCGTTGCAGGAGATGGGCTATACCGTCGCCGCCAACTATGCCGGCAATGAGGAGAAGGCGAAGGCCTTTACCGACAAGACCGGCATCGCGACCTTCAAATGGGACGTCGGCGATCATCAGGCCTGCCTCGACGGCTGCGCCGCGGTGACCGAAGCGCTCGGCCCGGTCGACATCGTCGTCAACAATGCCGGCATCACCCGCGACGGCGTGCTGGCCAAGATGAGCTTCGACGACTGGAACGAGGTGATGCGCATCAACCTCGGCGGTTGCTTCAACATGTCCAAGGCGACCTTCGGCGGCATGCGGGAACGCGGCTGGGGGCGGATCGTCAATATCGGCTCGATCAACGGCCAGGCCGGCCAATATGGCCAGGTCAATTATGCCGCCGCCAAGTCCGGCATCCACGGCTTCACCAAGGCGCTGGCGCAGGAAGGCGCCAAGTCCGGCATCACTGTCAATGCGATCGCGCCCGGCTATATCGACACCGACATGGTCGCCGCCGTGCCCGCGCCGGTGCTGGAGAAGATCGTTGCCAAGATCCCGGTCGGTCGCCTGGGCCAGGCCAGCGAGATTGCGCGTGGCGTCGCCTTCTTCTGCAGCGAGGAAGGCGGCTTCGTGACCGGCAGCACCCTGTCGATCAACGGCGGCCAGCACATGTATTGATGGTGACGGGCGACCCTGACGATAGCCCGGAAGGGCTGGAAGGGTCGCCCTTCGCGCCGCCGGTCAAGCGGAGCGTGACCATCGCCGGGCATCAGACCGCAATCAGCCTGGAACCGATCTTCTGGGACGCCTTGCGCGCCCATGCCACCCGACACAATCTCCCGATCAACGCGCTGGTCGCCCGCATCGACGCGGCGCGGCTGGCCGTGCCGCATCCGCCCAATCTGGCCAGCGCCATCCGCTGCTGGCTGTTTGCTGATACATTTTGCGACAACGATAAGAATTATTCTCAATAGCGTTGACTCTGAGAAAGACTCTCAATAGCAGTTCCCCAACAATCAAAGGGGGATCTGCGAACATGCCGAAGTCCGGGAATATAACGTCCTTTCTGGCGCTGAGCTGCGTCGGCGCAATGGCCTTTGCGACGACCGCGAGCGCGCAGGAAGCTGAAAAGGGGCCGCGGCTGGGCGGCATGACCGTTACCGACACTGCGATCGATGAATCGGCGATCAAGGTGGAAAAGGCGGAATCGCCCAAATATACCCGGCCCCTGCTCGACACGCCGCAGACCATCACCGTCATCGGCAAGGAAACCATCCAGCAGCAGAATCTGCTCACCCTGCGCGACGTCCTGTCCACCGTGCCCGGCATCACCTTCGGCGCGGGCGAGGGCGGCTTCGGCTATGGCGACCGCATCATCCTGCGCGGCCAGGACGCGAAGAACGACGTGACCGTCGATGGCGTGCGGTCTGGCGCCTTCCTCAACCGCAACGAAGTCTATAATATCGAGCAGGTCGAGGTCACCAACGGCGCCAATTCGGTGATGAACGGCGGCGGCTCGGTCGCCGGCACGATCAACCTCGTCACCAAGCGGCCGCTGGCTGACGACCAGACGATCCTGAACGCGGGCATCGGCACCGACAATTATTACCGCGCCACGATCGACGCCAACCAGCGCGTCAACGACCTGATCGCGGTGCGCCTCAACGCCGTCTATCACAAGAATGACGTGCCCGGCCGCGACGTCGAAAATTACGAGCGCTACGGCTTTGCCCCCGCGATCACCATCGGCATCGACGGCCCCACCAGCCTGACGCTGCAAGGCGAATATCTGCATGACGACGCCATGCCCCAATATGGCGTGCGCTATTATCCGCGCGAGGGCGGCTTCCTGAGGGAATTCGACCGGTCGGGCTATTATGGCTTCGCCAATCTGGACCAACAGAACAGCAGGACGCGTTCGCTCCAGGCCATCTTCAGCCATGCGTTCAGCGACACGGTGAAGATCCGCAACCTGACCCGTTACGAACATATTCGCCAGAACACGATCACCAGCCAGCCCAACGGCACCTTCTGCCTCGCCTCCACGGGGCTTCAGCCGCCAGACGTCAACACGGGGATCGGCGCGGCCTGCACCACCACCGTCAACGGTGCGAATTTCACCGTACCGGCCGGCTATTATCTGCCCACCGGCGGTCGCGGCGTACAGCGTTTCATCAACAACACCACCGCCTATAACCAGATCGACCTCAGCGCCGATTTCGACACCGGCGGGATCGGCCACACGCTGGTGCTCGGCGCGTCAGCGATGTGGGAACAATATCGGCAGGAACAGGGCGCGCTGCCCCGCAACGCCGATGGCTCGACCCCGCTCTTCCCGTTGGTCAGCATCGCCAACCCCGGCGACATCGTCCAGGGTCCGGCGGGATACACCTATGGCAACAACGACTATAATGGTCCCATCAACTTCATCCGCTCGGCCCGGTCGCTCGGCGAGCAGACCAGCTATGCCGCCTATCTGTTCGACACGATCAAGTTCAGCGACTTTTTCGAGATCAACGGCGGCCTGCGTTATGAAAATGTGAAGGGTCTCAGCCGCAGCTTTGCCTACAGCACCGCGGTCGACGCGACGCTCGGCCAGTTGACCAGCGTGACCAACCCGCCGCGCACCGACGACAATCTCTTCTCCTATCGCATCGGCGCGGTGGTGAAGCCGACGCCCGACACCAGCCTCTATGTCGCCTATGGCAACAGCAAGCTGCCTTCGAAAGCCTCGGTCGACGGCACCTGCACCGTGGCCAATGCGGCGGGCGGCAGCGGCACCTGCTTCGTGAAGCCGGAAACCACGAAAAATTACGAAGTCGGCGCCAAGGCCGACCTGTTCGACAGGAAGCTGCTGCTGACCCTCGCCGCCTTCCGCAACGATCGCGACCAGATCAAGGTCGTCTCGGGCGATCCGACCCTGCCGGACCAGGCGACCGACGGGCATCAGCGGGTCGAGGGGATTTCCTTCGGCGCGTCGGGCAATATCACCGGCAACTGGACGATTTCGGCCAATTACATGTATCTGAAATCGAAGATCAAACAGGGCGTTTCGGATTACTGCCTCGCCCATCCTGGGGCCACGGACCCGGCGGCCGGCACCTGCGCCAACAGCCCGGCCTTTCCCGATCCGACGGCCGGCTATGCGCTGACCAACACGCCCAAACATTCGGGCAGCCTGTTCACCACCTATCGCTTCGCCTTCGGCCTCGAACTGGGATATGGCCTCACCTATCAGGGCAGGTTCTTGCTGAACCAGCCGACGCTGGCCCAGCTTACGGCTGGCACCTATGTCGGCTATCATGTGCCGAGCTACACCATCCATCGTCTGATGGTGAACTATCCGATCACCCCGAACCTCAAGGCGCAGGTCAACGTCCAGAACTTCACCAACGAGAAATATGTGACGACGGTGCGCAATGCGATTGGCGGAAGCTGGGCGCAGCCTGCGCCGACGCGGTCGGCCGTGTTCAGCCTGAACTATCAGTTCTGATGTCCGCCCTTTCCCCGGTCCGATGCGGCCGGGGACGCAGGACGGGCGGCGATTTATCCCACCGCAAAGGCCCATGCGCTCCGGGTGGCCGCCCGTCTCCTTCTTTCTCCATGTTTCTCTGCAAACATCGCAATTGATTCGCATTAGTCTACAGGCTATCGGCAAACGCTACGGGGTCACGCAAGGGAAGACACTGTCATGTTGCAGGCGGCGAGCCAGCCAATCGACGATTATGATGCGGTTTCGGAGCAGGCGAACGCGTCCGCTTCGGTTGCGTCCAGGTCGTTCGAATCGTCGGCGACATCGCCGGACGATCGCTATGGCGCGCGATCCCGCCCCAATATCCCCGCCATTGCGGCCATCCTTGTCGTCCACGCGCTGTTGATCGGCGCCCTGATCCAGGTGCGTAACCATGTGCAACGGGCGGAAATCGCCAAGCTGACCGTGGTGAACCTGTCGCCGCCGCCCCCGCCGCCGCCTGCGGCGGAAACGCCACCTCCACCGCCGTCCGCACCCGAAGTCGTGGCCCCGCCGCCGGTCGTGCAGACGCCCGTGCCGCCCGTACAGGCCGTCCAGACATCACCCGAACCGGTTCCGGCGCCGAGGCCCGTACCTGTCACCGTGGCCGTGCCGGGACCGCCCGCACCCGTCACCGCGCCGCCTGCGCCGCCCAGCATGGTGCAGGGCGGCGACCTCGGCACGCAGATGGTCGCGGGTAAGCCGCCGCGCTATCCGATCGACAGCCGCCGCAAACATGAGCAGGGGACCGTGGTGCTGACGATCACGCTCGCCGTGGATGGCGGCGTCGAAAGCATCGCCGTCAGCCAGAGCAGCGGTTTCGCCCGGCTCGACAATGCCGCCAGGGATGCGGTCAAGGGCTGGCGCTGGAAGCCCACCATCCGCGGCGGACAGCCGGTCCGCGTGCGGGGCGTGGTCGAAATCCCCTTCATCCTGCGCACCGATGCCGCCTGACGGACACGCTTTTCCATGCTGATTGCCATACCCGACCTGATCGATGCCGCCGGCGTCGCCGCCATTCGCGCCGTCATCGATGCTGCGGACTGGGTGGATGGCAACATCACCTCCGGCCATCAATCGGCGCTGGCCAAGCGCAACCTGCAATTGCCCGAAGACTGCGACGCGGCCCGGCAGGCGGGGCAGATGGTGCTGGATGCGCTTGGCCGGTCGCCGCTGTTCATCGCCGCCGCGCTGCCGCTCAAGATATTCCCGCCCTTGTTCAACAGCTATGCCGGCGGGCAGAAGTTCGGCGTGCATGTCGACAATGCTGTGCGCATCCAGGCGGGGACGGGTTTTCGCGTGCGCTCCGACCTGTCGATCACCGTCTTTCTGGAAGAACCCGACGCCTATGATGGCGGCGAACTGACGATCGAGACGCAATTCGGGGTGCAACAGGTGAAGCTCCCCGCCGGCCATGCGGTGCTCTATCCTTCTTCCTCGCTGCACCGGGTCGAGCCGGTGACGCGCGGACGGCGCGTGGCGAGCTTCTTCTGGCTCCAGTCGATGGTGCGGGACGATGGCGCCCGGCAGATGCTGTTCGACCTCGACCGCAGCGTCCAGGGCGTGGCAGCGGCCATGGGGCAGGATCATGACGAGGTCATCCGCCTGACCGGCGTCTATCACAACCTCCTGCGCCGCTGGGCCGACGCCTGACGGGGAACGGCCTTTTTCGGCCATATCCCTCTGGGATGACGGAGGAAAGCAGACAGTCCGCTAACCACCCGATCCTGCCACCCGTCTCTGTCCTACATCGCCCGATTCCGCTATGGCTTCGGGCGGCTCCTTCCCATCGTCAACGCCCCTCAGCCGCCAGCCGGCACCCGCTGGCGGCAAAGTCGCGCGCAAAAATTCGCCATGCGCGATATGCATGAAGTTCCGGAAATTCCGGCGCCCGCGCCCGGCCCCGGTCACGCCAGCATCGCAGCCAGCGCGGGGGTCATATATTCCTGCGCGCCACCATCCGTGCGCAGCACCAGCCGGGCGGCGAGATCGTGGCGGGTGGCCAGCGCCATGCCCCGATCCGGCCCCATCACGGTGATGGCGGTGGCCCAGGCATCGGCCAGCATGGCGCTGTCGTGCAGCACGGTGACGGAGGCGACGCCGGCCGCGATCGGGGCGCCGGTCGCGGGATCGATACTGTGGGACAGGCGCGCGCCATCCTCGATGCGGAAGCGGCGATAGTCGCCCGAAGTCGCGACCGACAGGCTGCACAGCGCGATGCGCAGCTTGGGGACGGCCAGGTCGGGCGGCGCTTCGACATCGACCCACCAAGGCTGAATATCGGGCTTGACGCCCTTGCCGCGCAGCTCCCCGCCGATCTCGATCAGGAAATTGGCGACGCCCATGGCGCGCAACTGCGCTGCGGCTGCATCGACCGCGAAGCCCTTGGCAATGCCGGAAAAGTCGAGCGCGACGTCGGCAAGTCGGCGGGCGCGATCGTCTTCGACTTCGATGCTCGTCCAAGGCGCGGGAACGGTAGCTGACGTCGCGGGCTGGAGGCCGGGGCCGAAACCCCATCGGTCCACCAGCCGACCGATCGCGGGATCGAAGGCGCCGCCGGAGCGGCGGGCCATGTCCAGCCCGGCGCGCAACACCGTCAGCATGTCGGCGGGGAGCCGCATCCATTCGCCCACGGCCAAGCGGTTGAAGCGACTGATCGCGGAATCCGTTTCCCAATTGCTCATCTGGTCGATGACGCGCGCCAGCACCGCTTCGATGGCGCTTTCGCAGCGCGCGGGCGGATCGACGACTTGCGCCGACCAGCTCGTCCCCATGGTGGGTCCACCATATGGGACGATAGCGCCCCTGCGCTGTCGCCCGACAAAATGGTCAGGCGACAGGCCGGGCGCTATCGCGATGCGGATACCGTGGGGATTGGCCGGGTTCAGGGCGCCAGCACTTCCAGCGTTGTGATATAGGCGGCGCGCCGCTGCGGCGGGCCTGCGGGCGCCTGCGGACGGGGCGCTGGCGGCGCGCCTGCTCCACCCGCGCCACCTTCGCCGCCCGGACCACCGGGGCCGCCTTCACGACCGCCGCCGATGCTGGCGTTCAGCCAGTATAGGCCCGGCTGCGGCCAGGTGACGGCGACCTTGCCGTCCTTGTCGGTGGTCAGGTCGATCTGGCCCAACGCATCCCGGTAACGAATGCCGCCGGGGATGACCGTGACTTTCAGGCCAGCGGCAGGCTTGCCGTCGAGCAGGAACTGGAAGGTCGCGGCTTCGCCCGACACCAGGTCATTGGGATGGGTGACGGGGACCAGTTCGATGCCGCTGCCGGTCGGCTTGAAGATGGTGGTGCTGGGCGCGCCCAGCGTCACGAAAATCTCGTTGCGGTTCGACATTTCGGCCGTCTGCACGTCGGTCGCGCCGGTGGGGATGACGGTGGCCAGCTTGTCCTTGGTCGTACCTCGGGGCAGGCGTTCCTGCTTGCCGTTCAGCATATAGCTGCCCATCACGCCGGTCGAGACGCTGGCGATGCGATAGGTGCCGGGCTTGGTCAGATGCACGTCGAAGGTGGAGCGATAACGGCCCTTGGCCGCATTCTCGATCTTGCCCGTCGCGCCGTCAGGCTCGGTCACGACGATATTGTCGGTCTGCATCGGGAAATGTTCGAAATAGAAAAGGTCGTTGGACACGGCGGCGTCGACCGTCACCCAGCTATCGGTGCCCGACAGGGTGGTGGAGGAGGGGAGCATCCACTGGCGATGCGCCTGTGCCGCGCCGGAGACCATCAGGACAGCGAGCGCGCCCGCGATGAGAAATCTGCTTTTCATGGTTTAATCCCTGTTATTTGCCGAAAGTGAGGGCGATAGCGCCCAGTTCGCTGCTGCCTTGCACCTTGACGGTCGCGCCGGGCTTGGGCGGCCAGGCGAAGGGCAGGCGCAACACTTCGCGTCCGCCCACTTCGCGCGCCGCCTCGACGATCAGTGTGTAGTTACCGGGGCCGATCGCGCCCAGCGGCCCCTTGCCGGCGGTGAAGGCGATCTTCTGTTCGCCCGGCGCGCGCGTCGCGCCGGAAACGCCGTCGGCCGGGAAGCTGAGCGACCGGCCCGATGCGCGCCACCACTGGCGCACGTCGCGCAGCCATTTGGTGCCTTCGCCTTTCGCCTTATCGACATCATACCAGACCGACAGGGTGCGGGGGGCGGCACCCTCCTTCTCGATCCAGATGGCGACATAGGGCCGATGATATTCGGCGACCGACAGGCGCGGGACATTGACGCTGAGATTGAGCGTCTGCGCGATGGCGGGCGCAGCCGCGGTTCCGGCCGCGCCGAGCGCCGCCGCGCCGGTCAGAGCCAGACGATGGCTGATCTGCATGGTTGGTCCCCTTTAATGGATGAAGATGATGGCGAGTAGCGCCGGAAGCGCGAGGCCGATCGCAACCAGCGGCCAGGTGCTGGGCCGCTTCTTGGCGTGAAGCTGAAGCAGCACCAGCCCGGTCAGCGCGAAGACGAAACAGGCGATCGAGAAGATATCGATGAACCACTTCCACGCGCTGCCCGCATTGCGCCCCTTGTGCAGATCGTTCAGATAGCTGATCCAGCCGCGACTGGTGCTTTCGCTGGTGACGGCGCCGCTATGCCGGTCGATCGATACCCAGCCGTCGCCTCCGGGACGGGGCAGGGGCAGATAGATTTCATCGGCCGACCATTCGGCATTGCCGGCGCCTGCCTGTCCCACGGATTGTTGGACCCAGGCGGCGACGGGCGCGGGCAGGGGCTTTTTCACGTCGGGCGCGTCGTCGGCCGCGACCTGTGTCAGCAGGTCGGCGGGCAGGGTGGCGCTTTTCTCGATGGTCCGGGGCGATGCCTCGACATCGGCGGCATGATTCAGCGTGATGCCGGTAAAGGCAAAGAGCAGCAGGCCGATCAGGCTGACGGCGGAACTGACCCAATGCCAGGTATGGAGCTGCTTCATCCAGAAGGCTTTGGCGCTCTTCTTTCTGGGCGACTGGATACGGGTGGTTCCATGCATGGGGTAGGATTGTTCCTGCGATATACTGCCCCTCGCATAACGAGAACGACTCGCAGTTGCAAACGAGTCGCACCAGGAATTTTGTATCAAAATGTATAGGGTGGCCGATCGACTGCGGTGAGCGGCCTCTTCAGACCGGTCTAGGGCATGGCCTTGCTATTGACGATCATGGCCACCACCTCTAGCCGCACCATATGCCTGATGTAACACGGATTAAACATGTCCGGGACGTCACGGCTCTTGACGGCTGCGCGGGGGAGAGCGTGTGGCCGCTGCTAGGACATGAATATGCTATTGCCGGCCGTTGCTGCGGGAATGATGATGATCGGGACGCAGGCGGAAGCCGCCGCGCCGCAACTCGCTGTGGCCGCGGAAGTCGCAGCCGGGTCGCAGGATGCCGCGCCGTCCGTTCCGCCCGCCGATCCGGCGCCCGCGGCCCAGGCGCTCGCCGCACCACCTGATCCGCAGGGCGACGCGGCGCAGGATATCGTCGTGACCGGCGACAAGGGCGCGCCCAAGGGCGATCCGCTGGAGCAGCTTAACGCCAAGAGTTTCGAGGCGGTGCAGTCGGTCGACAAGGCGGTGGTTGAGCCGGTGGCGAAGGCCTATAACAAGGGCCTGCCGCGCCCGGTCCGCAAGGGGTTGCGCAACTTCTTCTCGAACCTGGGTGAACCGGTCGTGGCGGCGGCTTATCTGCTGCAATTCAAGCCGGGCAAGGCGTTCGAGACGGCGGGGCGTTTCGGCGTCAATACGACGCTGGGCTTCGTCGGCCTGTTCGATGTTGCAAAGCGCAAGCCGTTCAACCTGCCCCATCGCGACAATGGCATCGCCAATACGCTGGGCTTTTATGGGGTGGGGCCAGGGCCTTATATGTATCTGCCGATCGTCGGGCCGACCACGCTGCGCGATATCATCGGCGACACCGCGGACAAGATGATCCTGCCCTTCGCTTTGGGCGGAAAATTCTTCAAGCCGGCCTATGTCATTCCCGCGACGATCCTGAACCAACTGGGCGAGCGCGCCGCGTTCGACGAGACGATCACGGCGATCCGGAAAGAGGATGATCCCTACACCGTCTACAAGACGCTGTATCTGAAGCAGCGGCAGGCGGAGATCGACGCGCTGCATGGGCGGGTATCGGCCGAACCGGTCATCCCCATCTACGGCGACGCCATCCCCACGCCGGGCAAGAAGGACGCGCCCAAGGTGGTGCTGCCCGATCCTTATGGGGACGATGACGCCGCCGAACCGGCGACGGACGCGCCGCAATAAGGGTTGCATTCGCGCGACACAGAAAGGGCGTCATTCTCTTCGCGAGAATGACGCCCTTTCTGTAGGCGGCTAAAGCATCCCGTGTTCCCGCGCAGGCGGGAACCCAGATCAGACGGTGGGACTGGGTTCCGGCCTTCGCCGGAACACGCCCGTTTTTTACCGCCCCAGCAGGCCACGCGCCTGGCCCGCTATTTCGGCGAGCATCGCGACATTGGGCGTTGCGGCGGCCTTTGCGCGCTGGACCAGGGTGCGGAATTGACGGATGCGCGCGCCCTTGGCCTGTAGCCAGTCCTCGACATGAATGGGGATGTCCTTGCCCTTTCCGTGCGCGAGGAAATCGAGCCGGACCTGCTGCATGTCGCGGGCGACGCCGGAAATGAGCAGTCGTTCCCACGGATCGGTCGGTTCCATGCGCGCGGCGGCGGACTGGACCCAGTCGATGCCGACCGCTTCGCCCAGATGGGTGAAGGCGCGGGTGAGCGCGACTTCGTCCACACCCATGCGCGCGGCAAGGGCGGCGATGCCGACCGCGCCGTCGAGCTTGAACAGGCCCGCCGTGCGCAATGCCAGCGTTTCGGGCGCGCCGAGGCCGAGCAGCCGGTCGGTGACGGCGGCGGTGCGGCGTTGCGCCTCGCTGGTCAACAGGTCGTCGACCTGGGCAGCCAGGGTGCCGACGCCCTTGGACAGGCGGTCATGCCCTTCGCTGGGCAGCGTCCCGGCAGGCAGGGCGCGCAATATGTCGGCAATCTGCGCCCGCATGCCGCTGGCGATGTCACTGAACAGGGCAAGGCGGGCGCCTTCGGCCATGTCCGCCGCGTCGATATCCGCCCAGAGCGCGCGAATATCATAGAGCCGTTCGGCGATCAGGAAGGCGCTGGCAAGGTCGGCCATCGAGCAGCCTTCCTCCTCCGCCAGTTCGAACGGATGGATGAGGCCGAGGCGATTGACGATGCGGTTGGCGACCTTGGTGGCGATGATCTCCTTGCGCAGCGCATGGGCGGCGATGGCGTCCGCTTCCTTCTTCTGCATCGCGGCGGGGAAGGCGGCCATCAGTTCGCCGGTCATGCTGTCGTCGGTGGCGAGGTCGCCATGCTCGATCGCATCCTGCAGCGCCAGCTTGGCGGTCGAGAGCAGCACGGCCAGTTCGGGCCGGGTCAGCCCCTGGCCGTCCTGTCCGCGGCGCAGCAACTGGTCGTTGGCGGCCAGCCCTTCGACCTGGCGGTCGAGCCGTCCGGTTTCCTCGAATGTTTCGATCAGGCGGACATAGGAAGCCAGGTCGGCCGCGCCGCCGGCTTCGGCGATGGAGAGGCCCAGCGCCTGGAGGCGGTTATCCTCCAGCACGATGTCGCCCACTGCGTCGGTCATGCTTTCGAGCAGCGCGTTGCGCTTCTCGAAGGGCAGGCGGCCCTCGATCATTTCCTTGTTGAGCGCGATCTTGATGTTCACTTCGTTGTCCGAACAGTCGACGCCAGCGCTATTGTCGATGAAGTCGGTGTTGATCCGCCCGCCATGCAGCGAGAAGGCGATGCGGCCGGCCTGCGTCGTGCCGAGGTTGGCGCCTTCGCCCACCACCTTGACGCGTAGTTGTTCGGCGTTGATGCGCAGGCGGTCGTTGGCGGGATCGCCGACATCGCCATGGCTTTGCGCTGCTGCCTTCACATAGGTGCCGATGCCGCCGAACCAGAGCAGGTCCGCCGGCGCCTTGAGGATGGCGGATATCAGCGCGGCCGGTTCCATTTCCTTGTCGGTGACGTCCAGGACCGCCTGCATTTCGGGCGTCAGCGCGATCCGCTTGAGACTGCGCGAGAAGACGCCGCCGCCCTTGGAAATAAGCTTTTTATCATAATCCTCCCAGCTGGAGCGGGGCAGGGCGAACATACGGTTACGTTCTTCCCAGCTCTTCGCCGGATCGGGCGTGGGATCGAAGAAGATGTGGCGATGGTCGAAGGCGGCGACCAGTTTGATGGCCTTCGACAGCAGCATGCCATTGCCGAACACGTCGCCCGACATGTCGCCGCAACCCACGACGCTGACCGGCTCGCTCTGCACATCGACGCCCATTTCGGCGAAGTGGCGCTGCACGCTGATCCAGGCGCCGCGCGCGGTGATGCCCATCGCTTTATGATCATAGCCGTTGGAGCCGCCGCTGGCGAAAGCATCGCCCAGCCAGAAATCGCGGTCCAGCGCGATCGCGTTGGCGACATCGGAGAAGGTTGCGGTGCCCTTGTCCGCGGCGACGACGAAATAGGGATCGTCGCCATCATGGATGACGACCTGGGCCGGATGCTTCACCTTGTTCTTCACGATATTGTCGGTGATCGACAGCAAGGACCGGATGAAGATGCGATAGCTTTCGGTGCCTTCCGCCAGCCAGGCGTCGCGATCGACCAGGGGGCTTGGTAACTGCTTGGGATAGAAACCGCCCTTCGCGCCAGTCGGCACGATAACGGCGTTCTTCACCCGCTGCGCCTTCATCAGGCCCAGGATTTCGGTCCGGAAATCGTCGCGCCGGTCGGACCAGCGCAGCCCGCCGCGGGCCACTGGACCGGCGCGCAGATGGATGCCCTCCACGCGGGGGGAATAGACCCAGATTTCGCGCCAGGGGAGCGGCGCGGGCAGGCCGGGGACCAGCGCGCTATCCAGCTTGAACGCCAGCGCTTCCTGCGCGGCGGGCGCGTAAAAGTTGGTCCGCAGCGTGGCGGTGATGACGGCGCGCAGCAGACGCAGCACACGGTCTTCGTCAATCGCTGTGACCTGTTCCAGGCCCGCCTCGATTTCCGCCTGGGCATGGGCGATGCGGTCGGCCGCACCATCCTGCGTCGCCGGATCGTGCAACGCCTCGAACAGGATGATGAGGTTGGCGGTCACGCCCTGCGCCTTGCGCAGCGTTTCGGCGAAGGTCGCCATGCCATAGGCGACGCCGGTCTGGCGCAGATAGCGATAGAGCGTACGGAACAACACGACCGATCTCGGCGACAGGCCGGCTGTGACGATCAGTTCGTTGAACCGGTCATTTTCCGCCCGGCCTTCGAGCACCTGGGCGATCGCTTCGGTCACGACGTCGGCGCGGACGATGACGGCCTGCGCATCGCCACCCGCGGGCAGTTCCAGCACGAAACGCTGGACATGGCCGAGCGTGCCGCCGTCGATCGCGGTTGTCATTTCCTCGATCACGCGGAAGCCGAAATTCTCGAACACCGGGACGACTTCGGACAGGGCGACGGTATGGCTGCTGTAGAGTTTGAGCCGCAGCCGTTCGCTGCTGTCTTCCGGATTGCGGTAGATGCGGATCGATTTGTCGCCTTCACCCGACAGGCCGTGAAGCAGGCGGATGTCGATGGCAGCCTCGGCCGGGCCGGCGCCGTTGCGATAGGCGAGCGGAAAACCGGGCGCGAAGCGCTGGGCCAAGGCGGCGGCGCGACCGCCTTCCTCGCTTTCGGCGAGCGCCTCCTCGACGGCTGGCACCCAGCCGCGCACCATCTGCTTGAGCTGGCGGTCGAGCACGGCGTCATCGGGCACCACGCCGCCTTCGCGCAGGTCAAGCGTGATGCGGAGCAGTGCAAGGCCGCCTTCTTCGAGCGCGATCGACCAGCTCAACACGGGGCCGTTCGCTGCCTTCGCCAGCATATCCTGCACCGCAACGCGGCGCGCGGTCGACAACTCGTCGCGCGGCAGCCACACGAAGGCATAGAGATGGCGGGCCAGTGCGCTGGTGGCGAGCGCCAGCTTCGGGCGTGGCCGGTCGGTCAGCGACATGAAGGTCAGCGCCAGCCGCTCCAGCGTGTCGCGGTCGAAGCCGATGGTGATGTCGTGCGGCAGGGCAGTCAGTGCATGGGCCAGCGTCTTGCCGGCATGGCCGACTGGATCGAAGCCGAACTTGTCCATCAGGGTCGAGAGCGCCGAGCGCAGCAGCGGCACCTTGTCCGGGGTCGCCGACAGGCCGGAGCTGGTCCACATGCCGGCGTGGATGGACAGCGCCTTGACCTCCTTGCCTTCGCGCACGGGCACGATGACGAGGTCGAGAAGCACCAGGCGATGGACGCGCGAGATGCGGCTGGACTTGATAATGAGCGGCGTGCGCTTGCCTTCCTCGAACCAGGCGAAGGCGGCTTCCAGCGAGGCGGGAGCGATCAGCGGCTTGTCGTGGCGGGTGCAGATGCCGAGCGGCGCGCTGCTGCTGCCGTCGCGCTTGACGATCTCATGGCCGGTCTGGGTGAAATGACGCGCCAGGAACCAGCGCAGCAAGGCCGCGCCTTCCTCGTCGGGCACGGCGTCCGCGTCGGCGCCCAGGGCTGCCTGCATCTTGGGCCAGTCCGCCACGGCGGCCCGCACATCGGCCAAGGTTTCCTGCAGAGCCTTTTCAAGCGCGCGGCGCGCCTTCGCGTCGGCGCGATCGGTTTCGACATAGATCATGGATTCGCGTCGCGCACCGGGCGTGTCGTCATCCAATATGGCGGAGAGGGCGCCATTCCCGTCGCGCGTCACCGACAGCACGGGATGGAAGAGGCGGTGGATGGTGATGTCGGCCGCGGCCAGCGCATTGGCGATGGAATCAACAAGGAAGGGCATGTCGTCATTGACGATGGCCAGGCGCATGAAGCGGCCATTGGCCCCTTCGCCCAACGTTTCGACCAGGATCGCCGCCTGTCCCGGCTTGCGGCCATTGGCTGCGCGTCCCAGGAAAGCGGCGGCGGCGGCCAGCGCGGCTGCGTCAAATCCCTCGCTCTCGCCCGGCAGGGCGCCCCGGCTGAGTGCGCCTTCCAGCGCCTCGCGGATGCTGTTGTCGACTTCCTTGTTCTTCGCTTCCGCCAGCGCCGTCATTCGCTCACCTCTCAACGCGGTTAAATCCGCTTCGATCATGAAGGAGGAGACGCTGGATCGCCGCCATACGACTCCTCGGCTTTCAGGGCGCCTATATGCGCCCGGCAGGGAGGCGGCTCAACCCTCGCGAGAAATAAAATTTCTGATTCTTGAAATTAAATGATGCAGCGCAATAAGGCCCGCGCGAAGCCCGCGGGACCTGCCATCGAGGCGACTATCGACCAGCCAGCGCCGCATGTCGAGCGTCGATGCGACGCCATTTGCGGCATTTTACCATGGATGCTGGAGGTGCCACAGCGGGAGATGCCGCGTGTCAGCGCGCGACGGCGCTGATTACCCGCTGGTTGAGGTCGCTATCCTCCGGAAGGGCGGCGACGATCGCCAGCGTCCCGTCGGCTTCGCGTCGGGCGATGACGACGGCCAGGCCGTCCGCATCGGTGGCGACCGCCACCGGATCGAGCGCCGCGGCCGCCTTGACCGCATCGCGCGCGATCCTGCGGCGATCGGGCTTGGCCGGCTTCTGCGACCGACGGAGCGCGCGCTCGTCGCGGACCAGGGCCTTGAGGCCCCCGGCATAGGCGGACAGATAGGCGGCGAGCGATCCGACGCTGAGCCGGGCCGCCAGCGCATGATCGAGCGCGGTAGCATATTCGGTGATGCGCGTCTTGTCGTAGGTAGCGCCGAAGACTAGCTTGATGACGGCGGTCATGGGGCTGCGTGCCTGCGCCTTGATGCCATAATCATGCAGCAGTTCGGCATAGTCGTCGGGGCGGATCTGCGCGACCTGGGCGAAGTCGTAGGACAGGCTGACGGCGCGATAGAGGGCGGCATGGCTGCGTGCTTCGCTGATGCGCACGCGTGCGGCGCCGTCGCGGGCGAGCGCCAGCCAGTCGGCGAGCGGCGCGTCCTCGGTCGGGCATTCCATGCCGGCCAGGTCGAGTGCGTCGTCCTCATCCTCTTCGATGTCGAACGCCAGGCTGTTGCTCTGCTGGTCGGCAGCCGGCCCGTCGGCCCAGATGGGGGCGGCGTCGCGCGCGGCAGGTGCGCTGCGCATCGCCTCATCGACCTCAAGTTCCAGCGCGTCGGACAGGCTGCGGCTGGCCAGTTCCTTCCAGTTGATGACACCGAACACGAAGTCGATCGTCTCGTCATCGGAGGAGAAGGGCATCAATATACCGCGATACATGATCTCCGCGCCGCGCTGATTGACGAATTCGGCTTCGAAGCCGATCGGCGCGGCATTGGCGATGATCTGCAGATAATGGTCTGTCAGGCGCGACAGCAGCGAGCGGGCCGGAACGTCATCGATATAGTCGATCGTGCCCTCGATCTCGCATTCCTGGCGCAGCGCGGTGCCTAGATAGACGATGGCGGGATTGTCGAGGCCGACGCTGAAGTCGAGCAGCACCGCATGCGGGCCGAAATCCTCAAGCTGGTCGGGATTGAGGTCCTCGATCGAGGGCAGGGTGCGATCGCCCAGCAGCGACGCCCAATAATTATAGGCGCGCACCTGCATACGCCGTTCGTCGGAGATGACGGCGGGCGGCGTTTCGATCAGCGCGTCGCCGGCATAGTCGAAATCGTCCTCGTCATTGGCGGCGTCGTGCCCCCGCAGCGTGTCCATCCGATCGTCCTACTTTCAGGTCAAAATACTATTCCGGGACTCGACAGTGGCATGGGATGGTAAATTTCGTGTAAACAGGGCTGGCGTGATCGGGACCGGACGAGGCGGTTGCGCCAGGGTCGGAAAAAAGGCTCTGCGGCGGGAAATGTCCGCTTGTCCTTCGTCCCGTCCGCTGTTATCTGCCCGCCCCGACGCCGCTTTAGCTCAGTTGGTAGAGCACATCATTCGTAATGATGGGGTCACGTGTTCGAGTCACGTAAGCGGCACCAGTCCTTCAGTAGGAAATCCCTGAAATTCCTGGCGAAAGTGCCTGTCAAGGCCATGGACCGGATCGCATCGATACGCGGTGCACCGCGGACCATACGGGTGGATAATGGCCCGGAGTTTATCTCCAAAGCGTTGGATCGCTGGACTTCTCGCGGCTCGCGGCCTGGCAAACCGACCGACAACGCTTTCGTGGAGTCCTTCAATGGCCGTTTCCGCGACGAATGCCTGAACACCCATTGGTTCTTCTCTGGCAGATGCCAGGAGCAGGATCGACGCGTGGAGACGGGATTATAACGAGTGCCGTCCGCACACCTCCCTGGGCTGGCTTACGCCAGCCGAATTTGCTTCATCTGCCGGGGTTAACCCCGGCAGATGAAGGCCGGAGGCTCACATAATACCCGGACACGAAAGGGGGACCCTCACTCGACCCTTGGCTATCTCAGCCCCATAGATTCCGAACGGGAAGCTGGTGTAGCATGATTGAGCCTATCTCGATGTCCGCCAAACCGGCAACAGGCCAATCCGTACAGGGTCGATCGACCTTGCGTTCTGATGGTCCGCAAACGGCTCTTTCCCGTACTTCCGGTACTCGCCCACTTTGAGTAGGCTGCGCTCCGGGTCACATAAAACCATCATTCTCGGCTCGCCATCTCCTCAATGTCGACCGGTCCCAGCTAAACTGCCGCAACGTCCGGACGCGCCGTCCCCCAAAGCAATTTTGCCTCATCGGAATCCAGCAACTCGGGAACCAGCCAGGCGCGATCGGGGCCGGTTGAACGAAGCTTGTCGAGATAGTGCCCCATCCCTTCTTCATCGGCATCACGCTTTAACGCGAGCCGATAGGCGGTCCGAATATATTCAGAAGGGCTGAGTTGCCTATCCTGCATCAGCAGCAGCAACTCCACTCCAATGGCGCCGCTTTCTTGGGAGGGTTCTTCGTCTGAAAGCGGAGACTGATCTTCGACATGCAATCTGACGGCGTCTTTGAAAAAGGCGCTTGATTGCAGCCGGGCAGGCGAAAGTCGGACCTCGGATGTGTTGGTCAGATGAGAGACCAGGTTTTCTGTCCCGAGTTCCGCCCACTCGGCCAGCCAATAATTGACGTCTTCCACCGACTGATCATGGTCAAATGGCAATTTCAGCAATGCTCGCATCGCTTCTGAACGCTTATGTTGGGCGGACCCGAAGCGGCTGGCGTAAAGGGTCGCCATCACGGCGCAATCCCAAGCATTTGGCTTGCTTCCGCCAGATGCCATGGAGGGCACCTGGGCGAGATTGGCTCGCGTGCTTTCGCCCCAACTGGCGGTTGGCTCCAGCAGTTGCGCAAATTGCACTTTCATGCGCGCAATATAGGCGTGCCGCTCATATGTTGCGGCGTGTATCTCGACTGACTCCTGCCAAGCGTCGATGGGGAGGCGACCAAGGTCGCACAAGACTTCCTGCGACAGAATGGCGTCGCAAAATCCAACCAACGCCTCCGTCAGTTGATCGACATTGCCTGCAGCATGGGTCAGGCTAAAACCGCCGCCGACCTCCCGCAACGCTCCGGCATCCGAACAAATGACGGGTGTTCCCGACAGCAAAGCCTCAACGACCGGCATACCGAAACCTTCATGCATAGAAGGCAGCACGAAGGCATCCGAGGTCAGATATAATTGCCGTATGTCAGCCCGGTCCAGGTCGAACGCAAAGCTCACCTTCACGTTCTTCGGGAGATTGGCAGCCAGCAGCTTTAGATTTTCGATATATCCCTTTTCGGAAAACTGTCTTTTGCCGGCCAAGGTGAGATGGATCGGATGCGCAATGCGACCGTCCACATTAATCAGCGCTTCAAGTAACTGATCGACGCCTTTGCTCGACGCGAAGCGTCCGCAATAGAGAAGTTTGATCGGATCATCGCCGTCGGGTATCGCTTTGAGATGCGGCGAGATCGACGGCTGATTAGGCCCGAACAGCGGAACGACCTCGATGTCCAAGTCCATGCCATAGCCAGCGAGCTGGCGTGCCGAAAAATCCGATGCTGCGAATATCTTGTCGGCGGTCAGGAAATTCCCAATCTGCTGGTAGGATTGATGAATCAACCATTCCGCAGAAGGCGCGCAAAATTGCGGCTGCGTCACATTGTGGAAATATATCGCCATTTTTGCATTGCGCCGGGCGGAATGCATGGCGTGATGAATGTCGTTAAATATTCCAAAGTGGAAATAATATATATCGCTCGTTTTGAAATGATCGTCGTTGATCACTTCATCCAATGTATTGGTGATGCAAACGCGCGTATCATTCAGGTCAGATTCCCGGCAGAATATTTTTACATCGAAATTCCTGCGCGTTTCGGCGGACAGCGCATCGATCGCTTCGATGTCTGCAAGGATGGTTTCACTAATCGCATCGCCTTTGTTGACGATGCCCGAAATAATCGAAATGCGCGGAATATAATTATTGTACAGCATCGCGGCTCACCCTTGAGAAGAGGCTGGCGTGGTGGGTTTCAGCAGACTCAGCAGTTCCCCAAGCGTCTGATCGATGACGATTTCATTTTCATAGACCTGCAGAAACCGTTTGCGCGCCGCCTTGCCGATGCGCGTTCGCAGCGACTTGTCCATGACTAGCCGTTCCAGCTCTGCCTGAATGGCGGCACTGCTTTCCCGGGCGCAAAGTATGCCGGTCACTTCATTTTCGATGATGTCGCGCGCGCCGCCAATATCCAGTGCGACGACAGGCAACCCATAACGCATGGCTTCGATAAAGATGATGCCAAAGGACTCGTAACGCGACGGCACGCAGAAAATGTCGGCGTCATGATATAGGTCCGGCAAAGCCGCGTTCGGCAATTCGCCGTGAAACACCACATTGGTCTGGCCGGGATATATCCGCTCGAATTGCGTTCGCAAGCTGCGGTCGGGATCATCGGCATGACCATCCCGTCCGACTATGTCCACCTGAACATCGCCATGCTTGCGAACCAGACGAGCAACCGCCTCCAGGAAAAGATCGGTCCCCTTCCTCTTTTCGAGCCGGCTGACGTACAGAATTTTCACCCCGCCATCCCTTGTCGGGGCCTTCCGGGCTGGAGCAATTTCTGCGGACATGGACGGCGCGTCCTCGACGCCGTGGGGGGCATGAACGATCCTGACATCCGGTCCGACCTGAAAATCGTCACGAAGATGCTCTGCAGACGAACTGCTGTTCGCGTGAAACAGCCTGGCTGATCCGACATACAGATTTTCCAGCATCGTAAGCTCCTCGATCGTCGCCCGCGCCAGATTGCGGAACTCGATATCA
This sequence comes from Sphingobium sp. 3R8, assembly GCF_020166615.1. Classification (NCBI taxonomy): domain Bacteria; kingdom Pseudomonadati; phylum Pseudomonadota; class Alphaproteobacteria; order Sphingomonadales; family Sphingobiaceae; genus Sphingobium; species Sphingobium sp. 3R8. Next base: position 194,424 of record NZ_JAIQXR010000004.1, on the reverse strand, counting down.
GCGAAGCGACGAAAGGTCGTGTTCATGGAAACCACGGTGGTGAGGCGGCGGTCGAGTACGCAATAAAGCCCCTCCTGATCCCACACCGGCGCCACGACGAGGTCAATATAGCGATCTTGTCGCAAGCGCAGAACCTCGGCATGAGCCGCCTTGGCCCAGCCGATATTCAGTTTCGCAGCGCCTGATTCCAGATGGCCGAACACGTCCGCGACGTCGGAATCGATTCCATCATTCTGCAAGGCGTCTTTTGAGATATGACGGATCCACAGCCCGTCATGAAACTCCACCGATGAAGGGCCGTCCGTCAGCGTGATCAGGTGCGTTTCATGCCCGAGCCGGGCGAAACCGAGCGACAGATCCCAGATGTAACGCGCTATCCCGCCACCGCCCTTGCGGAAGTTGCCCCGAGAGATGAACACAAAGGTTTTGCGTCCGCCAGCAGGTTTTTGCGTCGGGAATGGCAATAATGCTTCGGGCTTCGCAGGCGTGATCTCCACCGATTTGCGGCTTTGTTTCAGCGCACGCTCCTTGCCATCATGCAGGCCGCGTTCCACATCCCGCATGAAGGAATCATATTCCTTGCGGGTTATGCCGCCATGATCCAGCTGCCAGCGCGCACCGTCCCGCAATTCCTGCAGCCAGTCGTCGCATTGCGTAAGATAGTCGCTCAGCGATCCCCCGTTGCGTCGCCAATCGGACAAGCAGACATAATATTTATTTTTCACGACGGGATAGGGATGAGTCAGGAGTCGCCGCTCATCGCGCGTGATGCCTGGCGCAAACTGGTGATGAACCGACGCGCCTTCATTCAGGAAGCGAATCTTCCGTCCGGTTTCTGAAATCCGTCGGCACACCTCCGACTCGTCCAGAAAATATTCAATTTCCTCATCAAATCCGCCAATTTCCATCAACGCTTCCCGGCTGAAGGAACTGGAAGCACCCAGAATATGCGGGATCGTGTGCGCCCCAGCGAATTCGAACCCCCACAAGGGCGGCCGCGCTTCGAAGTTGGGGTTATAATATTTGTCGATGAGGAACGGGTTCATCTGCCACCGAAAACCGGTATGATCGTATACGCGCGTCCCTACGCCGCCAACCGCATCATCTTTATATCCCGCGACAATGTTGGCGATCCAATCCGGTTCGGAGAAGGCGTCATCATCCAGGAAAAGGACCAGCTCCCCCGATGAGAGGTTTATACCAATATTCCGAGATTTCGAGAGATTTGCTTCGTCCAATTCACCGATAACGATGCGGCCGGAATATTTGTCGAGCACATCTGTCGTGTGATCCGTGGATGGGCCGTTAACTACTACGACTTCGAAGTTGGAATAGTTTTGCTGCTCTAGAGACTTAAGGGATTTTTCCAGCAACGTCGCACGATTTAGCGTAGAAATCACAACGCTGACCGATACTTCAGCGGTATGCAACTGTGGATTGGACATTGAAATCCCCGAGATTAGGACATTTTTGGACATGGCTGTGGGAGATTTTTGATTAATCGATCTTCCCCAACGACCGACTTACGACCCTGATTCGACGTTCATGTTACTCTTAACTGTATTGAATCGGTTGTCGAGTTGTCATTGGCTGGGCGCTTCGACGCTTCGATATGGGGCGAGGGATGCCTTTTCATGGTCTCAGTCGAGGCGCTCGACCCCCAATTCCTTCGCCAGCAATCGGAGCACAGGCGATGCCTTACCCGAAGTCGATCGCCACTGCGGAGCATTGGGATATCCCACAGGATGCTGTTCTTCGGGTAGAAGAAAATAATAGAAAGACGGTTCAAAGGAAAATATTGTTGCTCGTCCTTCCAGCCCGCGTTTCATCCACTGGATGATTACGGATGAGGGGCAGCTTTTCTGATTGGCGCAGGTCCAGGATTGATCGGACAGGCCGAGCGCGTGGACAGTATGCCCGACCGCTGGTCGATATCGCTTTAACCAGCTTTGCCAGGCGCTGTCATTGGTTCGTGCCGCTTCGCCGGGCAGGTTGTTGGCGAATTGCAGGACGAGAAGGTCGCTATAGCGCCCCGAAGCCAGAAGCGTGGCCAGTTGCTCTTCTTGCGCGGTCGTCCCTTGATCCCACTTCCAGTCGGACCAGAGGATCATCATCCGATGGCGTCTGGCAAATTCGAAAAATGGCCTGATCTTCGACGGTTGCAGAATGTTCCGCTGACGTAGATTGCGTTGGAAGTGATCGCACCAGTCAACCCGGTTCGGCCCGGACCTGCTATCAAGGCACGCCTTAACCGTAAAATCCACCGCAGCTACTTCATGGAAGCGAATGCCAGCGAAATACGGCCCGATCAACGGATCGCGCTTTATCTGCTCCAATGCTTTCAAGGAGATGGCGAGCCCTTCATGCGGGATCGCATCGGCGCGCACGCGCGTGCCAATATTCCCGATGGCTATCACATCCGAAGAATAGACGTCGAGGATGAACCGCATCCGATGCCGTGCCGTCGCGGCCAGCACGCGCTTGAGTCTGTCCGTCCGTGCCGTCAATGGCGAATAGAGGGCATAGACCTTGTATTTCGTTTCGAAACTCTGGACCGTGTCTAGTGCCCGATCCAATCCGCCCAAATCCAGATTCTCGATTATGCCGTTGGGCATCCCCTGGTCGAGATTGAAGATGAGAGAAACGCTTTTCGGCTTCTCTTGCGTTGCTCCATTGGACGATGAGACCATGCTCAATGCCATCAAGGCGAGCAGGAACCGCCCATAATATCTGTGCATGAGGCTCTTCATCTCCATGTCCCATATGTCGGCGAGTGCCGTCGCATGGCGGTCATGGCAAATGCACCGTCAAACAAACCGTTGATCGACGCAGTGCGAGGCATCGTCATGGGGTCTCTGCCAACAGCGCCTTCCATGCCGCGCCAACGATGTGTGGGCTGTAATGCGCCGTGATGTGGGAATGTGCCGTCCGCCCCAGCGTTTCGCGCCAATCGGCATCCTCCACCATCCGGACCATTGATTGGGCGGCGCGCCGTAGGTCAGGCTCCGCCCAGCGCTGTCCACGGCCGAAGGGATAGTCGCCATCCTTGAGCGACCGAAGTCCGACGGGCACCAGCGCTGCATTATCAAAATTCGTGAAATCCATATTGCCCGAATGCGCGCTGACGATCACCGGCTTCTTCAGCATCATCATCTCTGCGATGTTGCGCCCGAAGCCTTCGCTGCGATGGAGCGATATAAAGGCGTCGGCCGCGCGATAGAGATCCAGCAAAGATGGGCGAGATAGGGACGCGGTGATCAGATATATGCGCTGATCCGCCGCCGCGATCCTTTCGATTTCCGCCCAGGCGGCGTCGTTGGCCACCCGCAGTCCCTTCAGCACCAGTCCGACCTTGGCATCGGCATTGGGGAAGGCATGTTGGAACGCCTGGATGCACCCCAACGGATTCTTGCGCGCAAAGGATGACAGTCCGTCGAAGGCATGAAGAAACAGGAAGCGATCGTTCGGCAGGCCAAAATCCGTTCGGGTTTTCCCCTCGCCGTCGGAAACCGACACGGCCATGGGTACGTGGCGGACCGGAATGGGTGACGATCGTGCGTATGCCGCATAGCTATAATGGCTGGTCGCCCAGATTTCGTCGACCGTTTGATAGGCATGTGACCAGAAGGGTGGCCACTCCTCCAGCTCCCACGGCCACATCCCGATATAGCGCCGGCTACCATCTCCCAGGGCGCGATCGTTAATGACCGAGGTGACCGTCGTCATGCCGGTCATGCAAAACAGGTTTACCGAATAAGGCAGCTCTTTCGAATAGGCATCCCGTAGCTGGCTATCGTCCTCTTCCATATGCGCGCCAGGGGCGACATTGTAGATCGAGAAGGGAATGTCCGCGCTCGTCAAGGATAGCGCGGCCATGCGTATATCCTCGCTCAAGCCCGACCGGCTGAGCGCATGGCCGATCAGGTTGACCCCCCACGGGCGAGGCATGACGCGATTGCGGGGCGGTATGCCGATGTCGATCCACTTATGCGCAAGTATGGGATAGTCTCTTGCGCCAGAGGTGCGGCACCAGAGCAGAAAAGCGGGGTCTTCGGCAGACCCATAGGCTGCGCGCAACTGGGGATCATTTTCCCAGATCAGATGATGGAGACGTGATGCATTCCCCGTCTCTTCCCTTTTCGAAAGAAGCGCGTCGGCCTGCTGCTGCGTCAGGAATTCGTCGAGGTAGAAATCGGTTAGCCCCTTGGTAAAATACCAGGCCAATAGTTGCGCCTGGCCCTCGGGTGTTTTCCGCGGCGGAAAAGCAATATCGCTGCGTTTGCGCATCTCCCACATCAGCCAGGTCACAGGCAGATAGGTATGTTGTGGAAGCCTGGCGATGGGCGTGTTCAGCAAAGGCGCCATGGCGAGGCTGTCCGCATCTCCTCGCAGGCCCAGCTCCCGATACGCATGGAACAGGTACCAGATGAACAGTCCCTCGCGCCCCGCTGTGCGGTCCAGGTCGAAACTAGCCTGAAGATCGGGGCGCTGGCGCCAGATCATCAGGAGGCGGGGAACCAGGGCCGCACGGCGTGGCAGGCGCTTGCGCCTCATCAGCGCCGCCATCGGCCGATAAACGGGCCTCGGGTGGTTTTGCATAAGGTGCATTGTCCGGCTCACACGCACCATATCATCCCTATGCCATGTCCCGGAGGTCGAGATGCGTGCATTTCGGCGTCATCATGCCTTCATCATAGCGACGGGGCAGGATCGGAGGCATTGAAATGGCCGTACTTCACCAATTCGACCACCTTCTTGACGTCTTGCGATCGGCTGCGGGGCATCACCAATATACCGCTGGCGGTCGACACGACAATCATGTCTTCTAAACCCAGCGCCGCGATCGGGGGACCGTCTTCGACGTAGAGAAGATTGCGCTGCGCATCCACGGTCAACGCGGCGCCCTTGATACAATTGCCATTCTCGTCCCGGTCGCGGACCGCCCATAGAGCTTCCCAGGACCCGACATCCGACCATCCCATTTCAACGGGAACCACGACCGCCTTCTGTGTCTTTTCCATGACCGCATAATCGATCGACAGATCAGGCGATGACAGGAATGCAGATGCTTCGGGATAAACCAGCGGATTTTCCCTGCGCGCATTCGACAGCGCTTCGGTGCACGCGCGAAGCACTTCAGGAGCCCATTGCCGAAGCTCTTCAATATAGCTGCGAGCAGAGAGCAGGAAAATGCCCCCGTTCCAGTGATATCCCCCGTCCGCAACAAATGTTTCCGCTACCGCCAGAGTAGGCTTTTCAACGAATTTCGCCACTTCATACACGCCCGGCATCCCAGGAAGCGGGGCGCCTTGTGCGATATATCCATAACCGGTTTCGGCATGAGCGGCGTGTATCCCGAATACGACAAGTTGCCCATCAGCCGCGGCAGGCAGTGCAAGGGCTATGGCCCGCCGGAACGAGTCGACATCGGCGATGACATGATCCGAAGGCATGACCAGCATGAGCGCATCGTCCTGCTGTTCCAGCAGCCACAGAGCCGGCAAGGTGATCGCGGCCGCTGTGTTTCGGCCGGCGGGCTCCAGGAAAACCGCGCTCGGCGGCATATCCATATCACGCATCTGTTCGATGACCGTGTCGGCATGTCCAGCGCTGGAAACAATGATCGGCTCGGCAAAGCCTTCATGAGCGGGCAAGCGCAACGCCGTATCCTGCATCATCGTCTTGTCGGTGATAAGCGGGATGAACTGCTTGGGACGTTTTGATTGCGATAACGGCCAAAGCCGCGTGCCAGATCCACCGGAAAGAATAACGGGATGAATGGCAATGTGACTGTCGACCGGCTGCTCTGGCACTGTAATCCTCCGATTGCACAAAAGCTTTTGACCGATACGCCCCCTATTGCAAGCCCTAGTTTTTGGGGCAAAATTGTTTCATTCCCGAACATTGATGGCCGTAACGAGAGCCGTCGCGCGGCGGTTATGCTGGGTCAGTGCCATGCCGGACCGGCGGCGCGTGGGGGCCTTTTGCAGTGGGTTGAGGCATGGCGGAAGTGCTTGAGGTGAAAGCGGATCCGTCCGCGATAGCGATGCTTGTCATATTGGATGGATCGCTGGGATTGCGCCTGTTGGTGAGGGCAGGGGACGTCGCTTGATCGCCTAATGTCCAGTGGCGTTTGGCGTCTGGCCGTGATCGGCGCTGCCGCATTGGTGAATAGGAGCCTCCACGCTCCGGCGTTGCAGCGCATCATCACAAAGTGGAAGCCAGTATCTTGGTTTGAATGCCAATCAGTTGATACGCTCAAGCAGGGTCTGTTTGCCCGAAAGACGAGGGGAGAATGAGGCTTCGCAATGCTGTTGCGCCGCTGGGCCGACGGTGCGGACTGTCGACGGGGCCGCGAGGGTGGGGTCGGTTGACTTGACACGCGAACGCAAGACGCTGTTGCCCTTGGAAGGACATTCTGTTGTAGCGCAGCCTTCACGGCCCTTCACGCAATAAGAATCGACTGCGAGAGCAAATCCAGACTGATTTATGAATGTATTATCAGAGACGATATTGTTGTTTGAAGCATCTCTGAATTTGATTTGATCGCCGCAACCTTTTTCGAATATGTTGTTTTCAATCCTGTTGTTTGATGACATGGATCTTAAATATATTGAATGCATGCCTCGGCAGCTATTTACATTCTCGATATTGAAAAAATAATTATTTGAAATAATGTTATTTCTCGAATTTACTAAAATAATGGCGCTAAAGCTTTTCCCAGGATTATTGCCGAAAACGCCGATATTTCTAAAAGACATATTACGAACTATATTTCCACCATTCCACTTGGCTGCGTTTTGCTTGCTGCCATAGAAAATAATGGCTTGGCGGTAATTTCTCACCGTTATATTTTCTATTATAACATTACTGGGTCTGCCATATTGTGCTTTTATGCTTAGCCAGCTTTTTGGAAGTGAACTCGGCGCGACCATGCTGCCATCAAAAATGGTTTGATCCGGGGTCTTTCCGCTGCCGGCTATGACAATCTGTCGGATACTGGGGGCAAAAGGATCGAGTACGACGGTTTCGTTGCGATACACGCCCGGTGCAACCGCAATCCGGACTTCGGCTTCGCCTCGATAGCGGCGACGAAATTCCGCAATGCCGGCCGCAAGAGTGGAGATCGCGCTGCCCGGCGCAACACGGATCGTCAATGATTGAGGGGAAGAGGCTGCCACTGCCGTTGTCGAGCCCAAAAATACGACGGATAACATCATCAGGCCAAGGCAGATCAGGCGTGAATTAAAAGGCATGTGATCTGTCCTCGCCAATATATTCATTCGGCAGCGATAAGCGTTTCTTCGTCACAGATGATGTCGTTCAAAACCGCCGACATCGGCCGTACTTTTTTGCCGGCTTTACGGGGAGAGGCCGCTTTTGCCGATCGATCAAGGAAGGTTTCTGCAAAGCAACGCATGACATGAGCGACGCCCTCCGGCTTCACTTCCCGCAAATCATCGTCAAAATATGCGCCACGGCTATAGGCGCCCGTGATAATCTCGTATGATGGGAAATATTCGCAGTCGCTCAAGGCGGCCGTCACTTCTTCAGCCGCCACCCGCAGGGCGGCTTTCGAATATGTGGTCGATACCAGAACATGGCGATGCGCGGCGGTTGCGATAAGCGGCACTGGCGATACGGTTACGACAAAGCGGACGTCGGGATTTTTGGCGCGAATGAATTCCAGCGCCAGACGAAGGTCGCTGGCAGTTTCAGACGCAGTGAAATTCACAAACTCATATCGATCGGGATCGAACGTGCCTGTGCCGCAACCGGGGCACACGGGAAACACCGCTCCATCGATCCGCGATACCCAGGCCTCGGTCAATCCGAGCGTAAATACGAAAACATTGCAATCTTCGACCATCCGCCGGACCGCTGCGAAATGTTCCTGGCGATCCGCCAGGTAACTCGCTTCGTCAGGGAATCCCTGCGGCTGAATTAGGGGGCGATAAGGGTCGTAATAGCGATCGCCCTCGATCCAGACATCTTCGGCCGGTTGAAACGACCCATATGCCCGGTGGAACAGCTGTAGAAGCTGGCGCGGCGTGTATATGTTTCCGAACCTGGCCGAAAACGTCCCGTAATTATATTTCTTCCCTAGGTCAGGCGGCACGATGGGATGCGCATTTTCGGGAATGAAATAGTTATAGCCCGCGCCGACCAAATGACGTGCGATATGTTGCGCGAAACAGCTTCCAGCCGTCGCGACCGCATCCGTCTGAGCAATCCTGAAGCTGGGCTTGCTTGCGGGATTAACATCCTTCGCTGGCGTCTGCACCAACGCCTTTCGCCAATATGCCTCTGCTGGAAGTGAGCGGAACGGACATGTGGAATGACTGTCGCGGTCAGCCATGAGCAATACCTTCCTGCTGGGCCTTTATTAGATTCGCCGCCTCATCGAGTATGGCCGTACCCCATTTGGCGTTGCCGTGGATTGCGTCTCCGGCCGAATCGAGTCCACGAAATCCGTCATCATCGATCAACGCGTTCGTGGGAGCCAGATAATGTACTCCCAAGCGTTCGCAAATGGCCTGGGTCACCCTGGATTCCAGGCGCCACATGCGCAGCCGCGAACTGTCCGGCGATATCTCGATGTCGTCTTTGGTGGCGCCCCGCCGGAGCGCCGCATTGATCGTGCGTTCGGACAGCAGGCCGCGGACCTGCTCGGCCCCGCGCAGCGGGGGCGGGGGGGCAATTTGCACGACGCCCTCCACGGACTGCCGCACGAACAGGCCCAATGCGCGTTCAAGCCCCTCCAGATGGCGCTGCATGACATCGACGAGAAGGTCATAGGGCAACAACCTGGCGGTCGGATCGACCGGCTCGCCCGGATGGAAAGGGTCGACAAAATCGAACGGTTCGGGATGGCGAAGCAGGGACAGCCGATTGGCCTCATTGCCGCTCAGTGCCGAAACCAGCCAAACTCTGGGGGTCGGCTTGCGCCGTCGATATGTCGCCAAAGCTTTATGGATGATGGGCGAGAGCATTGGCTGCCCGTCCGCCCGGAAGACGGTCGCGCCGCCCGGCAGCCCGTCGGTGCCATGTGCTAAAACGCGAAAAACGAAACTGGATGTGTCTGTCTCGAACGTTTCGTTCGCTCTTTTCAGAGCATTGGCATGGCTGGCGCCAACCAGCAGGGCGACCGTCTTACCGACTGTAGGCGCAGGTTCAGAAGGCGGAGCTTCCAGAGTATTGACGGCCACGGGTATGCTTGCCTCCCAGTTCAGTCAATGTGTTGCTATCTGTCTCAATATATTCCGCAGGGAGGCTCGTCCAGCGCTTTCGTGCTGCATTGCCGCATACCGCACAGTTCGGATTTCGCCACATCCCATTCTTCATATGATCGACGATCTCAAGGCGTCGATTGCGAACGTGGCGAAATTTTGGCCGGCGCAATCTTCGACTATTCCATTCCGTGCGATCCGCGGGGCTCGCAGGGAGGGGCATCGAATTAGCGTCGGTGCCCGTGTCAGGAGCCTGGCTTCTCCATGGCGACCAAGGTCTGCCAGAATGCGCCGTGCTGCGTATCGTCATCGCCATCCGTGAAGCGTGGAGAGGTGAAGCCGATCCTTTTCGCCCATAAGGTAATCCAGTCGCGATGGAGAAAAGTGTCCAGCAACGGGTTTTGATTGCCCCTGCGCAGGGTTTCGACACGGTTGTCGAAAACAACGCCATGCAAGGGTTCGTTGATTTCCAGGAATGAGAAGATCAACTTGCCCCCCGGCTTCAGGGCGCGGAAGCTGTCTTCCATGTAGAGAAAACATTCTTCGACCGACAGATGCGTGAAAACAGACCAGTGGTAAAGCATGTCGATTGTGCCCGATGCAGCCCGGATTGTCGGCTGGCGGTGCACATAGGCTTCATAGGTTGGGCATTTTTCCCTGAGTTCTCCAATCAGGCCATCGACGACATCCGTGCCGGTATATGTGCCGCTCCACCCGTTGCGCTGCAGCGCCTGCGCGGTTCTCCCGCATCCGCAGCCTAAATCGAAGACCGCCATGCCATCGGCGAGCCCATGGTGTTTCAGCACCCTGACATGCCCGTCGCCCTGCTCCCGGAACAATTCCATGGAGGTCGCCCCGATCGCTTCGGCAAAGGCGAGTTCACGATCGCCCTTTCTCGCCTTCAGGCGGGAATTTAAATAACGGGTATAGGCTGTTGTGGAATCATATCCTCTCTGACGTACTTTTCGTTTCAACAATCGCCATATGCCCATGTCAGAATCCACTTCAAAAAATATCCGAAGCCCGCCAACTGCTCCGTGGAGGAATCGTCCAGGCGCCGCTGGAGGCCTTGCCGGCCGGAAAAATCAGTTTGCGTTCAATTCGATCGGGCTGCTGCTGCGATAACCGATGGGTTATCTCCGGGGTGAGGGGCACTCACGCCGTTCGGGCTGAAAGCTTGGATGGAGCAGTCCTTGCCCTCGCGCGAAACCGCGCCACTAGTGGACGGAAAGCCATGCCTCTTGTCGATGCTTTCGCGCATGATGGCGATCGAGGCCCTTGAAAATGGCACGCGCCGGTGGGGCTGGGACGCCATCCGCAGAGCGGTACGGGGTTGTGCGATTTCGACCGGCGCTTCGTCAAAGTCAAAAGCCGTCAATTCTTTCACGAAAATCCCCAGACTTGCAGCATGATCGTTGCAATCGAACATGGACTAGCCATCATACCGTATCGCGTCCATATGGTTGACACTGAACCAGCATTTTCATTGGCTATGGCATCCAGGCAGCAACGATGCCGATGTTCTCGGAACGTTATATGGAAGTCAAACCAATTAGAAAGCCTTCTTCTGTCTCGATGCGAGGCCGGCGATGAAGGCGAACTTGCAGCCGCTTGCCTGCTCCAGCCTTCGATGTTAGGCGCCGGTGCATATGCGATCTGCCTCTTAGGAACCTGATACATGAAGCAACTGATAGCGTTCGATCTCGATGGGACTCTGGCGGAGAGCAAGCAACCATTGGGGGACGCGATGGCCGAAGCGCTCACCCGCCTGTTGGGCGTCGCCCATGTTGCCGTGATTTCGGGTGGGGACTGGCCACAGTTCGACAAGCAGGTGGCGAGCCGCCTGCCGGGAGAGGCCGATCGGTCTCGCCTGTGGCTGATGCCGACGACGGGTACGAAGCTCTACACCCATCAGGAGGGTGCCTGGACGCCGGTTTATGCGGAACTGTTCGACGATGAACAGAAGCGGGTGATTCTGGAGGCATTTGATGCGTCGTTGGAAGCAACCGGCTTTGTGCCCGAACAGACATGGGGTGAACGGATCGAGGATCGCGGCAGCCAGATTACCTTCTCCGCTTTGGGTCAGCAGGCGCCGATCCACGCAAAGGAAACATGGGACCCGGATTTCGCAAAGCGTAAGGTGATCCAGGCAGACCTGCACACGCGCCTGCCGGGCCTGTCGATCAATATGGGCGGCGCGACATCGATCGACATCACGCGGGAGGGCGTGGACAAGGCCTACGGCCTTAAGAAACTGCGCGACGCGAGCGGCATTGCGCTCGACGCCATGATGTTCATCGGCGACGCGATCTTTCCGGGCGGCAACGACTATCCGGCCAAGGAACTGGGCCTCGACACAGTGCGTGTGCGCGATCCGCAGGAAACATTGTCGGTGATCGACGCGATCGTGGCCTGCCAGAAGGCGTAAGGCGCGGCGTTCATCTCTTTCGTGAGCGCCTGTTGGCTACCTCCTGCAGCGACTTATGCTGTGTCGGATCTGCCCGTGGCGCCGCCGAAATTTGACATCGCCGGCGGCGGCACGTGTGGACCATTGTGCTGCCGGCCGCGGATGTCTCTTCCGCAAGCCCGTTGAGAGCAGCCCTACAGATTCCTACGATCGTTCTGTCGCTTTCGCCCAACGTCTGTAGCCTATGGCGGCCAACAGGATCATCGCTGCATAAAGACCGGCCGTCAGTCGCAAATCCTTGAAAGCGAACATGCCGACATAGACGATGTCCACTGCGATCCAGAGCAGCCAGCTCGCGGCATGGCGGCGCGCGGTCCAATATTGGGCGACTAGGCTGAAACTGCTGAGCGCCGCATCCATCCAGGGCAGCGCCGCATCGGTGAAGCGATGCATGAACCAGCCGATGGCGATGGCGCCGATCGCGCCGGCAGCCAGATTAGCGGCGGTCCGCGTGGGCGGGAGAGGCATCACTACCACCTCTCCGGCATCGTCCCGGCCCCGCGCCCAGCGCAGCCAGCCATAGAGGATCGCGACGCCGAACAGCGATTGCAACAGCATGTCGGCATAGAGGCGGACGTCGAGGAAAATCTTGAAATAGAGGGCGCAGGCCAGCAGATTGACCGGCCAGCACAACATGCGTCGTTTCGCCGTGAGCCATATGCCGATGAAGCTGACGGCGACGGCGACGATCTCCAGTATCGACATCAGGCCATCGCCTCTCGCGCGAACCGACGCGAAAAATCCTGCCCTGGTGCGGACAGGAACCAGTCGGCATGGCCGACCAGATAATCCTGCCAGGCGACGGCTGCCTGATCGGGATCGCCGACGATACCGGCGAAATAGTCGATTTCCGACAGGGCGAATTCCAGATGGACCAGCGGCAGGAGATGCACGAGCGCGTCCACATCGGCGCGGTCGAGCGGCACTATCGTCCCATAGCCGGCCAGGATCGCCAGAGCTGCGTCGACATCCCCCAGCGCGTCGTCCTGCCCCATGTCCAGCCACCGGAACGCGGTGCGCTCGATCGCGATGGCGAGATCGTGGAGCGCGCAGGTGCGGGTCGCCAAGCCGAAGTCGAAGATGGTGTCGACCTTGCCCTCGGCTGACCAGAGGAGATTGGACGGATGCCAGTCTCCATGAGTCCAGAGCGGCGCCTGCCCAGCCAGCCGCTCGGCAAGTCCTTCGCCCAGCGCTGCGAACAGGCGCGCCAATGTCTGCCTCCAGGGCTTGGCCGCCAGATAGCGCGCAAGCGCCGGACGGGCCGCGACATAGGCGTTAGCGGCCGCTAGAGGATCGCGGGCGGGTAGGATGGTGAAGCTGGCGATCAGCGGATGGTCGCCGCGCGCGGGCGACGCGAAATCCTGCGCGGCGCGGTGCAGCCGTCCCAGCGCCGCACCGGCTTCACAGGCATGGCCCGGCGTCAGGAAGGGCGTCCAGGACAGCCGGTCGCGGTACAGGTCGATGCCCGGCGCATCGCGGTGCAGTTCATAGGTCCAAGCACCCAGCGCGATGGCGCCCGTCCCGTCCGCCGCCGTCATGACATCGGGCACCGACAGGCCCGCCGCCCGCAGATGCGCCATGAACCCATGTTCCTCCGCCAGCGCGGCGGGCGTGCGCAGCCGTTGATGATGGCGCTTGAGGAAATAGGCGCCCCGATCGGTGTCGATCAGCGTCGCCGCCGAAAAGGGACGCGGCGAATGCCAGTTAAGGTCGATCAGCCGCCCCGCACCGGGAAAGCGATCCAGCACGATTTCCGCCTCGGCCCGCGTGATGGCCGGCCATGTCGGCGCTTCGAGCGCCGTTCCCATGCCATGCACGCGATGGCCGCCACTCATGGTCAGAAGGCCCGCGACAGCGTCGCCACGAACGCGCGTCCGCTGCCGATATAATAGCTGGGGGCGGAACCCGCGATCAGCGTGCCGTTGCGGCCGATCGTATCGCGCGCATTGCTGCTGATCGCATACACGCCGGACAGGACGCGCGGGTTGGTGACGTTGATCGCGTTCAGCCGAAGGTCCATGGCGTTCGCGTCGATCAGCCCGGCCAGATGCACGCCGATCGCCAGGTCCAGCGTGGCATAGCCCTTGATGCTCTCGTCATTCATGAACGTCGCATATTGGCGGCCGACATATTTGAGCGCGGTGCTGCCGAACAGGCGGCCGTCGTCATAGGTGCTGCCGACCGCAAACTGAACGCGCGGGCTGCTGACGGCGCGCTTGCCCTTGGTCGGCAACAGGTCGCCACCCACCAGCAGGTCGTCGTTCAGCCGCGTGTGCAGATATTCGCCCGACGCATAGAGGCTGAAGCCCTTGGCCGGGCGATAGTCGATCTCGCCATCGAGGCCATAGCCGGTCTGGCTGCCGCCATTGATGGTCGAATTGACCAGCGCCCCGCCGCTATTGACCACCGTCGCGACTTGCCGGTTGCGGAACCGATAGTGGAAGGCGGTCAGCGAAAGCGACAGGTTGGGGCCGATATAGCGATAGCCCAGTTCCTGCGAGACGCTATATTCATTCTTGAGCGCGCCGGTGCCCTGGCTGACCAGTTCGCCACCATAATAGCTGTTGTAGAGCGCGAACTCATTGGGCGTGCGGAAGTTGGTGGTGACGTTGGCGAACAATTGCTGCCGATCGTCCAGCCGATAATGGACCGCCGCGCGGGGCAAGGCGGCGAAGCTGTCGACATGCACTTTGGACTGCGGCCCCGGCAGATAGTTGCGGCCGTTGCGCAACAGGCTGACGCCCTTGAAGCCCAGATCGACGGTCAGGCGCGGCGTGACCGCGATGCTGTCCGCCAGGAAGAAGCCCTTGGTCACGGTGACCGTGCGCTGATTTTCATAGGCGAGCAGCCGCCCATCGGCGGTGCGGATCGCCTTGTCCTGATAGCCCCAGACATCGACCGGCCGCCCGTTCGCATCGATCGACGTATAGCTTTGGGTCACGCGGTCGGTGCCATAATCGAACCACAGCCCTGCGGTGATGCTGTGAACGCCCGCCTGCAAGGTCAGCTTGCTCACATCGCCGACGCGCCGCTGCTTGCCGGTCCAGTTGCCCAGCACGGTCGCCACGCCGTCCACGGCGCCCGGCAGCGCGATCGGCTGCGTCAGTTCCTCCGTGCCCAGATAATTGCCGGTGGTGGCGAGCTGCGTGCCGTAAGGCGAGTTGCCGTGACCCATTTGCAGATAAGCGCTGCTGTCGAAGGTCAGCCCGTCGCTCAGTTGCAGATGCACCGGCGCGGCGAAATAGAGGTTGCGGAACGGGGCGCGATAAAGCCGCCAATAGCTGGTGTCGCCATCGCTGTAGCGCTTCGTGAAGTTGAAGCCACGCCCATTGGCCTTCCAGTCCGCCATGGTGGGGCTGGGATAGGTGGAGGTGATCGCGTCATTATAGGAGACGGCCAGGCTGGCGCGATTGCCCGCCCCCCATTCGTGCAGCAGCTTCGCGTCGATATGCTGGCGCTTGTCAAAGCCCGCCCCGCGCCAGTTATCCGCGCGGTTATTGGAATAGGAGACGAACGCCTTGAGGCCGCTCTGCCCGATCTCCCCCGTGTCGAACCGCAGGAAGGCGCGCCGCTGATTGTAGGAACCGACCGACAGATTGACCAGCCCGCCCATCTGCGGCGTGGGATCGGCCAGCGTCAGCGACAGCGTGCCGCCCGCCGCCGCCACGACCGGCGCATCGATGTCCGCCGCGCCCTGCGCCAGCGCGATCTGCCGCACATTTTCAGCATCGGCAAATTGGGAGGGATAGGCGTAATAATAGCCGATATCATTTTGCGGCGCGCCTTCCAGCAGCACGCCGATCTGGTCCTGCCCGAGACCGCGCAGCGTCAGGCTGGACGTCGCGGACAGGCCATAGGGGTCGCTGGACGACACATTCGCGCCGGGCAGCAGATTGACCAGTTGAAAGGCGTTGAGCGTCGGCGCCTGCTTGCTGATGAAGGCTTCGGCGATCGAACTGACCGCCTTGGGCGCGCTCTGATCGGGCAGCAGGCCTTGCGGATCGGGATAGCCGGTGACCTCTATGGTCGCGCGATCCGGTTCGTCGGCTTCCGCCGCCCATGCCGCAGGAGCGGAAAAGAGGAGCGCGGTCGCCAGCGCCGCACGGCCAACATGGATCATATCAATCGTCATCGTCACACGTCCACTCCACTGGAGGGACGTGCGGCGTGCCGCATTGCCCTCCCTACGCCGGTATCAGCCGGATCAGGTTCAGCGGGTCGTGGTCTGCTGACCACCTCTCAGCCGCGCATGAGCGGCCCCCCGGGGATGCGCCCCTCTAATATGCGGAAGGCGACGTGGAAAGGCCTATCGGTCGACAACGGCTTGGTTATGGCGAAACAGGCAGGATGCGGCTGTCGCAGGAGAGTAGGAACAGGCCTAATGCTATTCGCGCATGGTCACGACCAGCGCGGAAAGCCGCTCGGCTTCGCCGATATCGTGCGTGACGTAGAGGATCGGGATCGGGCTGCGTCCACGGATCTGGTCGATCGCGTCCAGAATATCCGCCTTGCGGTCACGATCGAGCGACGACAGGGGTTCGTCCAGCAACAAAAAGCGCGGACCGGATAGCAAGGCCCGCCCGATGGCTACGCGCTGCGCCTCACCGCCGGACAGGCTGTGCGGCCATCGGTCGAGCAGATGTCCGATGCCCAGGAAGGCGAGCACATCGTCCATGTTCATCGTGGTGGCAGCACGCCGGCCATATGCCAGGTTGGCGCGCACGCGCATATGGGGGAACAGGCGACGATCCTGAAAGACGTATCCGGCCTGCCGTTGCGCGGCGGGGATGTCGATCCCGGCGTCGCTGTCAAACAAGGTCTGTCCGGCTACGGCGATGCGGCCCCGGTCGGGCGAGGCGATCCCGGCGACCATATCGAGGACGCTGGTCTTGCCAACGCCGGATGGGCCGACCAGCGCTACCAGCGGAGATTCCGTGCTGCAGGATAAGGCGATCGATCGCCCTCCGACCGTCCGTTTGACGTCGATGTCAAATGACATGACGTCCTCCCCGCGCGATCCGCCGCACCAATATTTCCGATAGCATCAACGCGCCGAGCGACAGCAGGATCGATATTATGGCGAAGCGGGTGACGATCGGCTCCCCGTTCGGCATCTGCATGGCGGCGTAAATGGCGATGGGCAGGGTGCGGGTTTCTCCCGGCACGTCGGACACGAAGGTGATCGTTGCCCCGAATTCGCCCAGCGACCGGGCGAAGCCCAGCACGACCGCGGCCAGCACGCCGGGCAGCGCCAGCGGCAGGGAAATGGTGAGGAAAATCCGCATCCGCGAGGCGCCCAGGGTCGCAGCCGCACACTCCAGCCGCCCGTCGATCGCCTCGATCGACAGGCGGATAGCCCGCACCATTAACGGCACCGCCATGATGGCGGCAGCGAGCGCTGCGCCGGTCCAGCGGAACAACAACGTGACGCCCAGCACTTGGGATAACCAACTCCCGATCAGTCCGTTCATGCCGAACAGCAACAGGAGCAGCCATCCGGTTACCACGGGCGGCAGCACCAGCGGCAGATGGACCAACGCGTCGACCAGCAATTTTCCCGGGAAATGCCAGCGCGACAATATCCAGGCGAGGAAGAAGCAGATCGGCAGGCTCAAGGCGACGGCGACCAGGCTGACCTTGAGCGACAGGGCCAGGACGATCCATTCGTCAGGCGACAGGGGGGCGATCAAGGCGCGGTGAAGCCGTAGCGCGTCAGCACGGCGCGCCCCTTGGGCGAAAGCAGGAAGCGGCGGAACCCGTCGGCATCAGCGTGCCGGCTGTTCTTGAGCCGGGCAACGGGATAGCGGATAGGCGGGTGGCTGGCGGGCGGGAAGATCCCCACGATCCGCACCTTGCGCGACGCGCGCGCGTCGGTCGCATAGACGATGCCGAGCCGCGCTTCGCCGCGCTCTACCAGGGCCAGCGCGGCGCGGACATTTTCCGAACGCACGACTTTGGGCGCTACCGCCGCCCAGACACCAAGCGTCGTCAACGCGGCCTTGCCATATTTGCCGGCTGGCACGCTGTCCGGGTCGGCCATGGCGAGCCGCGACGAACCCAGCGTCTTGGCGATCGGCATGTCCCGACCTATCGTCAGCCGTACCGGCTGACGGAGGGGGGAGACCAGGACCAGCCGATTGCCGGCGATGTCCGCCCGCGTGCCGGCCTGGACCGAGCCTGCCTTCTCGACGACGTCCATCCAATCCTCGTCGGCGGAAACGAACAGGTCGGCTGGCGCCCCGGCCCGAATCTGACGCGCCAGTGCGGATGAACCGGCGAAGGAGAGGATCGGCTGCGGATGCCCCTGTCGCGCCCATTCGACCGCCGCAACCGCGAGCACATCCTGCAAGCTGGCGGCGGCCAGCACCAGCGGGCCGCGTTCATTCGCGCCGCCGGCCGGGTTGGACAGCGCCAGAATGAGCATAGCGGCGAAGGATCGAAGGAGGGCGCGCATCATGCGGCCTTTTTGCGCCGCATCGTCGGGCAACTCAACCGCGAACGCGCTTTGCGATCTTTTTCCCGACATCTCGATCGGTTACATGCGCGATGATGACGGCAATTAAGACGCTATGCGGCCGATGCGCCATGGGGTGTGGCGTGCGGGCCATGGCTGCCCTGAGCGACGACGATGCGCGGGGCGTCTTCATCGAGGGCGACCGCATTCACCCGACCAATATGGGCTGGCTCTGTCCGGCAGGCGAGGCGCTTGCCGCTGACACGGGACTGGATGGCCGGCTATTGCATCCGTTGCTGGCCGGCAAGCGCGTCGGCCGGGACCGCGCGATCGCCCATGCCGCGCGTCGCCTGTCCGACATCATCGCCCAGCATGGTCCCGCAAGTGTTGCACTCCATGTCGCAGGCGACCTGCCGACCGAGGATTATTTCGCGGCCAACAAGCTGATGAAGGGTTTCATCGGTTCGGCGCATATCGATGTCCCGTGGCATAACATCGCTACGCGTGCGCAGATTGCGGCCTTCGGTGAAGATGTTATGCCCGCGAGCGGCGAGGATGTCGATGGCGCGGAGCTGATCCTCGCAATCGGTGCGGGCGTGCTGCGGCGCCATCCGGTGCTGGCGCACCGGGTCGCCATGGCGCGGGAGGAGAGGGGCACGCAACTCGTGATCGTCGATCCCGATCCCGGCGCGCGGCTTCTGCCTGCGGACCTTCATCTGGCGCCGGCGTCCGGCAGCGTCGCCACATTGCTGGGCGGACTGTTGTTGCACTTGCACGACGCAGACTTGCTGGATCGGTCGTTCGTCGCGAAAAATGTAGCGGTGCCGGACGGCTATTGGGAGGCGCTGCGGCCGGGGCACGACCTATGGTCGGTGGCGGGCATGACCGGCCTGCCGATCGCGGCGATACGGGAGTTTCAGGAGTTGTCCGCGCGCGCGCCGCGCATGGTGACAATGTTCGATCCCGACGTTGGGGACGGGGATGCGCGCGCGGCGGAGGCGATCCTGGCCCTGCACCTCGTCACCGGCAGGATCGGTCAGCCTGGTGCGGCGCCTTTCGCGCTGCCCGGGGCGCCCAACGCCATGGGCGCGCGCGAAGTCGGATGCATTGCAACGGCCTTGGCCGCGCATCGGGATTTTTCGGCAGATGCGCTGGCTTCCGTCAGTCGTTTCTGGTCGACGGACAGAGTGGTCGTGACGCCCGGCCTGTCTGGAGATGCGTTGCGCGAGGCGATCGGCGATGGCCTTATCAAGGTGCTGCTGATGCTCGGGGATGCGCCCGCCGCCTTGCTGGATGCCTTTCCCGACAATCGTCCTTTCACACTCTTTGCCGGCGACCGGCTCGATCCCGCGATGGCGGATCGTATCGATCTGGCGATACCGATGCCTGGACTGCTGGAGCGCGACGGCACGATCACCGGCGCAGATCGGCTGATCAGCCGACAGCGGTCAGTTTTTGGTCTGCCGGGTGAAGCGCGACCGGGTTGGTGGATCGTGACGCAGATTGCGCGCGCCATGGGATGGCACGACGCCTTTCATTACGAGCGAGCGGCGGACATCTATCGCGAACATGCCCGGCTATCGGTCTATCAAGGCGCGGGGCGGCTGCTCAACCTGCGTCGTCACGCGCCATTGTCAAACCCGGCCTATCAGGAGTTGACGCCCTGGCGTTGGGGGGAAGTGCCCTTCGACGGCGGCCATTTCCCGACATCGGATGGCAGAGCCCGGCTGCTGCGCTTCTGGGACTAGGTTTCCGCTTTTCCCGCGATCGCCTGAAGATGGGCCAGCAAAGTGTCGCCATTGGCGGTCCAGGTGAAGCGCAGCGCTGCCTCCCGCACATCTTTCGCCGCAGGCGGGGCATCCAGTATCGCTCTGATCGCCTCGGCGATCGCTTCTGGTTCGCGCGCGACGATCCGACCGGCTTCAGACCGATCCAGCAACTCGCGTGCGCCGCCGACGTCGGTGATGACGATCGGCGTGCCGCAGGCGAGCGATTCCACCCAGGCGTTGGCCAGCCCTTCGGATTCGGACGGCAGCACCATCACGTCGGCCGCCGTATAGATACGGGGCAGTTTGTGATGCGGCACCGATCCCAGGAAGCCGATGCGCCTTTCCACGCCCAGTTCCTGCGCCAGATTTTCCAGCGTGCGCCGGAAGGCGCCCTGGCCTGCCAGCAACAGCGTCACATCCGGCAGCATGGGGAGCGCGCGCACCAGAAGATCCTGCCCCTTGCGCGGGATGAGCGCGCCGACGCACAGCAGGACCGGGCCGCTGAAATCCAGCGCGGCCTTGGCGGCATCGCGGTCGCCCATCTCGAATGTGTCGAGATCGACGCCCGTATAATGGACACGGATTTTGTCCGCATCGATCCCCATCCGCGCCATCGACCGGCGCATCGCGTCCGATACGGCGAGCAGGCCCGCCGCGCCGTCTGCCGCTTGCAGCACCATCTTGCGCGTGCCGCTTTGCGTGCCCCAATAATGGATGTCCGCACCGCGCGCCTTGACCGAGTAGGGAATGCCCAGCGCTTTCGACAGGCGCTGGGCCACCGGGCCATCGGGAAAGAAGAAGCTGGCGTCGATCACGTCGAACGGCTTTTCGGCGTGCAATCGTTTGACCAGGGGCAGGATGGCGCGGGTCATGGCGCCGACATTGGTGCGGCCGCCGAATTTGGGGATGATGGGGAAGGTCGGCCGATAGACCGTCAGTTCACGCCAGCGTTCCTTGCGCGGCAGCGCGCGCAGGGGGGCATAGCGCGCCGCCAGCGACAATGGCCACGGCGGCAGGCCGACGGGCGCGACCACGGTGACGTCCGCTTCGGGCCGACTTGCCAGTTCGCGCGCCTGCCGTTCCACGAATACGCCGAAATTGGGTCGGCTGATGTCGGGAAAGAGGGTCGATAGCATAAGGACGTTGAGCGCCATGGCCTCTCTTTCGCAGCATAGTGTTTAGCGGATGGTTAAGCAGCCTCGTACCGCCTTGGCTAGAGGCGTCGGACGAGTTGCACCGCCACCGCGGCCCATGGCGGGTCGGTCAGCACCAATTGCCGCGCACCAGCGCCCAGCGGCAGCAGTTGCAGGCGGTCGCCTTCGCGGCCGATCAGGCGCCCGAACAGGAAACGGCCGGCGGGACGGGGAAATAATATGTCGCGATTGAGCGCGCCCGAAAACTCGTCGGGGGCGATGCGGCGGCACCAGATCGCGTCTCCGCTGCGATAATCGCCGATACTGGCGCTGACATGCACGCCGACCATCCCGTCGGAGGCAAGCGGCGATGGGAAGGCGAGCGGCCGCGTCGGCGCGCGCGCGCCATCCGGCCCGAGCAAAGCGGCGACCGCTATGTCGGCTTGTCCCGGCAAAGCCACCAGTTCGGCGGTGGTGGCGCCCAATGCCAGCGCGATTCGGTTGAGCCATTTGACCGAGACGGTGCGCGTGCCGGTTTCCAGCCGCCCGATCGTCTGGGCCGTTGTGGGTGGATCGCACAACGCGCCGACCTGTTCAAGCGTAAGCCCCTTGGCCTTGCGGACCTCGCGGATACGGGTAATCATCTGCACCTCGAAATAGAACCTATTTGGTTTTCTCTTTCCTACAAACTATCCCACATGGCAAGGCCCTGCATGTCCAATCCCGTCAGCAAGGAGATGCAGATGGTCGCTACCCATGTCGAGCAGATGATCGAAGACCCGGAAGGCCGGACCCAGTTAGTGCTGGTGCATGTCGGCGAATCGCCGCTCGCCTGGCTCCATGCACGGGGGCATTTGAGCGAGCGCCACTATCTGGCGGGCGACCTGCTGCGTCGGGATTGGGAAAGGGCCGGACTGGGCGCGCGGGTCACCATGCGGTGGGACGCGGCGCCGCGCAGCGCCATTGGTGGGGGAGGGGCTGCCGATCCGACATTGGCCCAGCTGTCGGCGCGCGAACGGTTCGATGGCGCCATCCGCGCCGCTGGTCCCGGCCTTGCCGACATATTGTGGCGCGTCGCCTGTGCAGGCGAGGGGCTGAACGCTGCGGAAAAGGCGCTGGGCTGGCCCAGTCGGGCGGGGAAACTGGTGTTGACCCTGGCGCTCGACCGTGTGGCCGGATGGTATCGCGTGCCGTGATGTGGCGCTGACGCTATCAGTCCCGATGTCCGAGCGGGGCTGAAACGAAGATGCGTCAGGCAACCATGCCCGTACCGAGAAGCAGCAGGAGCTTCACGTCCATCGCATAGCCTTGTTCGCGCCAGATGGCGATCTGGTCGGGCAGGGTGGCGAGGGGTACGCGATGGACGTGAATATCCTCCTCGTCTACTCCGCCGCCCGCGCCGGTCTTTTCCAGGCCGTGCGCGCGGAAGAGGGTGAAACTCTCCGACACCATGCCTGGCGAGCTGTAGAACTGGCCAAGCGATTCGAGGCGGTCCGGACGGAAGCCGGTTTCCTCCTCCAATTCGCGCGCGGCCGCAATGCCGGCCTCCTCGCCCTCCTCTTCGTCGCCGACGAGACCGGCGGGCAGTTCGATGCAACGTCGACCCAGAGGCACACGATACTGATCCACCAGCAGAACGTGAGGGCCATCATCCGTGTCGTCGATCGCCAGAATGACGGCGGCGTGGATACCGCGCGCGCGGCCGACATATTCCCATTTGCCACGCTTCTTGGCGGTGATGAAACGCCCCGTCCACATCACTTCTTCGGGCGCGGTTCGGTCGGGATCGGTCATAATTCGATCAGCCTATCGGGCAGTTCGTTAATGTCGTCGTCGGCACGCGGGAAGTGGGCGGTCAGCACGACGCCTACTTGTCGCACGGCATCGGCCAATCCCTCGCCGGCGCGGCCTGCGCGGATCGCGTCTATCAGCGCTGCCATTGCGTCGCCCCAGGCTTCCGCCGCGACCTTCTCGTTGATCGCCCTGTCGGCGACAATTTCGGCCCGATGCTCGTCGAGCGAGAGATAGATGAGCACCCCGGTGCGACCGAGGGTGCGCGCTTCGGCGGCGGTGCGGAACAGCAGGATGGCGCGTCGTCGCACCCGCCGCGCCTTGGTCGCGCGCGGCGTCACGGCCATGCGCAGCGGCATGATCGCCAGCAGATAGCGTACGACCAGGAATTTGAGGATGAGAAGGCCGAGCAGCCCCATCAGCAGCTTCCAGTCGGCCAGCTCATGCTCCCAGTCGAGCAACAGCGCTGACAGGAAGGCGCGGAGATAGGCCGGAAATGCGGCCATCAGCGCCAGCGCGATGAACACTGCCGCCGCTGCCCAGCTCAGGCCGACATCATGATAGCTGTCGGACCGTCGTGCGACGATGGTCACGATTTCGCCCGACGTATGGGCTTCCGCCTCGGTCACGGCGTTCGAAACCAATTCGTGATCGGCCTGCGTCAGATGAAGCTGCATCACCAATCTCCCGACGCGCCGCCGCCGCCGAAGCTGCCGCCACCGGAAAAGCCGCCGCCGCTGTCGCCGCCGCCCCAACTCGATCCGCCCCATCCGGAACCGCCGCCCGATCCCCATCCGGAACTGCCGGTTCCCGGACCCCAGATGATGATCGGGGCGCTTCCGCCGCCGCGGCGATAGCGTGTCCCGCCCCGTGCGCGCGACAGCAGCGGCAGGGCCACGAAGAAGATGATGAACAATATGATCCAGAAGCCGATGATCGCGCCGTCCCCGTCATCCTGTTTCCGGGCGTCCGCCTCGGCCGCCGCTGCGCGCGCCTTGGCTTCGTCCGGTGGCAGGGCCAGCAGGCCGGTGATCTGATCGACGCCTGCATCGATACCGCCCGGCATGTCCCCGGCCTTGAAACGCGGGGCGATGGCGTTGCGAACGATCTGCGAGGACAGCGCATCGGTCAGCACGCCCTCCAGGCCATAGCCGACCTCGATGCGTATCTTGCGCTCGGCCGGCGCGACGATCAGCAGCGCGCCGTTGCTGTCCTTGTCGCCGATGCCCCAGGCGCGACCCAGGCGATAACCATAGTCGGCTATGTCATAGCCCTGAAGATCGGGGATTGTCGCCACGACGAGCGAACGGCCGCTCGCTTTTTTCTGCGCGATCAGTTTCTGGCTGAGCGCCTGCTCCTGTGCAGGATCGAGCAGGTTCGCCGCATCGACCACGCCCTTGTCATCGAATGTGGGAAAGCTCTGCGCCCACGCCGCCGGCGCGAGCGCCAGCAGCGTGAGGATCAGGACCAGGCGGCGAAGCATCCGATCAGTTGCCGAAGTCGACCTTCGGCGCCTCCTCCGCGCCCGGCGTAGTGGCCTGGAACGGGGTCATGGGCTTCGCGCCATGGATCAGCTTGGCGCCGATCGCGTCGGGGAAGGTGCGGATGCGGGTATTATAGGCCTGCACTGCGCCATTATAGTCGCGGATGGCGACGGCGATGCGGTTCTCCGTGCCTTCCAGTTGCGACTGGAGTTGCAGGAAATTCTCGTTGGTCTTGAGGTCGGGATAGGCCTCGACCGTGGCGAGGAGGCGGCCCAGCCCCTGGCTCAGTTGGGCTTGCGCCGCCTGGAACTGCGCCACCTTGGCGGGATCGGACAGATCTTCGGCGTTGATCTGGACCGACGTCGCCTTGGCGCGGGCTTCGACCACGGCGGTCAGCGTCGCCTGTTCCTGCTTGCCTGCCGCCTTCACGGTGGCGACGAGATTGCCCGTCAGGTTGGCGCGGCGTTGATATTGCGCCTGGACGTCGGCCCATTTCGCCTTCGCCTCCTCTTCGGCGGTCGGCACGCTGTTGATGCCACAGGCGGACAGGGCGAGCGCCCCGAACATCGGTAGCAGGACGGTGGAGAAGCGGCGCAGGAGCGTCATGGAACATCCTCGGCTTTTTGTTTCGCCTGTGGAAATAGGGCGTTGTCCTGAAAGGCGCAACGGGCCATCCTGATATTATCGTAGACAGCGCAAGGAGTTCCCCATGGGACTGATTTCCGAATTCAAGACATTCATCAACCGCGGCAATGTGATGGACCTCGCGGTCGGTGTCATCATTGGCGGCGCCTTCGCCACCATCACGAAGTCGCTGACCGACGACCTCATCATGCCGGTGGTCGGCTACATCTTCGGCGGCGCCGATTTTTCCGGTTATTTTGTGCGGCTCGGAGAGTTGCCGCCCGGCTTCAAGGGCAATCCTGACAGCTATACCGATCTGAAAGCCGCCGGCGTCGCGATGTTCGGCTGGGGACAGTTTTTGACCGTGCTGGTCAATTTCATCATTCTCGCCTTCATCATCTTCTTGCTGGTCAAGGCGATGAACAAGCTTACCGCCAAGCCCGAACCTGCGCCGGCCGCGCCGGCCCCCACGCCCGAGGACATCGTGCTGCTGCGCGAAATCCGGGATTCGCTTAAAAAATAATCGTTTTTGCGACGAAACGAGGCCGCGACGGGAACCATCATGCATGCGGCCGGTTGATCCGCGTCAGGGTTCCAGATGGCGTGGCGCCGATGGAATCCCGTGCCGAATGACGTCAGCCCCTGGGGGCGCAAACAGGAGAATACGCCGTGAAAACTTTCGTCACAGTCCTGGGCCTTGCCAGCCTTGTCGCGCTCGCCGCGTGCGATTCCGCCAAGGAAAACAAGGTCGAGAACGCTTACGAGAACCAGGCGGACGCACTCGACAACCAGGCCGACAATATGGAGGCGATGGCCGACAATCTGAGCGGCAACGCCGAGAATGCGGCTGAAAACGCCGCCGACGCGCTGGAGAACAAGGCTGCCGCCACCCGCGAAGCGGGTGACAAGGCTGAGGATGCCGTCGAAAAGCATCAATAAGCAGCGGTTCACTACCCGAGCCGACAAGGGCGTCGCGTCTGTGCGCGGCGCCCTTTTTGCATGAACGCATTACGCCGTTCGTCTCGCCTTTAACGGCCCTTTAACCACGCCCCGCCATGGTGCCCCTGCGCGCATCCGTGGGGCCCACAGGGAATGGACGAACTACTTCAGGAATTCATATCCGAGACCCAGGAAACGCTGGAGGCTCTCGCAGGCGAAGTGGTCGCCTGGGAAGCCGATCCATCCGACCGGGATCGGCTGGATGCCATCTTCCGCTTTTTCCATACGGTGAAGGGTAGCTGCGGCTTCCTGAATTTGCCGCGCTTCGAACGGCTGAGTCACGCGGCCGAGGATGTGCTGTCTGAGATTCGCGCGGGAAAGCGTGGGGCGGACCCCGCCACCGTCAGCGCCGTACTCGGCATCATGGACCGGATTGGCGAACTGACCGAGGCGGTCGCCATCGGTGCGGCCCTGCCCAGCGAGAATGATGATTTTCTGATCGGCGCTCTGAGCGCCCAGCCCGAACGCGCCGCCCAGTCAGCGATCGAAACGGCCGCAGCGCCCGTTGCCGTCGCGCGGCAGGGTGGGGCGCAATCGGGGCCGCGGACCATTCGCCTGCCTCTCAGTCTGATCGATCAGTTGATGAATGGCGTGTCGGACATGGTGCTGGCGCGCAATGAATTGTCGCGCAAGCTGCGCGAGCGTTCCGCCGATCCCGAACTGGATAATGTGTTCGAACGGCTGTCGACCTGCGTGGCCGATATGCGCGACGTGATATCCAAGACGCGGATGCAACGGGTCGATCGCCTGTTTGCCGCCATCCCGCGGATGGTGCGCGACCTTGGCCGCGACCTTGGCAAGCGCATCGACCTCACGCTGGAAGGCGGCGATGTCGAAATGGACCGCGAAATGGTGGAGATGGTCGTCGATCCGCTCACCCATATCGTGCGCAACAGCATCGATCACGGTATCGAGACGCCTGAAAACCGGCGCGCCGCGGGGAAACCGGACGTGGGGCGCTTGCGGCTGGAAGCACGCCAGTCGGGCAATCAGATCGTCATTGCGATCGCCGACGACGGTGCAGGCATCGACACGGCGCGTCTGGTCGACAAGGCCATCGCCGCAGGCCGGTTGACCCGGGAAGCCGCCATGCGTCTTTCCGAAGAAGACAAGCTCGACCTCATTTTCCAGGCCGGCCTTTCGACCGCGAATCAGGTGACCGCCATTTCCGGCCGGGGTGTCGGCATGGATGTGGTGCGCGCCAATGTGGAGCGTATCGGCGGGGTTATCGCTCTCGACAATCATCCGGGGCAGGGGTTGTGCATTACGTTGCGCGTGCCGTTGACGCTGACCATCATTCCCGGGCTGATTGTCCGGGCAGGCGGTCAGCATTTCGCGATCCCGCGCTCGGCGGTGGTCGAAATCCTGCACGACAATAATGAAACGTTGCAGGTCAGCGAGGTCGGGGGCGCAAAGATCGCGACGATTCGCGCAATCCGCCATTCCATGGTCGATCTTGAAGATGTGCTGGGCATGGAAAAGCCCGTTCAGCAGGGGCCGCGCGCTATCATGGTGGTGCGTTCGGCCACTGGCGTACCCTTCGCGATGGGCGTGTCGGCGGTCGATAATCATGAGGAACTGGTGATCCGTCCGGCCTCGCCCCTGGTGATGGCGACCGGGGTCTATGCCGGCATGACCCTGCCTGACAATGGCAAGCCGATGCTGTTGCTCGACGCCGCCGGTCTCGCCAACGCGGCGCGTCTGCCCAACATCGTGGACGATCGGGCTGCGCGGCAGCAGGAAGAGCAAGCCGGCGCGCAAGCCGGCGTCGAGATGGTCGCGGCACTGCGTTTCGAGGAACTGACGGGCGAACGCCGCCTGCTCAAATTGTCACTGATCGAGCGGGTCGAAGACATCGATGCAAGCCTGTTCGGCAAATCGGGCGGCCGTGCGTTCGTGCGGCTCGACGAGCGGCTGGTGCCTGTCGCCAACGGCCTGTCGCAATTCGATCGGGTCAAGGTGTCCGCGCTGCGCTTGCGCGACGATCGGCGCGAGGCCTGCTATCCCGTGGCAAGCGTACTCGACATCGTCCAGATGCCGGCCGTCCCGGACATGGTCGCCATGCATGGGATGTTGAGCGGCGTCGCGGTAGTCGATGGCGAGCATCTCGAGGTGATCAATCCCTTCGCCCTTTTCGCCGGTTTGCCCGAAGAAGGGGCGGTCGAGCGTGCGCGGGGGCGATGCGTGCTGGCCGACAGCGGCGATGGATGGACGCGTGAGATATTGGCGCCATTGCTGCGGCAGGCGGGACATGAGGTGGTTCTGGGCCTGCCCGGCGACTGCGCCGTCGATCCGGAAGACGTGGTCCTTTGCACGGAAGCGGATGCCGCGCAGGCGGCCGAAATCATGGGGTGTCGCGTCGTGCATCTGCGCGCCTCGCCTCGCCCTGACGGGCCGCAGGACGTCAGCATTTATCGCTATGATCAGGATGCGCTGATGGCGGCGATCGCCGGTCGGCGGGCTTAAGGAAGGCGGCCATGGATCAGCTCTATCTTCTTGCGACTCTGGCCAACACGCGGATCGCGGTCGAAACCGGAGAGGTTGAGGCGGTTGTCCGCCTGACCGATATATCCCCGGTGCCGGGCATGGGGGCGCATGTCGCCGGCCTTTCCGCCTTGCGCAGTCGCGTCCTCACCATCATCGATGTCGCCGCATTGATCCACGGCCGGGCTACCCCGGCCGAGCAGCGCGGCCTCGCCATCATCGCCAATATCAGCGGCCACAGCTATGGCCTGATGGTCGATGGCGTGTCGGATATCTGCCGCGTGCCGGAGGGGGAACTCCCGTTGCGTGGTCAACTCGACCCTGCCTGGGCGCCGTATGCGCGCGCGCTGGTCGAACAAGATGGCCATCCCTGGCTGCTGGTTTCGCTGGCTGCATTCATCGAGGGCGGCGCCTTGGCCCAGGCGGCATAAAGAATGGTGCGTCGTTTACCAAATACTTGGCTTTGCCGGTTAAGCCCGCTGCAACGGGACGCAAAAAACCTAAGGGACGCTTCATGAAGAATTGCCTGGTCGTCGACGATTCAAAGGTCATCCGCAAGGTTGCCCGCCACATTCTCGAATCGCTGGACCTGACGGTCAGCGAGGCGGTGGACGGACAGGACGCGCTGACCAAATGCGAGGCTTTCCCGCCCGATGTCGTGCTGCTCGACTGGAACATGCCGATCATGAGCGGCATGGAGTTCCTTCAGGCCCTGTCCAGCGCGAAGATGGCGGCACGGCCCAAGATCATCTTCTGCACCACCGAAAATGGCATCAGCCATATCAAGGCGGCGGTCGAGGCCGGTGCCGACGAATATGTCATGAAGCCATTCGACAGGGAGACATTGGAAAGCAAGCTGGCGATTGTCGGCGTGATCTAGCGGCGCCTTCCCGCTGATCCAGGAGTGCCCGATTTCCATCTGATCCTTCCGCGCAGAAAGTCCATGATGAACGCGATCATGCCGATACCATCCAGCCGCAGCAGTGAACGACGCACCGTTCGCACGCTGGTGGTCGATGATTCGGTCGTCGTGCGGACAGTCATCGAACGCATTCTTCATGGCGATCCGGGCTATAATGTGGTGCACAAAACCAACAGCGCCGAACATGCGCTGGGCTATCTGGCGGAAAATGTAGTCGATCTGGTGCTGCTCGACATTGAGCTGCCGGGTCAGAGTGGTCTGGCTGCCTTGCCGCAGATATTGCGCGCGAATCCGGCCGTGAAGGTCGCGATTCTGTCGGGGCGATGCGAGGAAGGCAGCGCCGCCGCGATCGAGGCGCTGGCGCTCGGGGCCAGCGATATCGTGTCCAAGCCAGGCAGTGGCAGCTTCGGCGAACAATTCCCCCAGGCGCTCATAGACCGGCTGAACCGGCTGTTTGGCGATCGACTTGCAGCACCGCCGCTGCCGCGTCTACCCACCCCGCCATCGGTTGATCCTGCCACCGCGCCGCTCGCCTGCATTGGCATCGGCGCATCGACCGGTGGCATTCATGCCTTGGGCCAGCTATTTCAGGGGCTCGCTGCGCCGTTGGGCGTGCCGCTGCTGCTGACCCAGCATCTCCCCGCCAGCTTCACTGTTTATTTCGCGCAGCAACTGTCACGGATGACCAGCCTGCGTGTGAAGGTGGCGGAAACCGGCGATCTGCTGACACCCGATATCGTCTATGTCGCACCCGGTGACGCCAATATCCAATTGCGGCGCGGCTTGCATGGCCGTGTCACGATCCTCCTCAATCCCGAACGCACGCCGGCTGGCAATCTGCCCGGCGTCGATCCGATGTTTGCCAGCATGGCGGAAGTCTATGGAGCGGGGGCCGCGGGCATCGTGCTCACCGGCATGGGGCGCGACGGAACATTAGGCGCGCGCGAGATCGTCGCGGCCGGCGGCTGGATCGTCGCCCAGGACGAAGCGAGCAGCGTGGTGTGGGGGATGCCGGGTTCGGTCGCCGGGGCCGGGCTGACCTGCGCGGTCATGGAGCCCTTGGCGATCATGAATTTCGTGGCCCGCCGTGGAAAGATTGCCGCCTGATGCCGCTGCCCCCAACCGGAGCCGCGATTTTCCAGGGCGCTGAGCGCATCCTGTCGGGATTGCTCGAGGCAAGAACCGGGCAAGTGCTGTCCGAAGGTCGCGCCTGGCGGATGGAAACCGCGCTGCGCCCCGTCCTGCGCGCCCATGGGTTGCAGGATATCGATGATCTGGCCGCTCGGCTGTTGCGCAGGCGCGATCCGCGGCTGGACGAGGATGTCGTCAATGCGCTGCTGAACAATGAAAGCAGCTTTTTCCGCGATCTTCAGATTTTCGACATGATCCATCGCCAGATTCTGCCGCATATCCAGGACGCTCGGCAGGACCGCACGCTGCGTATCTGGAGTGCGGGCTGTTCGACCGGGCAGGAAGCCTATTCGCTCGCGATCCGCTTGCGCAACGATGCTGCGCGCTGGCTGGGGTGGCGGATCGAGATATTGGCGACGGACATTTCCACCGCCGCGATCGAGCAGGCGAAAGCCGGCACCTTTTCGCAGATGGACGTGCAGCGTGGTTTGGCCGTGGGCGACCTGATCAAATGGTTCGAGCCGCATGGGGAAGAGTGGCGGGCCAGCCCGGAACTGCGCCGGATGATCGATTTCCGGCATGATAATCTGTTCGATCCGCATGCTCCGACCGGGGAATATGATCTGATTCTCTGTCGCAACGTGTTGCTCTACTTCACACCCGAACGACGCGGGGAAGTGCTGCGACTGCTCGCCCGGCATAGCCATGCAGGATCGGTCCTGTTGCTGGGCGCAGGGGAAACGGTGATCGGCCAAGGCGATGATTTCCTGCCGCACCCGGATTTCCGTGGGGGCTATGCGCCCAAGGCCCTGCTGCCCCATTGCGCCGGTGGACCGATGCGTCGCGCGGGCTGAACCGGCTTCATCCGCATTAACCCTGCTTGATTGCTGCGCCGGTCTCGGTCATTGTCCATTAGAGGCCGCCAGAGAGGCGCGCCGGAAGGGTGCGATGATCGAGCCGCTGCAAGTGACTGGCCTTCCCCGATGACCGACATGCCGATGATCGAAACGCCGTCGCCCAATTTTGACGATCGCAGCCTGCCGATCACGATGTTGGTGCTGCACTATACCGGTATGCCCGATGCGGCGAGCGCCATCAATTGGCTGGCCAACCCGGAATCGAAAGTGTCGGCCCATTATGTCGTGACCGAGGACGGCCAGATCATCCGCATGGTCGACGAGGGTAAACGGGCTTGGCATGCGGGCCGATCGCACTGGCGCGGCGTCGATGACGTCAATTCGGCCAGCATCGGCATAGAGATCGTCAATCCGGGGCATGAATGGGGCTATCGGCCTTTCCCCGAAACGCAGATGGGATCGCTGATTCCGCTGGTTCATGCGATCGTCCAGCGTCACCGCATCACGCGTGGCAACATCGTCGGCCACAGCGATATCGCGCCCGCGCGCAAGCAGGATCCTGGCGAGCTTTTTCCTTGGGGCCAACTCGCGCGCCTGCGCCTGGCGCTCCCGCGACCCACCAAGAATCTGATGGACCCGCACTGGACCGACGGCGGCTTCATGCTGGCGCTCGAGCGATTCGGCTATGACATTGCCGATCCGCAAGCGGCGGTGGTCGCTTTCCAACGCCGCTTCCGGCCGGAGCTGATCGACGGAGTGATCTGCGGCGAATGTCGCGCCATCCTGCTGGCCCTGCTGCTGCCCAAGCCGCGCGGCGATGAATAAGCGGGATGACGGGGCCGACAAATCGGTCTAAGGCCCGTTTCGCCAGAGGGCCGGGCGGCCGCGGCGTGGCGGGTAACTGCCACGGCGAGGAAAGTCCGGGCTCCACGAAATGACGGTGCCGGTTAACGACCGGCTGGAGCGATCCAAGGGACAGTGCAACAGAAAGCAGGTCGCCCAGTCCTTCCAGGACTAAGCCCTAGGGCAGGCGAAATTGAAAGGGTGCGGTAAGAGCGCACCGCGTCTGCGGCAACGCAAGGCGGCACGGTAAACCCCACCGGGAGCAAGACCGAATAGGGGCGGCGCGCGGCTTCGACCGCTAGGCCTGTTTCGGCCGAGACCGCCCGGGTTGGTTGCTTGAGGAACGGAGTAATCCGTTCCCTAGAGGAATGGTCGCCTATCCCTGGAAACAGGGTGGACAGAACCCGGCTTACAGGCCCTCTGGCATTTTCCCGCGCAAATATGCCCGCCGGGCTGGCGTTTGCGCGGCTTATTCCCTAATTTGGCCGGATGGCAAGACAGAGCCGATCCAATGACTGGGGATTTCCCCGATGGCGCGCCTATGGCGGATCGCGTGAGGCGCAGAAGGTGCGCCTGTGCGACCGCTATGGCTGCGATCGCCCCGGCGACTGCCCCGCGCCCAAGTCCCCCAACAGCCCGGAACGCTGGTATTTCTGCGCTGATCATGCCGGCGAATATAACCGAAACTGGGACTATTTTCAGGGGCTGGACCAGGAAGAACGGGCAGCGCGCGAGCAGGCCGAACGGCGGGATGCGGGCGGTTATCAATCCAGCGCCTATCATAGCTGGGGCGGGCCGGGCGACGGCAGCCGATCGCGCGACGAACTCCATGCGCTCAAGGCGCTGGAGCTGGAGGACGATGCTGGTTTCGAGGATGTGAAGAAGAGCTGGCGCCGGCTTGCCAAGGAATATCATCCCGACGTGAAGCCAGGCGACAGCGATGCCTCGGTGCGGTTCCAGGCGATTCAGGCCGCTTATGAAGTACTGCGTGCGGCAGAGGAACGGCGGACCTGGAAACCGCGGGGAGCGAGTGATTGACGGATTATGTCCGTTCGAATTGGACCAATGTGGTGCTGGTTTGCCGCAAATGTTCCAAGAAATTGGACGGCGGTTTTGGTCCGGGCGGCGGCGAACGGCTGGCCAAGGCGCTGCGCAAACATTTGTCCTTGAAAAAGGGGCGTAAGGCGACGGCGGGCGTGATGGAGGTCAATTGTCTGGGCATATGTCCCAGGGGCGCCGTAACGGTAGTGGATGCTGCGGCCAGCCGCGACTGGTTGCTGGTCCGGCCGGGCGCCGATCTTGACGAACTCGCGGAATCCTTGGGTCTCAATCGTCGGAATATCCTTAATATTATCCTTACCAATTCCACCTAATCGGGTGGAATGAAGTTATCTGCGTCCCTTAGGTCCGTGCTGCCCATGGCAGGCCAGTGCATCCTCATTCTGTTCGGCCTGCTGGGATTATACGCCGTTCCGCCGGCCAGCGGCAGGATGCTGCTGGTGCCGCTGACCCAGGAGGCGGTTGCCGCACTGGCGCCAGTCGCTGTCGCCCATGGCGCGCGACTGGTGGCGAAAGGCCCGTGGGCAGGTTCCCTTCTGGTCGAGGGGGAGCGCGACGATCTTGCCCCGGCGCTTCTGCATCACGGAATCGTCGCCCTTTCGGCGCAAATGGGCGGATGCGGAGCGTCGGCCTGATGAGCGCCATGACGAGCCTGGATCGGCTGCGGCTGCAGGGGTTGCGCATCCTCCTTTTCGCCAACTGGCTCTGGACCGTGGCGATCGGCCTCATGGGTCTGCTGCTGGGGGTGGAGCATAGCGGTCGCGCCCTGTTCCTGTCGGCTCTTGTCAACGCGCTTCCCACCATCCGGGTCATGCGCGCGCGACGTGACCTCGAAGCGCGCCTGGCCATGGGGACATTGGCCGCGGTTCAGCCGGCGATCGGGCTGTATCTGCTGTCAGGCCATAGCTGGCAGATGGACGGTCATATGTTCTTTTTTGTCGCATTGGCGGGGCTGGCGCTACTGTATGATTGGCGCCCCATCCTGCTTGCTGCGTCGCTGACGGCCGCCCATCACCTGGTGCTCAGCCTGCTTCTGCCGGCCTGGGTTTTTCCTGACAACTCCAATATCGGCCGGGTGGCTATCCACGGCATAGCGGTCGTGTTGCAGGCAGCGGTGCTATGCTATCTTACGGTTCGGCTGCGCGTCATGCTGCTCGCGTTAGACGGGCATGTGGTGCAGGCCAGCCAACTCGCCGAAGAGGCTGACCAGGGCCGGAGTGCGGCAGAAGCTGCCATGGCGACGAGCCGCGAAATGGACGCCAAGGCTGCGCAATTGCGTGGGCAACAGGAAGCGGAAAAGGCGCGGATGGCGACGGAGCGGCGAGCGATGACGCTTGCGCTGGTCGGGGATTTTCGGCGGTCCGTGGCGGAAATCGTCGGCGCGGTTGGAGCAGCCGCGCAGGAACTCGACGATTCGGCGCGTCAACTCAACCATCTGGCCCAACGTGCAAGCGCCGGCACCGAGGAAACGGTGGCGATTGCCGAACAATCCTCCGCCAATGCGACGATGTTGGCGCGGCGTATCGATCAATTGTCGGAATCGATTACGGCGATCGCATCGGCGTCGCACCAGCAGGCCATGCTCGGCGGCGAAGCGCAGCGCGTGTCTGCTACGGGGCATCAGGCCGTGCACGAACTGGAGGGACGTACCACCTCCATCACCAGCTTCGCCGATTCCATAACGGATATCGCCGCGCGCACCAACCTTCTGGCGCTGAATGCCACGATCGAAGCGGCGCGCGCCGGCGATGTCGGCCGGGGTTTCGCGGTGGTGGCCGGAGAAGTAAAGCAATTGGCTGGCCAGGCCGCAAATGCGACCGGGGAAATTCACGCTTTGGCTTGGTCCGCCCGTCAAGGGGCCGGGGTGGCACGTGAGGCGCTATCCGACGTCGCAGGCGCCGTCGAGCAACTGGCGGAGGCGGCGGATGCGATCCAGCGGGCAGTCGTCGATCAGCGCGATGCGACCAGCGCGATAGGTGAATCCGCGCGTGATACGGCGCAGGACGCGGCCATCATGACGCGACAGATGGAAGATGTCGCCGATGTCGCGCGCGACACCGAAAGCCTGTCGGCGCGCGTGTCCAGTGCGGCGTCCAGCCTGTCGAGCACGGCGAAGACGTTGCAGCGGGCGGCCGAACAATTTGTGACGCAACTGGAAGCGGCCTGATCCCGCCGAGTGCATTCACGCGTCGTGGAAAAGGGGACCGGTCGTATGCGCCCGGTCCCCTTTTCGATATCAGGCCGGCTGGTCGGCGCGGCTGGCGCCT
This sequence comes from Sphingobium sp. 3R8, assembly GCF_020166615.1. Lineage (NCBI taxonomy): Bacteria > Pseudomonadati > Pseudomonadota > Alphaproteobacteria > Sphingomonadales > Sphingobiaceae > Sphingobium > Sphingobium sp. 3R8. The sequence continues at coordinate 158,910 of NZ_JAIQXR010000004.1, read as the reverse complement.
TCACCGTCGAGGTTCAGCGCCGCAAAGTCCCAGTTGATCGCTTCCTTGAGGATGCGGTCGGCATAGCTGGGGCGCAGGTTGCGATAGTCGATATAATAGGCATGTTCCCACACATCGACGATCAGCAGCGGCGCATGGCCTTCATGGGCGACGGGGGTATCGGCGTCATGATAGCTGGTTACTTCCAGCTTGCCGTCCTTCAGGACCAGCGCGGCCCAGCCGCTGGCGAAGTGGCCCACCGCTTCGGCTTTCAGCTTTTCGATCAGCGCATCGACCGATCCGAAGGCTTCGTTGATCTTGGTCAGCAATTCCCCGGTCGGTTCGGTCTTCGTGGGCGACAGCGACTGCCAGTAGAAAGTGTGGTTCCAGATCTGGCCGACCTGGTTGAAAAGACCGCCCTTGGCCGACTTGATCAGCTCGACCAGCGACTTGCCCTGCAGGCTTTCGTCCGCGGCGACCAGTTCATTGGCCTTCACGACATAGGCATTGTGATGCTTGCCATGGTGGAAGTCGAAGGTTTCGACGGACAGGATGTCGCCAAAAGCATCCTTGGCATAGGGCAAATCGGGCAGAACAAAGGCCATGGCGGAACTCCTCGGGTTCGTTATGGGGCGGCCGCACGCAGGGTGGAGCGGCCGGTTGGTCATATGGTCCATGCGGGGCGTGGACGCCTCCGCCGTTTCCCATATGCTGCCCCAACGCCCAAGAAAACAGATATGTGCCTATTGCGAAACGATCGCAGAAATTGGTGCTGGAAGTTGGCCGAAGTAGGGCGCGTGTCGGGTTCGCTTGACAGAGCGGTCCTGGTCCAACAGGATCGGATCATGCAAAATGGCGCCGCCTTTTCGCGCTTCCGTCATCACGGGGGCCAACTTCTCGCGGGCGATCCGCCCCGGACCTGACAGGCGATCGGCCGGCAGGGTCCGGGGCACCTTCTTGACGCCAGAGGCCCGCAGTCGGGCCGATCCTCTATCAGGAAGCCTTTCCATGATCCTGCATCAGAACGGGGCGGCCGTGCCGCCCATCCACCTTGTCGAATCCGAAGCGGACATGATCTCCGACCTGGCCTGGGCGGCGCGCGACCGCTTCCCCGATGTGTGCCAGTTGCTGCAGCAGGAGGTCGGGCGTGCGCAGCTTTGCGCGTCGGCCGACTTGCCCTGTACCGTCGTCGCCATGGGATCGGATGTGGCCTATCGCGATGGCCGTGACGGCGCGTCGCGGAGGGTCCAATTGGTCTATCCCGGTCATGCCGATGTAGCGCTGGGCCGCATTTCAATCCTGACGCCGATCGGTGCGGCGCTGATCGGGATGCAGGCCGGCGCGTCGATCCTGTGGCCCGACCGGGACGGCCATCTGCGCGACATCATCGTCGACGAGGTGGTGCAGGCGCGGGCGGCTTAACTCAGCCTTGCGGCGGGGTGGTTTCACCCACCTCGTCGCTGTCGAGGCCATCGCCGAGCGTCAGGCCGTGGCGCATCAGCATCGGGATATTGGCGGCGGCAAAGACGACCGAGATGATGGTGACTCCCCACACCTTGACCGCCAGCCAGCTGTCGAAACTCATCGACCGGCGCATCACCTCGTTCGCGATCGCCATGGCGACGAAGAACAAGGCCCAATTGCGCGACAGCTTCATCCAACCGGTTTCGCTGAGGCCGTCATAGGCGGCCTGGAGCAGATATTTGAGCAGCGGTTTGCCACGCAACAATCCGGCGAAGAGCATCATCGCGAAGAAGCTGTAGATGATCGTGGGCTTCAATTGGATGAAGCTCTGGTCGTGAAAGTAGATGGTGAGGCCGCCGAAAAACAGGATCAGCAGCGCCGACAGCCAGAGCATCGGCGATACCCGGCCCAGCTTCACCCTGGAGATGACGACCGCGATCACGATCGCCGCCATGAAGGCGGCCGTGCCGAAGGTCATGGCGGTGATCGGATTGCCCGCGCCCCAGAACCACCCGGCACCCTTGTAGGTCAGGAAGAAGACCAGCAGCGGCCCGAAATCGAGCGCTAGGCTGAGCGTGCCGCCATGGGCGGGCTTTGCAGCGGGCTTGGTATCGACCATCAGTTGTGCTCCGTCATCCCAGCGAACGCCGGGATCCCACTTTTCTTCATGCGCCGCAAAAGGAAGAAAGACGCCAGCCTTTGCCGGCATGACGAACGACAATGCTCACCGTGCATAGGCCGTCCCCGCAATGGCGCGCGCCATGTCGCCGGGATCGAAGGGACGCAGATCCTCGATTTTCTCGCCCACGCCGATCGCATGGATGGGCAGGCGGAATTTCTCCGCCGCCGCGACCAGCACGCCGCCGCGCGCGGTGCCGTCCAGCTTGGTCATGACCAGCCCCGTCACCTGCGCCGTTTCCTTGAAGACTTCGATCTGGTTCAACGCATTCTGTCCTGTCGTGGCATCCAGAACCAGCACAACGTCGTGCGGGGCGGCGGGGTTCAATCGACCCAGCACGCGACGCACCTTGGCCAGCTCATCCATCAGCTCGGTCTTGTTCTGGAGGCGCCCGGCGGTGTCCACGATCAGCACGTCGATGCCGGTTTCCGTCGCCTGCTTGACCGCGTCGAACACGATGCCCGCCGCGTCGCCGCCTTCCTTGCCCGCCACGATGGGGATGCCCAGCCGCTCAGCCCAGACCTTGAGTTGGCCGATCGCCGCCGCACGGAACGTGTCGCCGGCGGCCAGCATCACGCCATAATCCTGCTCCAGGAAATTATTGGCCAGCTTGGCGATAGTGGTTGTCTTGCCCGAACCGTTGACGCCGATGACCAGGATCACCTGCGGCCGCGGAAAGGCCTCGATCTCCAGCGGGCGGGCCACGGGGGCCAGCACCTTCTCGATCTCCTCCGCGATGATCTGGCGCAGATATTCCTCGGTCAATGCCTTGTTGTAGCGCCCCTCGGCCAGTCGTTCGCGCACGCGTCCGGCCATGGCCGGGCCAAGGTCGGAGACGATCAGCGCCTCTTCGATCTCGTCGAGCGTCTGGTCGTCGAGCGCGGCCTTGGAGAAAAGGCCGGTGAGGTTGTCGCCAAGCCTGTCGGATGTGCGCTTCAGTCCGCCGAAGAGGCGATCGCGCCAGCTGGTGCCGGTATCTGTCATTATGCGGCCTCTTGCGCGATCAGCGCGCCATTCTCAAGCGCCGTGATGGGAACGGGAACGATGGAGGAGGGGGGCTGCGCCGCCGCGAAGCGCACCGGCGCGAAATTTTCAGCATGGCCGGTCAGGCCGCTGCGTTCGACCAGCACCGACTGGGTCGTGCCGATCAGGCTGCAGAGCCAAGTTTCGCGTCGCGCGGCGCAGGCGTCGCGCAGGCGGGCGGCGCGGGCCTTGATCGTCGCGCGATCGACCTGCGGCATACGTGCGGCAGGGGTGCCGGTGCGCGGCGAAAAGGGAAAGATATGGCCGTGGACGATGTCGCATTCGTCGATGAGCATGAGGCTGTTCTCGAACATCGCGTCATCCTCGGTCGGGAAGCCGGCGATGATGTCTGCGCCGATGCTGATGCCGGGGCGGGCGGCCTTGAGCCGTTCCACAATGCGGATGGCGTCGGCCCGGCCGTGGCGGCGCTTCATGCGCTTGAGGATCAGGTCGTCGCCCGCCTGCAGCGACAGATGTAGATGCGGCATCATACGCGGATCGTGCGCGATAAGATCGAACAGCCGTTCGTCGATTTCCACGCTGTCGAGGGAGGAAAGGCGCAGGCGGGTCAGATCGGGCACGCCCTTCAATATACGTTCGATCAGCAGGCCGAGCGACGGGCTGCCGGGCAGGTCCGGGCCGTAGCTGGTGACGTCCACGCCGGTCAGCACGATTTCCCGATAGCCCGCATCGACCAGTTGCTTCGCCTTGTCCACCACCGCGCCGGCGGGGACGGAGCGGCTGTTCCCCCGGCCATAGGGAATGATGCAGAAGGTGCAGCGATGATCGCAGCCATTCTGGACCTCCAGAAACGCGCGGGCATGGTCGGCAAAAGCGCTGGCCATATGCGGGGCGGTGTCGCGGACGGCCATGATGTCGGAAACGCGGACCTTTTCGGTCATCGCAGCGAAGCTGCTCGCCTCCATCTTCTCCCGATTGCCGATCACGCCATCGACTTCGGCCATGGCGGCGAAGGTCTCCGGTTCGGTCTGGGCGGCGCAGCCGGTGACGAGGATGCGGGCGTCGGGTCGTTCGCGCCGGGCGCGGCGGATCGCCTGGCGGGTCTGGCGCACCGCTTCGGCCGTCACGGCGCAGCTATTGACCACGATCAGATCGTCCTGGCCGGCCGCCATGTCGCGAATCGCTTCGCTCTCCGCGATGTTGAGGCGGCAGCCCATGGTGATGATGTCCGGCGCTTTGGTTGAGGCAGGGGGCATCAGAAGCGGTCCCAGTCAGCCTCGCCATCGAAGACGTGGGTGGCGGGGCCGGTCATGCGGATCGTGCCGCCCGGCGCCCAGTCGATCACCAGATCGCCGCCGGGCAGACTGACCGTCACCGGACCCGTCATCAGCTTGCGGCGGATGGCGGCGACGGCGGTGGCGCAGGCGCCCGTGCCACAGGCGCGCGTCAGACCCGCGCCGCGTTCCCATACGATCAGGCGGATCTGGTTTTCGCCGACGACCTGCGCGAAATTGACGTTCACGCGGGCCGGGAACAGCGGATCATGCTCGATCAGCGGGCCGAGAAGGTGGAAGTTCACACCGTCCAGATCGTCCACGAAGAAGATGACATGCGGGTTGCCGACATTGACCGCGGCGGGGGCGGGCAGCTCTTCCCAACTGGCGCCCATGGTCAGCGTGTCCATGGGATAGGCGAGCGGGATCGCGTCCCAGTCGAAGCGCGGCGCGCCCATATCGACGTTGGCGCCGCCATCGACGGCCTTGGCGTCGAGTAGACCCGCCTTGGTGCGGATCAGCACGTCGCGGCCGACGAACAGGGGCACGCAGCGGGTGGCGTTGCCGCAGGCTTCGACTTCGCTGCCGTCGGCGTTGAAGATTTGCATCGACACGTCGGCGTCTGGGGCGTTGCCGATCAGGATGAGTTGGTCGCAGCCGATGCCGGCATGACGGTCGGCGATGGCGCGGGCGCGAGACTCCGTCATGCCGATCGCCTGCGCGCGCGCGTCGATGACGACGAAGTCGTTGCCGAGGCCATGCATTTTGGAGAAGCGTCCCATGGGCGCGCATGTAGTGGGGGTGAAGCGAAAAGGCGAGTCCGGCCTATTGATTGTTGGTTTTGAAACTGACGCCGAATGTGCGGATCATGGGGATCGGATTTCCGGCATCGTCTTTTATGGTTGATAGATTGAGCGCCTTGGCCTGCGCGCAAGCGACATTTGCCAGTTTCAACCTGTCGGGCGCATCATCCAAAGGTTCGCAAACCGCCACCTTGCCATTTTCGTCAATTCTGGTGCGGATGCCGACAACTATTTCTTTTGCCTTGTTTGGCAGGGCCTTCACCTGCAGCAGGATGTCGGCGGGCCGCTCTGGCTTGCGTGCAGTCGGTTGGCGCGGCTGGCCGGGAAGCGTCCATGTAAAACGCCCCTTGTAAAATCCGGATGTGGGATTTTCATTTTCGTCCGTCGCGGGCTTGAAGCTCGCGCGGGCATACATGACTTCGCATGTCCGTTGATCGAGTTCCGACGATCCGCTGGATTGCATTATCTGGCATTGCGAAACGCGGCCTTGGGGAGACCTGACCAGCAGGAACTCTACAGATCCCGTTTCCTTGCGCTGCTTTGCGCTGGCTGGATAGTCGCTTTCCAAAGCCCAGCCGGCGGGCGAGGTTGACGGGGTCGACATTGTGAGGGTTGCGGCAAGAAGGAATGAGAACAGCGCAGTCATGCATCATTTCCATATGGTGTGGCCCGCCGCTGCCCATAGAGAAAATAGACCCCCAACCCAATGGCATTCCATACCAGACAGGCGACGATCGTCTTCATCGGCAGGCTGACGAAGAGATAGGCGCAGCCGCCGATCGCACCCAGGCCCACGAACCAGGCGGCGGGTGTGCGGAAGGGGCGGCGCAGGTCGGGGCTACGACGGCGCAGGACGAGCAGGCACCAGCCGACGGCCGTGAAGGCGATCAGCGTGCCGGCATTGGCCAGCGCGGCGATCTCGTCGATCGGCAGCAGACCGGCGATGACGGCGACCAGCGCGGCGGTGACCGCAGTGATGCGCGCGGGGGTGCCGCGCTTCGAAATCTTCGCCAGGCTTTGGGGCAGGAAGCCGTCGCGCGCCATCACCAGGAAGATGCGGCTCTGGCCGTAGAGGAAGCCCAGCAACACGGTGGGTAGCGCGATCACGGCGGCGATGGCGACGATGCGGGCGATGCCGCCCTGGCCCATTTCGCGCAGGATCAGCGCCAGCGGCTCGGGGCTGTCGGCGAAACGGGTGAAGGGCAGCGCGCCGATCGCGGCGGCGGCCACCAGCACATAGATGAGGGTGCAGATGACGAGCGATCCGACGATGCCGATGGCCAGGTCGCGATCCGGGTTCTTGGCTTCTTCCGCTGCGGTGGAAATGGCGTCGAAACCATAGAAGGCGAAGAAGATGATCGCCGCGGCGGCCATCACCCCGCGTTCGACGCCGTCCGGCCCCATATGTTTGGCGAAGCCGAAGGGCATGAAGGGGTGCAGATTCTGCGCGTCGAAGGCGGGCAGGGCGACGGCGACGAACAGGCTAAGGGTCGCGATCTTGATAAGGACCAGTACGCTGTTCAGGCGTGCGCTTTCGCGGGTGCCGAGCATCAGCAGCCCGGCGACCACGGCGATGATGAAGATGGCGGGCAGGTTGATAAGGCCGCCCAGTTCCGGTCCCTGCGTCAAAACCTGTGGGAAGCCGATCGCAGTGAGCAAAGGCGCGGCATAGCCCGACCAGCCCACCGCCACGGTGGACACGACTAGGCTATATTCCAGGATCAGGCTCCACCCCACGACCCAGGCGATGCCTTCGCCCAGCGCGACATAGCTATAGCTGTAGGCGCTGCCCGCCGCGGGCATCATGGTCGACAATTCGGCATAGGCGAGCGCGGCGCAGGCGCAGATCGCGCCCGCTATGGCGAAGGAGAGCAGCACCGCAGGACCGGCGCGATCCGCGCCGACGCCGATCAGGGTAAGGATGCCGGTGCCTACGATCGCGCCGACGCCCAGTGCCAGCAGATGCGGCCAGGACAGGGTGCGGGCCAGTTGATGGCCTGCGTCCCTGGGGGTCATCGCCTCCATCGGCTTGCGGCGTGTCCAACTCATGATCGCGGTTCCCCTTCCTGCTTTATCGCTATCTGCTGGCGCAAAGCCGGGTTGCGCGCAAGCGGATCGGCGCGCGCTTGCCGCTTGTTGCCGAACGGATGGTCCGCACGGCATGAAGATTCCGCCTTGAGCGACACGGGCGCAATCCCGGTTGCGCTATCCCATGCGACTCGATGGACATGGTCGCGATGGTTGCATCTCCCGCCATGGTACGCTAAGGGCGCCGAGCAATCGGGCGGCTTGCCGTTCGGTCCCTGACAAATCCAGGACGCCCAGATGGGGCATCGGATGGACGCTGGTTGGCGAGGTTTCGCCCACCGGCGATTTTGTCGTTTGGCAGGGAAGCGGGATTTTCCGGGCCTTTGCGGTCCAAATGAGGTGATGATGTTCGATTCGCTAAGCGATCGTCTGAGTGGGGTATTCGACAAACTGCGTGGGCGCGGCGCGCTTACGGAGGACGATGTCCGCGCCGCGATGCGTGAAGTGCGAATCGCGCTGCTGGAAGCCGACGTCGCGTTGCCGGTTGTGCGCCAGTTCGTCGATCAGGCCACGGAGCGGGCGGTCGGCAGCGACGTGCTGCGATCGGTCACGCCGGGGCAGATGGTCGTCAAGATCGTCTCGGACACGCTGACCGAAACGCTGGGTTCCGAAGCGTCCGACCTGCTGATCGACGTGACCCCGCCCGCCGTGATCATGATGGTCGGCCTTCAGGGATCGGGCAAGACCACCACGACCGCGAAGATCGCCAAGCGCCTGAAGGAAAAAGAACGCAAGAAGGTGCTGATGGCGTCGCTCGACGTCCAGCGCCCGGCCGCGCAGGAACAGTTGGCCGTGCTCGGCACGCAGATCGACGTCGCCACGCTGCCGATCGTCGCGGGGCAGCAGCCGGTCGAGATCGCCAAGCGCGCGTTGCAGTCGGCCAAGCTCCAGGGCTTCGACGTGGTGATGCTCGACACCGCCGGTCGCCTCCATGTCGACCAGGCGTTGATGGACGAGATGAAGGCGGTCGCCGACGCCTCCAACCCCGCTGAAATCCTGCTGGTGGTCGATTCGCTGACTGGCCAGGACGCGGTCAATGTCGCGACCAACTTCTCGGGCCAGGTGCCGCTGACCGGCGTGGTGCTGACCCGCATGGATGGCGATGCGCGCGGTGGCGCGGCGCTGTCGATGCGCGCCGTTACCGGCCGTCCGATCAAGTTCGCCGGCACCGGCGAAAAGCTCGACGCGCTGGAGCTGTTCCATCCGCAGCGCGTCGCGCAGCGCATATTGGGCATGGGCGACGTCGTCAGTCTGGTCGAGCGCGCGGCCGAGACGATCGACGCGGAAGAAGCCGACAAGCTTGCCAAGAAGATGGCCAAGGGTCAGTTCGACATGAACGACCTGCGCAGCCAGCTCAATCAGATGCGCCGCATGGGCGGCCTGGGCGCGCTGGCGGGCATGTTGCCGGGCCTCAAAAAGGCGCAGGCGGCGATGGCCAATAGCGGCGCGAACGACAAGACGCTGGTGCATCTGGACGCCATGATCGGCTCCATGACGCCCAAGGAGCGGGAGAAGCCCGCTTTGATCAACGCCAAGCGCAAGATCCGCATCGCCAAGGGTGCCGGCCGCACCGTGCAGGACGTCAACCGTCTCCTGAAAATGCATCAGGAAATGGAAGGCGCGATGAAGAAGATCCGCAAGATGGGCGGCCTCAAGGGGCTGGCCAAGATGTTCACCGGCGGCGGTGGCATGGGCGGACTGGGTGGCCTGGGTGGTCCGGGCGGCGGCGACGGGCAGGGCGGTCCGCCCGATCTGTCGGGCCTGGGCGGATTGGGCGGCAATATGCCCAAGCTTCCACCCGGTTTTCAGAATTTCATGAAGAAATAAGCAATTTCAACACATTGGTTTGAGTAGAAAGGTCTAGTTCCATGGCAACCTCCATCCGTCTTTCGCGCGGCGGCTCCAAGAAGCGCCCCTATTACCGCATCGTCGTGGCCGACAGCCGCGCCCCGCGTGACGGCAAGTTCATCGAGCGTATCGGCAGCTACAACCCCGTCCTGCCCAAGGGCGACGAGAAGCGCGTCGTTCTGGACGTCGAGCGCGCGAAGCATTGGGTTGCCGCCGGCGCCCAGCCGACCGACCGCGTCGCCCGCTTCCTGGACGCCGCCGGCGTGAAGGAGCGCAAGGCGCGCAACAACCCGAACAAGGCGGAGCCGGGCCAGAAGGCCAAGGATCGCGCTGAAGACCGCGCCACCAAGGCTGCCGAAGCCGCAGAAGCCGCCGAAGCCGCCAAGGCGGCCGCTGCCGAGGCCGCCGCTGCTCCGGCTCCGGCTGCCGAAGAAGCCGCTCCCGCCGAGGAAGCTGCTGCCGAACAGGCCGAGGGCTGAGTCTCTTGACCGACAAGCCCGTCACTCTCGCCGCGATCGTTGGTGCGCATGGAGTGGCGGGCGATGTCCGTCTGAAGCTCTTTGGTGAAGGGGCCGAAAGCCTCAAAAACTACAAGAGCTTCGATGCGGCGGGGCGCATATTGACGTTGAAGTCGGTGCGCCCCGGCCCCAATGGCGCGGTCGCCCGTTTCGCCGAGGTCGGCGATCGGGGGGCGGCCGAAGCCTTGCGCGGCACGGCGTTGACCGTGCCCCGTTCCGCCTTGCCGCCGCTGGGCGAGGGCGAATATTATCATGCCGACATCATCGGCCTGTCCTGCCTGTCCAGTGCGGGCGAGGCGCTGGGCGAGATCATTGCGATCGAGAATTTCGGCGCGGGCGACATCATCGAGGTGGAGCGGCCGCCGGCGGAGGGCAAGAAGGGCAAGCGCTTCATGGCGCCCATGCACGCGGTGACGCTGGAGGCGGACCGCGCTATCATCGACGCAGCCTTCGTCGAATAAGGGGTAAATGGCCCTTGCGGCCATGGTGCAGCATGGCATGTTCGATCCTCCGTCGCTGGAGGGATGTCGATGCGCCTTGCCGCCTGCCTGCTTTTGATGATCGCTGCCGCGCATCCGGCCCACGCCGCCGACGCGCAGAAGATCGCGCAGGCGATCCCCGCGATCGATCGCCTGTTTGCCGATTTCCAGGTGGACAGCCATGCGCCGGGCCTGGTCTACGGCATCGTCGCAGATGGGCGGCTGGTCCATGTGAAGGGGCTGGGGGTGCAGGATCTGGTCCATAAGCGGCCGGTGACGCCCGACAGCCTGTTCCGCATCGCGTCGATGACCAAGGCCTTCACCGCGCTGTCGATCCTCAAGCTGCGCGAGGAGGGCAAGCTTACGCTTGACGATCTGGCGGAAACCTACGTGCCGGAGATGCGCGGCTGGACCTATCCGACCAAGGATAGCCCCCGCATCCGTATCCGTGACCTGCTGACCCATAGCGCGGGCCTGGTCGACGACAATCCATGGGGCGACCGTCAGACGCCGCTGCCGGAAGCGGACTTCACCCGGGTGCTGCAACAGGGTGTGCCCTTCAGCAGCGCGCCGGGCAGCCATTATGAATATAGCAATTTCGGTTTCGCCCTGCTGGGCCGGATCGTCGCCACCGTCTCCGGCCAGACCTATCGCCGCTATGTCGAGCGGACGTTGCTGACGCCGCTGGGCATGGCGTCGAGCGGCTATGAGGTCGGCGAATGGCCGCTCGATCGCCGCGCGATCGGCTATCGCTGGGAAGAGGGGCGCTGGAAGGCGGAGCCGACGATGCGCGACGGCGCATTCGGGGCGATGGGCGGGCTCCAGACCAGCGCCAATGATTATGCCCGGTGGCTCGCCTTCCTGCTGTCCGCCTGGCCGGCGCGGGACGATCCCGATGCCGGGCCGGTGCCGCGTGCGGCGGTGCGGATGCTGGCGGAGGGGAGCAACTTCGTCACCGTCGCGCAGCGCAACGGCGCAAGCGGACCGTCCGCCTGCCGTCAGGCCGCCGCTTACGGCTTTGGGATGCGGGTGGCGCAGGATTGCGACCTGGGCCTGACGTTGGCCCATGGCGGCGGCTATCCGGGCTATGGCAGCCATGTGATGCTGATGCCGGATCACGGCGTGGGCATCTTCGTCTTCACCAACCGCACCTATACTGGCGGGGCCGGCCCGGCTTGGGACGCGGCCGTGGCGTTGCAGAAGGCGGGGGCGCTGGTCGAGCGGGTGCTGGCGGTGTCGCCTTTGCTGGCGGATGGCTATGCCGCGGCGGGGCGGATCTATGCGGCCGGGACCGTGCAGGCGGCGCAAGAGCGGCTGGCCATGAACTTCCTGATGGACAACGATATGGACAGTTGGCGCAAGAAACTGGCGGCGCTCAAGGATGAGGTCGGCGCGTGTCGCATCGACGCGCCGATCAAGGCCAGCGGCAATCTGTCGGGCAGCTTCACTTGGGCCTGCGAGAAGGGGCGCGTGGCGGGGTCGATCCTGCTGGCCCCGACGCGGGGCGCGCAAATCCAGGAACTGAAACTGGCGGTCAAGGCGCCCTGAACGGCAGGCTGCGGCGGGAACTGGACGAGGCGACGCGCTTGTCCTAAGCGCGGGCCATGGCGCAAATCCTCACCGCTCTTTATCTTCTGGCAATGCTGGCCGCCGGTTGGCGCCTGTTCGGCATCGGCTGGTCGCGCGGCGTGAAGGCAGCCAGCGCAATTGCGCTGGTCTGTCCGATCCCGTTGCTGGTCCTGATCCCGGGCCTGCTGCATCCCGAACGGCCCTTTGCCGGACTGCTCCAGAGCATCGGGGTCGCCCTTCTGATCTGTGGCCTTCTGTGCATGGGCGGCGGGGCTTCGGCAGCCTGGTTGCGATCGCGCCGCAAATGAGCTTCGCAGCGCAGATATTGACCCTCTACCCCGACATGTTTCCGGGGCCGCTCGGCCTGTCGCTGGCGGGGCGGGCGCTCAGTGAGGGAAAATGGGCGTGCGATCCCATCCCTATCCGCGATTTCGCCGCCGACCGGCATCGCACCGTGGATGATACGCCCGCGGGCGGGGGGGCGGGCATGGTGCTGCGCGCGGACATATTGGCCAAGGCGGTCGACCATGCGCTGGAGAAGCGGCCTGACCTGCCCGTGCTGGCGATGACGCCACGGGGCAAGCCGATCACGCAGGCGCGCGTGCGCAGCCTGGCGGAAGGGCCGGGCGTGACCCTCCTGTGCGGCCGGTTCGAGGGCTTTGACGAGCGCCTCTTCGACGCCCGGCCGATCGAGCAGATCAGCATGGGCGACATCATCCTGTCGGGCGGGGAAATGGCCGCTTTGCTGCTGCTCGACGCTTGTGTTCGCCTGCTTCCCGGTGTAATGGGCGCGGCTTCCAGCGGAGTCGAGGAATCCTTTGAAACGGGATTGCTCGAATATCCGCATTATACCCGCCCGGTAGAATGGGAGGGGCGCATGATCCCGCAAGTGTTGCGATCGGGGGATCATGCGAAGATCGCCGCCTGGCGGAAACAACAGGCGGAAGATGATACACGGCTAAGGCGGCCGGACCTTTGGGAACGTCACATCGGCGTTCGGGTCCAGTCGCCCTCTGGTGCGCAACGAACGACCAAGGACTGAGTTGACATGAACATCATCCAGCAGATCGAGGCGGAAAACATCGCCGCCCTCGCCAAGGATATCCCCGAATTCCGCCCCGGCGACACGCTGCGCGTCGGCGTGAAGGTCATCGAAGGCGAGCGTAGCCGCGTTCAGAACTATGAAGGCGTGTGCATCGCCCGTTCGAACAAGGGCATGGGTTCCAACTTCACCGTGCGCAAGATTTCGTTCGGCGAAGGCGTGGAGCGTGTGTTCCCGCTCTATTCGCCCAACCTCGATTCGATCACCGTCGTCCGCCGTGGCGTCGTGCGTCGTGCGAAGCTCTACTATCTGCGCGGCCGCACCGGCAAGCGCGCGCGTATTGCCGAGCGCCGCGACAACCGCGAAGGTTGATTGCGCGAAGGTCAATGGCCCGAGGGCCGAGTGCCCAAAAACGCTTCTTGACAGTTGTAAAAAAGAAACAGGCGGTGACCCCCGGGGTCGCCGCCTTTTTCTTTATGTTGCAAGGATTTGGCAACTTTGGACGGCCGTCCCGCTTTGATCGGAGCGGAAGGATTTTGCAGTGCGGCATAAATGTTATTTCGCCCGTTGCGGTTTTGTGTCAGCTTTTCGTTTCCAGACATTGCCGAGTGTTTCTGGCGTCGGGCCATGTGCTTCCGGCGGTGGGAGCGTTCGTGCAAAATATCGGAGAGAACAGGGGTAAGAATAAAAGGACGATATAGGAGAGGCCTCAATCAATAAGAAATATTAGGGGGCTGTTTCATGAACTATAAGGGTCTCGTTTCTCGCGCTGCTATTGCGATCGCCATCAGTTCTTCCGCTACCGTCTTCGCACAGGATAATGCGCCGCAGGCCGCCGCAGTCGATGAGGGCGCGGCCATCATCGTCACCGGCACCCGCGCCACGGGCGTCACCGCCGCCGAAAGCGCGGCGCCGATCAAGGTTCTCGACAGCGCCGCGTTGGAAAAGGTGGGCCAGCCCAACCTGAACCAAGTGCTGAGCCAGCTCGTACCGTCCTTCACCGCCGAAGCCTTTGGCGGCGATACCGCCAACCTTACCTTGTCGGCGCGCCTGCGCGGCCTCAGCCCCAACCACGCGCTGGTGCTGGTCAACGGCAAGCGGCGCCACGGCACATCCAACCTCCATGTGCTGAGCGGCCCCTATCAGGGTGGCGCCGCGCCCGATCTCGACATGATCCCGCCAGGCGCGATCGGCCGCATCGAGGTGCTGGAGGACGGCGCGGCCGCGCAATATGGGTCGGATGCGATCGCGGGTGTCATCAACATCATCCTGAAGGATGAAAAGGACAGCATTTCCGGCAGCTTCACCGGTGGCCAATATTATGAAGGCGACGGCACGACCTTTTCGGGCAGCATCACTTTCGCGCCCAAGATCGACGACGACACCTATCTGAACTTCACCATGTTTCACCGCTTCCATGGCTTTTCCCAGCGCGGCGGCGTCGATTCCCGCATCTATAACAAGGACGGCACGATCAGCGACAGCCTGAGCGCCGAACATGCGGCGATGGTGGCGATCGGCCTGCCAAATGCGCCTTACACCAACCGCATCGTCGGCGATTCGCGCTCGACGCTCAGCACGGTGATGTACAATGCTGGCCATGATTTCGGCGGTGTCGAAATCTACGCCTTCGGCAGCTATGGTCGTCGCGAGGCGAGCGCCTATGAAAATTACCGGCAGCCCTGGCGCGTATCGCGCTCCCCGGTTCTGGGCGTGGCGGGCGAGGAAATCCTGTACAGCGCCACCGGCTTCAACCCGCGCGAGGCGATCAAGGAGGATGATTTCTCCAACACCGGCGGCATCAAGGGGGAAATGGGCGGTTTCCGCTGGGACGTCAGCACCACCTATGGCCAGGATTATGCCAAGCTCTTCACGCTGGATTCGGCCAACCGCACGCTGTTCATCAATACCGGCACCACGCCGGGCAATTTTTATGACGGCTTCCTGAAGGCGTCGGAATGGACCACCAACATCGATATCGCCAAGGAGATCGAGGCGGGGATGGCGGCGCCGATCAACATCGCCTTCGGCGGAGAATATCGCGAAAATCTGTTCCAGATCGGCAAGGGCGACTTCGCCTCCACCTATTTCGAGGGCGGCCAATCCTATCCGGGCTTCCTCGCCACCGACGCAGGCAAGCACAAGCGCAACAACAAGGCGGCCTATCTGGACATCGCGCTGAACCCGGTGGATATCTGGAAGATCGACGGCGCGGTGCGTTTCGAGGACTATAGCGACTTCGGCACCAAATGGACGTGGAAGGTGACGAGCCGCGTCGACTTCACCGACCAGGTGGCGGTGCGCGGGACGGTCAGCACAGGTTTCCGGGCGCCCTCGCTGCTCGAATCCTATTACAGCTCAACCAATGTCGGCCCAACGTCGGCCTATGTGCAATTGCCGCCGAACAGCGCGGCGGCCAAGCTGCTGGGCTATGACGACCTGAAACCCGAAACGTCCACCAACTACAGCCTGGGCCTGGTGCTGCGACCCATTCCCAAGCTGAACATCACGCTCGACGCCTATCAGGTGAAGATGAAGAACCGCATCGTCGGCACCGGGTCGATCGTCGGCCTGACCGGCGGCGTCGTGACCAACCAGGCGGTGCTGGATGCAATCGCAGCGCATGGCAATGTGCTCGATCCCTATGTGCTGGAGGTGGGCGACGCGGGCATCAACCTGTTCACCAACGGCGCGGACACCCGCACCCGCGGCGTCGATCTGACGGCGAGCTATCCGACGTCGGTCGGCGAGGGATCGATCCTCTGGTCGCTGTCGGCCAACTACAACACGACCAAGATCACCAAGCTGCGCCTGCCCGACTCGCTCTATGCGGCGGATGCGCGCAGCGTGCTGGAGGACGCATCGCCGAAATATAAGGTCATTGCCGGCGGCCTGCTGACGATGGGGGGCTTTAGCGTCAACCTGCGCGAAACCTTCTACGGCAAGTCGTCGCAGGTGGTGATCTATAACGGCACGACCCCGACGGTGAAGGCCGGCGCGGCGGCGATCACCGATCTGGAGGTCAGCTATGCCCTGACCGAGGGGCTGACGATCACGGCCGGCGCCAACAACCTGTTCGACAAGAAGGCATCGACCGTACCCAACGGCCCGGACGGCCTGCCGATCGACGGCGGTGCGGTGCTGGACGCGCCGGTGACCTTTACGCCCTACGGCATCAATGGCGGTTACTGGTACGGCAAGGTCGGCTTCAAATTCTGAACTGACCGCAGTCGGCAGAGGCCGGTCCCTTGCGCGGGGCCGGCCTTTGCTGTTTCAGATCGCGCCATGACCATATTGACCCACCGCCTGGCCACCATCGCCGACGAAGCCGCCTTGTCCGCCCTGATGACATTGGCGATCGAGCGGCTGCAATCGGCTTATCTGACGCCCGATCAGGTGGCGGCCAGCCATGCCTTCATGGGGCTGGACAGCCGGCTGATCGCCGACGGCACCTATTTCGTCATCGAGGATGCGGGGGTGATAGCGGGTTGCGGCGGGTGGAGCCGGCGGGCGACATCCTATGGCGGCAACCATAGCGCCGGGCGCGACGACCGGCTGCTCGATCCGGCGACCGAGGCGGCGCGGGTGCGGGCGATGTACACCCATCCCGATCATGTTCGCAAAGGCGTGGGTACGCTGATCCTGTCGCTGTGCGAGGCGGCGGCGCGGGCGGAGGGCTTCGGGGCGCTCGAACTGTCGGGGACCATGGCGGGCGTGCCGCTCTATCGCAGCTTCGGGTTCGTGGGGGTGCGGGCGTTCGAGGATAGCGGCGTGCCGATGCTGCTGATGCGCAAGGTCATTGGACCGGCGCCGCGCGGCTGGTGAACCAGAGGCCGCCCAGGCTGATGAGCGCGGCCGCCGACATGTAAAGCCCGACCAGGCCGACGCCCTGCGCGCCGATCAGCCAGGTCGCGACGATCGGCGCCAGCGCGCCGCCGATGATGCCGCCCAGGTTGAAGGCGAAGGACGCGCCGGTATAGCGTAGCTGGATCGGGAAGAGGGCAGGCAGATAGGCGCCCAGCGGGCCGTAGATGAAGCCCATGACGAACAAGGCCAGGCTGAGCGCCGCGAAGATCGGCAGCAGCGCGCCGGTGCCGATCAGCGGGCCGAAGACCAGGCCCATCGCCACCGTACCGGCGCAGCCCCAGGCGAGGGCATTGGTGGGCGTGGTCCGATCCGACCACCAGCCGGCGATGACGATGCTAAGCGCCATGAACAGGATCGCGCCCAACTGAATGGCGAGGAAGATTTCGCGGTCGATCCTGAGCGCGGTGGTGCCGTAGCCGAGCGCGAAGGCGGTGGCGATATAATAGACGGCGAAGCAGGCGGCGCAGGCGAAGGTGCCCGCGATCGCCGCGCCCAGATGCGAGGAGAGAAGCGTGGCCAGCGGCACGGCGGGTGGCGGCGTTTCCCTCTGCGCGGCGGCGAATTCAGGGGTTTCAGTGAGTTTCAGGCGAACCCAAAGGCCCAAAATCACCAGCACCGCGCTGCCGAGGAAGGGCAGGCGCCAGCCCCAGGCGAAGAAGTCTTCGTCGGTCAGGAAGGCGCCCAGGATCAGGAACAGGCCGTTGGCGGCGATGAAGCCGACCGGGGCGCCCAGTTGCGGGAACATGCCGAAGCGCGCGCGCCAGCCCGGCGGGGCGTTCTCCACCGCCAGCAGTGCCGCGCCGCCCCATTCGCCGCCGAGGCCAAAGCCCTGTCCGAAGCGCAGCAGGCACAGGATCAGCGGCGCCCAATAGCCGATCATCTGGTAGGTCGGCAGAAAGCCGATCAGCAGCGTGCAGCCGCCCATCAGCATCAGCGAGGCGACCAGCGTCGCCTTGCGCCCGATGCGGTCGCCATAATGACCGAACACCGCCGCGCCCACCGGCCGGGCGAAGAAGGCGAGGGCGAGGCTGCCATAGGAGGCCATCAACTGCGCGGCGGGCGAGGAGGAGGGGAAGAAGAGCGAGGGAAAGATCAGGCTGGCGGCGGTGGCGTAGATGTAGAAGTCGTAAAACTCGACCGCTGTGCCGATCAGGCTGGCTGCCAGCACCCGCTTGTGCCGCCACATTTCGCCGATGCCGTTCGCTTCCGTCATGTCTTCGCCCCGCCCCGCTCTATCCGTTTTTTGACCAACATGATCCCCGACCTTCGCCGGCGAACATGTTGGCCTATCTTTTTCGTTTCTGGTTCAACAATTCATAGGCCATGACCGCTGTCGCCACCGCGGCGTTCAGGCTGTCCGCCTTGCCCAGCATCGGCATCTTCACCAGCAGGTCGCATTCGGCCTCGTAGGCTTCGGGCAGACCCTGCGCTTCGTTGCCGACCAGCAGGAAGCTGGGGCTGGCGTAGCGCGGTTGCTGATAGTCGTGGGTCGCCTTCAGGCTGGTGCCGATCAGTTCGCCCGGTCCCTGCCGCAGCCAGTGCATGAATTCGCCCCAGCGCGCCTGGGTGATCGACTGGGTGAAGAGCGCCCCCATGGAGGCGCGTACCGATTCGACCGAGAAGGGATCGACGCAGTCGTCGATGAGGATCAGGCCGCCCGCGCCGACCGCGTCGCCCGTGCGCAATATGGTGCCGAGATTGCCGGGATCGCGCAGCGACTGGGCGACGATCCAGATATCCGACTTGGTACGGTCCAGCCTGTCGAGCGGGGTAAGCCGGTCGCGATAGACGCCGACAACCGCCTGTGCATTGTCCTTGCCGCTGATCTTGGACAGGATGTCGGGCGTGGTTTCGATGACGTCGCCGCCGGTCGCCTCCATCGCGTCGATCAGGTCCAGCGCCAGGGGATGGGTGGAGCCGGCGTGGAACAGCATTTCGGGCAGCACGCCTTCCTCGCGCGCTTCGGTCAGGATGCGCAGCCCTTCGGCCAGGAACAGTCCCTCGGCCTTGCGATGCTTTTTTTCCCGCAAGCTGCGGACGCGCTTCACCAGCGGGTTGGAAAATCCGATGATCTCGCGTGCCACGTCTGTCGCTGGTCCCAAATGAGCGGAAGGAAGCGGCTTCCTTAGCCATGGAAAGGTGAAAAGGACAGGGGGAAGCCGATGCGCATCTTCCACGATGGATTTGAATCGCGAATTTTGCGAAGGGTCGCCGATGGACGCCAAAACACCCCCGCCACCCGTCACGCCCGCCCCGGTGCCGCCGCTGCATGTCTCGCCCCGCATCGAGGACGGATTTTTCCTGGGTGTCGTGCTGGTCGTGTCCATCGCGTTCGCGCTGGTGATCGAGCCTTTCTTCGCCGCCGTGCTGTGGGGCGTGATCGCCGCGATCCTGTTCGCGCCGCTCAACCGGCAGATATTGTCGGCCATTCCCACGCATCGCAATGGCGCGGCGCTCATCACCCTGTTCCTGATCCTGGGGGTGGTGATCGTCCCCGCTTTCGTGCTGGGTGCGGCGCTGTTGCAGGAAGGCGCCTATTTCTATGCCAAGATCCAGTCGGGCGAGATTAATTTCGTGCGGCTGTTCGGGCAGGTGCTGGCGGCGGTGCCCGATTGGGCGACGCCCTATCTGCGGCGGCTGGGCCTGACCAATTTCTATGCGGCGCAGGATATGGTGACCAAGGGCGTCACCAGCAGTTTCCGCACGCTGGCGGCGCAGGCGTTCCAGATCGGGCAGAGCGCGTTCAGCTTCTTCGTGGCGCTGGGCGTCATGTTGTACCTGACCTATTTCCTGTTGCGCGACGGGGAAATGCTGTCGCAGCGCATCGCGGCGGCCGCGCCGCTGCGGGCCAGCCAGCGGCAGGCGCTGATCGAACAGTTCGTGATCGTCATCCGCGCCACGATCAAGGGCAGCATCGTCGTCGCCATCGTGCAGGGCTTGATCGGGGGCATCGTCTTCTGGGCCTTGGGCATACAGGGCGCGCTGCTGTGGGGTGTGTTGATGGGCGCCTTCTCCCTGCTGCCCGCGGTCGGCACCGCCATCGTCTGGGTGCCGGTGGCGATCTACCTGTTCGCGACCGGGGCGATGTGGCAGGGGGGCGTGCTGGTGGTGTGCGGCGCATTGGTCATCGGGTCGGTCGACAATGTGCTGCGCCCGATCCTGGTGGGGCGTGAGACGCGGATTCCCGACTATGTCGTACTGATATCGACGCTCGGTGGGCTGGAGATGTTCGGCTTCAACGGCATCGTCATCGGCCCGGTGATCGCGGCCCTGTTCATCGCGACCTGGGATATCTTCACGCGGATGCGGAGCGCGGCGGAGGCGGTGGAGGGATAGCGATGGCGCCCCTGGCCGACGTTCACACCGTTGTCGGGTGAATCGGGCAATAGTGCCGGTAAAGCCACGGGGAAGTAAGGCTGGGGCTATGGCGACGCCATGGTTGGGTAACGGGTGGGTCACGCCGCTGCGCGAGTGACGCGGCGCGCGC
Source organism: Sphingobium sp. 3R8 (assembly GCF_020166615.1). Classification (NCBI taxonomy): domain Bacteria; kingdom Pseudomonadati; phylum Pseudomonadota; class Alphaproteobacteria; order Sphingomonadales; family Sphingobiaceae; genus Sphingobium; species Sphingobium sp. 3R8. Next base: position 138,829 of record NZ_JAIQXR010000004.1, on the reverse strand, counting down.
GCGACAGGTGCGCGGTGGCGGCGGTTGGGCAGGGGGCGTGGCGGGACTGGTTCATCTTTCAGGATAGACCAGAGAAAATCCTACATTGGAAGGGGTTTGGGGAAGGGGTTTGGCCGGGGGCGCTTCGGCGTCACGGTTGCACGCTCGCTGCGCATGCCGCCCACCCCTAACCCCTTCCTTGAAAGGGACGGGGATGTCTTGGAGCGACCAGAAGCGGAAGTTGACGTCTGGCTCAGACAACATAAGATTTTATGATGATTAGACAGATTCTGTTCGTCGCGACAGTCGCCATATTTTCGCCCGCGCCAGCCTCGGCTTTGACATGCGCGCCGGGGCCATGGATCGTGTTTTTCGATGAAAATGCAGCATATGCCGATAGAAACGCACGGGATGTGCTTAACGATGTAAGCCGAGCAATTGGCAGTTGTGGCTCGCCTCGGGTAATGCTGGAGGGGCACACAGATACTCAAGAAAATAGACGATTAGCGTTTGACCGGTTGGACATGGTTCGCTCCTATCTTGAAGCGCATGGAATGCCGCATCGATCAATTACTGTTCGATCTTTCGGTTCTCGTCATCCGCGCATCGCTCGGAAAGATGATATGACTGAACGACAAAATCGTCGCGTGGAAATATATTTTGCGCCCCTGATGTAAAGCTCGACCCAAAATGCGGTAGGCCCGTTTTCCACCCATGACGAACAACCGCAGCCTCACTCCTCGCCGAACTTGTCCTCGACCAGGCCGACCAGCTTGCCCAGCGAATCGGCGGCTTCGGGACCGGTGGCCTTGATTATGATGCTGTCTCCCATGGCGGCGCCCAGCATCATCAGGCCCATGATCGACGTGCCGGTGACATGGTTGCCGTCCTTGCTCACCAGGATGTCGGCAGGCAGGCCGCTGGCCAGGGTCACGAATTTGGCGCTGGCGCGGGCGTGGAGGCCGCGCTTGTTGCTGATACGGACTTCCTGGCTGATTTCATTCATGTGGTGCTGCCCAACAGTTCCGACGCGACGCTGATATATTTCTGCCCGGCTTCGCGCGCGGCGGCAACAGCGGCGCGCACGTCCATCACCTTGCGCGCGCTTTCCAGGCGGATGAGCATGGGCAGGTTGATGCCCGCGATCACCTCGATCTCGCCGGCTTTCAGCAGCGAGATGGCGAGGTTGGAGGGGGTGCCGCCGAACAGGTCGGTCAGCAGGATCACGCCCGATCCGTCATTGACGCGGGCGACCGCCGTCGCGATGTCCGCGCGGCGCAGTTCCATGTCGTCTTCCGGCCCGATGCAGATCGTTTCGATCTGCTGCTGGGGGCCGACAACATGTTCCATAGCCACGACAAATTCGGTCGCCAGCGACCCATGGGTGACGAGTACGAGTCCAATCATGTGCTTCTGCGGCCCACCTGCTTCATGATATTGCTTTCGGGCCTCCCGGACGGCGCTTCTCCAGACTATCCTGGGGCGTCGATTCAATATTGCGGTGCAAGACCGTGGGCGAAAAGCCCGCATCTTGCAAGTAGTTCGCGACGCGCTCTGCCACATGGACCGAACGATGCTTGCCCCCGGTACAGCCGAAGGCCACGGTAATATAGGCCTTTCCGCCTTCCGAATAGCGCGGCAGCAGGGTGGCGAGCAGGTCCTCGATCTTGCCGACCGCTTCCTCATAGGCGGGATCTTCGCGGATATAGGCGGCGACCTCCGGGTCCAGCCCGGTCCGTGGGCGCAGGCTGGCGTCCCAGTGCGGATTGCGCAGGAAGCGCATGTCGAACATCAGGTCGGCATTGCGGGGCACGCCGCGCGAAAAGCCGAAGGAGAGGATGGTCAGCACCGGGTCGGACAGGCGTTCGCGGGAAAAACGGCTGCGAATTTCCTGTTGCAGGGAATTGCTGGTGAAGCCGGTGGTGTCGATGACCTGGGTCGCCCAGCGGCGCAGCGGTTCGGTCAGTTCGCGTTCGCGGGCGATGCCGTCGGCGGCCGGGCGGTCGAGCGCGAGCGGGTGGCGGCGGCGCGTCTCGGCGAAGCGGCGTTCCAGTTCCGTGCCGGAGCAATCGAGGAACAGGGTTTCGATGTCATGGCCATGGCGTTCGCGCATCGCCTTGATCCGCTGGACGATGGCGTTGGCGTCGAAATCGCGGGTGCGCGCGTCGATGCCCAGCGCCAGCGGCCGCTCGTCCGCACCGGCATGGCCCGCGGGCAGGGGCGTGTCGAGCAGCCGGTCGAGCAGGACGAGGGGGAGGTTGTCCACTACCTCCCAGCCCATATCCTCCAGCGTCTTGAGCGCGGTGGTCTTGCCCGCGCCCGACAGGCCGGACAGCAGGAGGATGGTCTTGGGCTGGGTCATGGCGCCGCCGCATCCTTCAGCCCCAGCGCCTTGAACGCCAGTTCGACCTTGATTGGGGCGGAGGCTTCGAACGGGGCGATCTTCACCACCGGCACATCGATACCCGCGACGGTGCGATGGACCGGTTCGAGCGGCATCCGGTCGACCGGGTCGAACAGGTCGGCGATCAGCGCAACCGGCGCGTCGGACAGCGCGGCCATCGCGACGATGCCGATGCCGCGTACCTCCATCTTGCCCCGGATCGTGTCCGGCGCGGTGGCGATGAGGCGCCCGTCGACGCGTTTCACGAGCGTATAATCGTCGCTGACCAGCACGGCGCCACGGTCGATCAGGCGCAGGGCCAGGTCGGACTTGCCGCTGCCGCTTGGCCCGCGCAGCAATATGACGCGGCCATCAATGGCCACGCTCGTTGCGTGGAGCGTTTCTGATGAAAGTGCGCGCGCCATATCCCCGACCTCCTTCTAGCCTGAGTCGGCGATGATGGGAATGCCGTTGCCGCCGTCTTTCGTCCTATTCCGAAACGATGCCGGGATCGCGCTCCACCGCCATCGGCAGGCGCAGGATGAAGCGGGCGCCGCTCTGGGCATCCTCGCGGTCGCCGATGCCGATCTTGCCCTGATGCCCTTCGATGATCGAGCGGGCGATGGCGAGGCCCAGGCCCGAATGCTTGCCGAACGCTTCCCCTTCCGGCCGGACGCTGTGGAAGCGCCGGAAAATATGTTCGCGCTCGGACGGCGGGACGCCCGGCCCTTCATCCTCGACGCTGACCAGCACTTCATGATCGGCGACGGTGGCGATGATCTGGACCAGGCCGTCGTCGGGGGAGAAGGACACGGCATTGTCAATCAGATTGTCGAGCACGCGGATCAGCCGGCCTTCTTCGCCCAGCACCACGGCGACATCCTTGCGCGGGCGGGCAAAGGCGAGGCGGATGCCGCGCGGCACGCCGCGCGCTTCGCGGGCGATCACCATGCGTTCGATAAGCAGGCCAAGGTCGATCGGCTCGAAGCGGGTGCGCGACAATTCGGCATCGACGCGCGAGGCTTCGGCGATGTCGGTGACGAGGCGATCGAGCCGGCGGACATCATCCTGCGCGATTTCCATCAACTGGTCGCGCAGGTCGGGCCGGTCCGCCCCGACCCGGTCGAGCGCGTCGAGGGCGGAGCGCAGCGAGGCGATCGGGTTCTTGAGTTCATGACTGACATCGGCGGCGAAGGCGTCGGTCGCGTCGATCCGCTGGCGCAGCGCATGGCTCATGTCGGACAGGGCGCGGGCGAGCATCCCGATCTCGTCGCGCCGTTCGGGCAGGCGCGGCACGGTCACTTCGCGCGCCCGGCCGAGGCGGACACGGACGGCGGCGCGGGCGAGGCGCTGGAGCGGGCGGACGATGGTGCGCGCCAGGAACAGCGAGAGCAGCACCGAGGCGAGCGCCGCGACGGCCAGCACCATGCCCAGGCGCAGCCGTTCGGCGCGCACGATGCGGGTGATGTCGCGGGCGTTTTCGGTCGCCAGCAGCGCCGTGCCGTCGCGCACCTGCGTCGCGGCCGAAATCATGAAGGTGCGGTCGGGGGCGTAGCGGTTCATCGCCTGCGGCTGGCCGGTCTTGCGGGCCAGCAGCAGTTCGGGCCAGGCCTCGGCGCGATCGACCGTGGGCTCGATGAAGTCGGGCGGGCGGTCGGCCGACACGATCCGGTCCACCGCCTTGTCGAGGAAACGGGCGACATGGCGCTGCCATTCCTCTTCGGATGGCAGGCGCAGGCGGTAGCGCGGCGCATCCATGGTGAAGCTGTCGGCGATCAGGCCGCCGCCGGCGGCATAGCGGCGCACCCGGTCGCCGGTCTGGCGCGAATAGGCGGCGATCAGGGCATCATGCCGATCGGCAGGGGCGTTTTCGAGGCCGATGGCGAGCAGCTTCAATTCGCGCGCGGATTGTTCCAGCCGGGCATCGACGATGCGCGTGCGATAGCTGTCGAGATAGAAGAAGCCCCCCGCCAGCAGCGCCAGCGCGAAGACGTTGACGGCCAGGATGCGCGGGGTGAGGCTGATCCGGCCGGACCAGCGCAACCCGGCATCGCTGCCGTCACTCCTCCGAGAAACGATATCCGGCGCCATAGAGGGTGTCGATTGCATTGAAGTCGGAGTCCACCTCGCGGAATTTGCGCCGCAGCCGCTTGATATGGCTGTCGATCGTGCGGTCGTCGACATAGACGTCGTCCTGATAGGCGGCGTCCATCAACTGGTTGCGGTTCTTGACCACGCCGGGGCGCTGCGCAAGGGTTTCCAGAATAAGGAATTCGGTGACGGTCAGCGTGACGTCCTGGCCGTTCCACTTCACCCGATGGCGCGCCGGGTCCATTTCCAGCCGGCCGCGTATGATCGGGTCGGCGACCGGCTCGTCCGGTGCGTCGGGCGTCTTGCTGACTTCGGCGCGGCGCAGGATGGCGCGGATGCGCGCCAGCAGCAGCCGCTGGGAAAAGGGCTTGGCGATATAATCGTCCGCGCCCATGGCGAGGCCCAGCGCTTCGTCCAGCTCATCCGCCTTGGACGTCAGAAAGATGACCGGCATCTGGCTCTTTTCGCGCAGGCGGCGGAGCAGTTCCAGCCCGTCCATGCGCGGCATCTTGATGTCGAAGACGGCGAGGTCGGCCGGGTTGTCCAGCAGCGCCTTGAGCGCGCTTTCGGGATCGGAATAGATGCGCGTGAGAAAGCCTTCGGTCTGCAGCGCGATCGACACCGATGTCAGGATATTCTTGTCGTCATCCACCAGGGCGATGGTTGCGGTCATGCGGTGTCCCATGGTCGTGGAAGGGGGGATATTGGCCAGCGTTAGACCAAGGCGTTGCGCGTCGCAAGAAAGGCGCGCGGATGGTCCTGCGCCACAAGCGTCGATATTCGGGACAAATGGCTGCGCGCGGGGATTTGACGCTTTCCCCGCAAAGCCCTATGCCTTTGATTGTCAGCAGCAAGGGACGCCGTGCCATACAAGCGGCGCCCAAGGGGCGGATCGGTCGCAAGCATGACGAATGACGCGACGCGAGCACAACATATTCAGGAGCAAAGGCGTGCAGGCCAAATCCTCAATCACCCTGGCCGACCAGGGCATCAAGACCAACGCCACCCAATATTGGAATCTGGGCACTGCGCCGCTGGTCGAAGCAGCGGTCCGCAACGGCGAGGGCATATTGTCCAAGGACGGCCCGCTGGTCGTCAAGACCGGCAAGCATACCGGCCGCAGCGCCAAGGACAAGTTCATCGTCCGGGACGCCGAAACCGAATCGACCGTCTGGTGGGGCGACACCAATCGCGGTATGACGCCCGACCATTTCGCGGCGCTGAAGGCGGACTTCTTCAAGGCGCTGGGCGAGAAGGACACGCTCTATGTCGCCGACCTGTTCGGCGGATCGCAGCCCGAACATCGCGTCAATGTGCGCGTCATCAACGAGCGGGCCTGGCACAACCTGTTCATCCGCACGCTGCTGGTGCGGCCCACCGCCGATGAACTGACGGGCTTCGCGCCCGAATATACGATCATCGACCTGCCGACCTTCAAGGCCGATCCGGCGCGTCATGGCTGCCGCAGCGAAACCGTGGTCGCGGTCAATTTCACCGAGAAGCTGATCCTGATCGGCGGCACCGCCTATGCCGGCGAGATGAAGAAGTCGGTCTTCGGCATCCTCAACTATCTGCTGCCGACCAAGGGCGTGATGCCGATGCATTGTTCCGCCAACATCGGCGCGAACGGCGACACGGCGGTCTTCTTCGGCCTGTCCGGCACCGGCAAGACGACGCTGTCGGCCGACGCCAGCCGCACGCTGATCGGCGATGACGAGCATGGCTGGTCGGACACGGCGGTCTTCAATTTCGAGGGCGGCTGCTATGCCAAGATGATCAACCTGTCGGCCGAGGCCGAGCCGGAAATCTTCGCCACCACCAAGCGCTTCGGCACGGTGCTGGAAAATGTCGTGATCGACGAGGAGACTCGCGAGATCGACCTGGACGACAACAGCCTGGCCGAGAATAGCCGCGGTTCCTACCCGATCGACTTCATCCCGAACACGTCGGAAAAGAATCTGGGTCCGGTGCCCAAGACCATCATCTTCCTGACCGCCGACGCCTATGGCGTGCTGCCGCCGATCGCCCGGCTGACTCCGGAACAGGCGATGTATCACTTCCTGTCCGGCTACACCGCGCGCGTCGCGGGGACAGAAATTGGCGTGACCGAGCCGACCGCGACCTTCTCGACCTGCTTCGGTGCGCCGTTCATGCCGCGTCATCCGTCGGTCTACGGCAATCTGCTCAAGGAGCGGATCAACAAGGGCGGCGTCACCTGCTGGCTGGTCAATACCGGCTGGGCGGGCGGCAAGGCGACGATGCCGGGGATCAAGCGGATGCCGATCAAGGTGACGCGCGCGCTGCTGAACGCGGCGCTGGACGGCAGTCTGAACCAGGCCGAATTCCGCACCGATCCCAATTTCGGCTTCGACGTGCCGGTGGCGGTCAATGGCGTGGAGCCGACCATCCTCGACCCGCGCGCCATGTGGGCGGACAAGGACGCCTATGACGCGACGGCGGCGACGCTGGTCAAGGCGTTCGTGGATAATTTCGCCCAGTTCGTGGACCATGTCGACGATGGCGTGCGCGGTGCGGCGCTGGTCGCCGCCTGATCCGAAGCGACGACGTGCAGAAAGAGAGCCGGAGGGGCGACCCTCCGGCTCTTTTGCTTTTGGGCGGACGTGGGTGGTGCTATGCTGGACCCCAATCTTTTTGCGGGAGTGCAAGGGCATGTTCGAGGATATGATCGCAAAGTTCGGCGGGCTGGAAGCGATCGCGGCGCAGATCGGCGTGACGCCAGAGCAGATGCAGGGCCTGATGAGCGAGATCAGCGCCAAGATCGGATCGGGCGAAACCAGCGTGACGGCGCTCGCGGAAACGGCGGCCGAACATGGCGTGTCGGCGGACAAGTTGCAGGCGTTGCTGGGCGCGTTCGGCGGTCCGGAAGCGATATTGGGCAAGCTGGGCGGCATGTTCGACCGCGACGGCGACGGCAATCCGCTCAACGAACTGGGCGGTATCGCCAAGGGCCTGTTCGGCTGACGTTCGGCTTTGGGGCGCCTGCAAAAGCGCGCCCTTGCCGGTAGCAGGTTTATGGCCCCCAAGTTTTTTTGGCCTTGCCTTCACGCGGCGGAGGGGCCATTCGCGGACCTCGATATTATTGCGAACGATCCGCAAAAAGTGTCGCCCGTTGCGACGCTTTGCGCACTGCGAGGATAAGGTGTTGACCGACGTGACGATCGAAAAGCCGGTACTGGAACCCACCGGCGCGCTTTCCGTGGAAACCGTGCTGTCGGTGAAGCACTGGAACGAGCATCTTTTCAGCTTCCGTATCACCCGTCCGGCCGCCTTCCGCTTCCGGTCGGGCGAGTTCATCATGATCGGGCTGAAGGGCGACAATGGCAAGCCGCTGCTGCGTGCTTATTCGATCGCCAGCCCCGCCTGGGACGAGGAAATCGAATTCCTGTCGATCAAAGTGCAGGACGGTCCGCTGACCAGCAAGCTCCAGAAGATCGAGCCGGGCGACCAGATTTATCTCGGCCGCAAGCCGACGGGCACGCTGGTAACCGACGCGCTGCTGCCGGGCAAGCGTTTGTTCATGCTGTCGACCGGCACTGGCTTGGCCCCGTTCCTGAGCCTGCCGCGCGACCCGGACGTCTATGAGTTTTACGAGCAGGTCGTGGTCGTGCATTCGGTGCGCCGGGTGAGCGACCTGGCCTTCCGCGACGAGATGGAAGGCAAATGGTCGGAAGACCCGCTGGTATCGGAGCAGGCGCCTAACCAGTTCCATTATGTGCCGACCGTAACCCGTGAGCCGTTCGATGGTCACACCGCGCGGATCGACAAGCTGGTCGAGAGCGGCGCGCTGTTCGAGGGCATTCCGGGGGCGGCGAAGTTCGATCCCGAAACCGACCGGATCATGATGTGCGGCAGCATGGAGATGATCAAGCAGTTCGGGGCTTATTTCGAGGAACAGGGCTTCACCGAAGGTTCCAATGCGGCGCCGGGGCAGTTCGTGATCGAGCGGGCGTTCGTCGGGTAAAGCAGGTCGAGATGAAGTAGGAAAGGGCCGGGGGAGCGATCCTCCGGCCTTTTTTGTTTGCGCGATCCGTTCGCCCTGAACGAAGTCGAAGGGCGTGACCGAGCGGAGCGAGGTCGGCTTCGCTCCGCTCAGCAGAAGGCTTCGACTTCGCTCAGCCCGAACGGGTTTGTCATGCCCCCTTCCGTTCCGCGATCCAGCTATCGATGCTCTTGCCCAGCACGGTCATCGGCACGCCGCCGCCCTTGACCACCGCGTCGTTGAAGAGGCGGAAGTCGAACCTGTCCCCCAGCGCCTGTTGCGCTTGTGCCCGCAGGCGGACGATTTCGCCATGGCCGACCTTGTAGCCGCAGGCCTGGCCCGGCCAGGCGCAGTAGCGGTCGACTTCGCCCTGAACATCCTCGACCGTCGAGCCGTTGGTGGTGGCGAACCAGTGGATCGCCTTGTCGCGGGTCCAGCGCTTGGCGTGGAGGCCGGTGTCCACCACCAGACGGCAGCAGCGATAGGCGATCGACTGGAGATAGCCCAGCCGCCCGGCGATATCGCCATCATAGGCACCCAGTTCGTCGCCCAGTTGCTCGGCATAGAGCGCCCAGCCTTCGCTATAGGCGTTGAAGGCGAGGAGCGAGCGGATCAGCGGCAGTTTATAGGTATATTCGCCCTGCCAGATATGGCCCGGAATCCCTTCATGATAGCAGAGGGTGGGCAGCGCGTAGCGCGGCCAGATGCTGGTGTCGCGCAGGTTGATATAATAGTTGCCGGGGACCGATCCGTCGATCGTGCCGGGACCGGCATAGGCGCCGGGCGCGCCCGCCTCGATCTCCACCGGCACGCGCTTGACGATCAGTTTGGCGGGCACCAGCGTCGCGAAGGCGCGGGGCAGGCGGGTGCGGATGTCGGCAAGGCGGCCGTCGATGAAGGACAGGATCTGCGCCCGGCCGGCGTCGTCGTTGGGGAAGAGATAGCGGGGGTCTTTGCCCATCGCGGTCATGCGTTCGCCGACCGTGCCTTTGGTCATGCCGAGCTTGCCGAGCAGCCCGTCCATTTCGGACTGGAGCGCGGCGAGCTGGTCGAGGCCGAGCCTATGGACCTCGTCGGGCGCCATGGTCGTGGTGGTCCCGGCCTTGAGCGCCCAGGCGTAATAGCCATCCCCCTGCGGCAGTTTCCACACGCCCGCGTCCATCGTCGCGGTGGCGCGCTGGCGGGTGAGTTCGGCGACCTGGGCGGCGAGGGCGGGGGCGACCTGATCATGGACGATGGCCTGCGCCTTCGCGGCATAATCGCCGGGCATGTCCTTCGTGCGGCGGGCGAGCGAGGCGACCGGCACCCACTGGTCGAGGGGCAGGGCCTGCACCGCCTTCATCTGGCCCAGTGTCTTGTCGAGCAGGAAGGCGGGAGCGGTGACGCCGATGCCGGCGTCATGCTTCAACCGCTCGGTTTCGCCGGCCAGGTTCGCGGCATAGGCGGTCAGGCGGGCGAGATAGGCGTCGGCGTCGGCTGCGTCCTTTATGACATGGTTGCTGTCGAGGAAGTCGGGTGTCTCCACGAAGCTGCCGGTGTTCTGGGCGACCGCATAGGGGCTGTTGCGGTAGGACCAGTTGCTGTTCATGATCGCCATGTCGCCGAAGGGAAAGGCGAAGCCTTCCGTCGCGGTGTCGTGGGCGGTGCGGACCACCTCCACATCGATGCGGGTCGCGGGCGAGAGCGGGGCGAGATCGATGGCGCGCAGCCGGGCGAGGCGGTCCTGCACATGGGCGGCGATCTGCGCCTGGCCGGCGGGCGTCTTGTTGCCGAGGCGGCTTTTGAGCGGCGCGCGCGCGCCGGTGTCGATGCCCAGGCCGCTGGCGCTTTCGGGCGCGTCGGCCAGCATCGCTTCGGCCATGTCGGCCAGCAGCGCCTGCGCAGCGGCGTCCGGGCCGGCGGCGGCGCGGGCGGGGAGGGCGGTCAGGGTGAGGGCGGAAGCGCCGACGGCGAGAAAATCGCGGCGGTTGGTGCGCATGGGGTCGGGGGTCTCCGGTGGGTTGTTGCGGCCAGCTTGGCATATTTTCGTTGGGCACATGGCAGTTTATTTGCGGACGTCGTGGCGCGTGCGAAGCCTGCGAAGTTCACACCATTCTGGCCGACGCCTTTCTGCGGGTCACGAACCGGCGGCGTCGATTCCGCAAATAGGCGGCGGAAAGAGCGCCTGAACCTGAACGAACGACCGCCTCCGGGAAATGGAAATGGGACGTCGGATGGCGGCAAATCCGCCTAAACCCCCTCCACCCGCAACATCGTCCCGTCCGCGCCCACGACCCGCACCCTCGCGCCAGCGTCCGCATCCGCGCCGGTGGCGGTCCAGACGCTGTCGCCGACTTTCACCCGGCCTTCGCCGCCGACGATCGGCTCCACGACGGTCACGGTCTGGCCGATCAGGCGGGCGGTGCGGTCGTTGAGGAGGGGATCGGTGGAGGCGACCGGATTGTCGACATACCAGCGGCGGCCGGCATAGACCGCTGCGATGCTGAGCGCTGCGAACAGCAGGAACTGGAGCGGGAGCGCGATCGGCAGCGCGAGCGCGACGAGGCCGGTGATGGCGGCGGCGATCGCGATCCAGATCAGGAAGACGCCGGGGATCATCACCTCCGCAATGCCCAGCAGGGCCGCGAAGACCAGCCAGCCCCAATGATCCTGGAGCAGGGAGAGAGTGGCAGTCATGGGTGGATGGTCCGATTACGCGTTGGGGAGGTTGGTTTGAAGGACGTCGCAGCGATGTGGAGAAGGAAGGGAAGGGGCTTCGACAGGCGCGGGACGAACGGCCGGGCGCTTGTAACCGTCCAGCGTGATGTGGCTGTCACCATGCCCATCACCCCTGGCTCTGGCCGAAGGGGCCGCGGCGGGGCGGTGCCGGCGGGGTGGGCGCGGGGGTGCCGTCGGCGCCCAGCGCTTCCTTCGCCAGCGCGCCGATGCCGCCCAGCGTACCGATCAGCTGGGTCGCTTCGACCGGGAAGAGGATGGTCTTGGCATTGGGGCTGGTCGCGAACTGACTGACCGCCTCGGTATATTTTTGCGCGATGAAATAGTTGAGCGCCTGCGGATTGCCGGCGGAGATGGCGTCAGAGACCATCTGCGTCGCCTTGGCTTCGGCCTCCGCCTCGCGCTCGCGCGCCTCGGCGTCGCGGAAGGCGGCTTCGCGGCGGCCTTCGGCCTGTAATATCTGGCCCTGCTTTTCGCCCTCGGCGCGCAGGATCTCGGCGGCGCGGGCGCCTTCGGCATCCAGGATGTTGGCGCGCTTCTCGCGCTCCGCCTTCATCTGGCGGCCCATGGCGTTGACGATGTCGGCGGGCGGGCGAATGTCCTTCAGCTCGACGCGGGTGATCTTGATGCCCCAGGCATTGGTGGCGTGATCGACCACGGAAAGCAGGCGGGCGTTGATCTCGTCGCGCTTCGAGAGGGTTTCGTCGAGGTCCATCGAGCCCATGACAGTGCGCAGGTTGGTGGTCGCGAGCTGCATGATCGCGACATAGAGTTCGGACACTTCATAGGCGGCCTTGGCGGCGTCGAGCACCTGGAAGAAGACCACGCCGTCGACCGACACCATGGCGTTGTCCTTGGTGATGATTTCCTGCCCCGGAATGTCGACGACCTGCTCCATCATGTTGATCTTGCGGCCCACGGCGTAGAAGAAGGCGGGGTAGAAATTGAGGCCGGGCCGGGCGACTTCGGTGAAACGGCCGAAGCGTTCGATCGTATATTGATAGCCCTGCCGCACCACCTTCACGCTGACCGCGAGGTAGAAGAGGACGAGGCCCGTGAGCGTCAGTGCGAAGGTCGTCAGCATATCCATGTCTCTCCCCCGGATGTGGGCTTGGATTATGCGCCCTAATCGTTAACGGGGAAAGGCAAACCGCTACCCAGGAGAGTATCATGTTGCTGCGCCACGCCCGTTCGCTGCTGTTCCTGCCCGCGTCCAACGCGCGCGCCATCGTAAAGGCGCGGACATTGCCGTGCGACATGGTCATATTGGACCTGGAAGATGCGGTGGCGGACGACGCCAAGGAAGAGGCGCGGGCCGGCGCGATCGCGGCGCTGGGCGAAGGCTTTGGGGGGCGGATCGGCGCGGTGCGGATCAATGTCGCGGGAACGCGCTGGCATGGGGCGGAGATGGTGGCGGTCAAGGCATCGGCCGCGGACTATGTCGTGCTGCCCAAGGTGGAGACGGCGCGGCAGGTGAAGGATGTGTTCAGCGTCTGCCAGAAGCCGGTGATCGCGATGATCGAAAGCGCGCGCGGCGTGCTGGCGGCGGCGGAGATCGCGGCGGGCGAGGGCTGCGCGGCGCTGTTCATGGGCAATAATGATTTGCGTAAGGATCTGGGGATTCCGGCGGGCGCGGGGCGCGAAGGGCTGTCCCATGCGATGCAGGCGGTCGTGCTGGCGGCGCGGGCGGCGGGCATTGCGGTGTTCGACGGCGTGTTCAACCGGCTGGAGGACGAGGCGGGGCTGGAGGCGGAATGCGCGCAGGGGCATGCGCTCGGCTTCGACGGCAAGACGCTGATCCACCCGAGCCAGGTGCCCGTGGCGAACCAGGTGTTCGGGCCGGACATGCAGGCGGTGGCGGACGCGCGACGGCTGATCGAGGCGGCGACCGGCGGGGCGGAACGCTATGAGGGGCGGATGATCGAGACGATGCATGTCGAGGAAGCGCGGGCGCTGATCGCGCGGGCGGAGGCGGTGGAGGAGTAAGGCACCCCTCCCGCCCGCTCAGCGCTTTTCATATTTCCAGTTGCGGCCCTTGCCCTGCGCGATCCATTCGAGGGCGGTGGCGATGCGCTTGTCGCGCGTGGCGTCGCTCTTCGCTTCGCCGATCCATTCGCAATAGTCGCGGATCTTGCCGGGCGGGAAGGCGGACCAGACGGCCAGCGCCGCCGGATCGGCGTCGAGCGCGGCCTGGAAGGCGGGGGGAATGGGGAGCGGGGCTTGGGCGGCTTGGGACCGGAGCGGGGTTTGTCGCCGGCGTCGATCAGGGCCATGGCGCTGGCGATCAGCGTGGCGATTTCCGCATCCGGGGGCAGGTCGGCCAGGGTGGCGATCTTGCCGAACTGGCCCATCGCCTCGTCGCTGGCGCCGTCGCGAGCGACCTTGTCATGCCAGAAGCCGAAGGCGGCATGGCCCTTGAACGCGGCCATATTGGCGAGATTCTGGCCCTTATAGGTAAAGAAGGGCATGCCCCATTTGATCGCTTCGCCGATGTCGGGCGAGGCGGCGCGCATCAGCGTGCGGATATGGGTCAGAATCGGCCGGGCGAAATCGGCCTGACGGGCGATATAGGCGTCGACGTGGGACTGTGCGTCGCTCATGGGCGGCTCCGTTCGGTGGTTCGCCCGTTGCTACAGCAGGCGGGTGCGCCGGAAAAGCGTCAGGGCATCGACGCCCATCGGCCGCCGGCATTTTTGCGGACCAGGGTGAGCGAGCGCGGGTCGATCTCCGGCGCTTCCTGGCCGAGGTCGAAATGCCAGGCATGGCCCTGGCTGATGCGCCAATAGAGTTGCGACCCCTGGTCCAGGCCGAGCGGGCCGCAGGCGCTGCGGATTTCGTCCTGCGGCAGGCTGGCGGCCTGGGCGGCCGGGATATCGACCACCAGCGCGTCGGCGGGCCAGCCGGGGATGCCCGCCGGGCGCACATGGCATCCCTGGTCGTCGGCCGGATCGGTGATGGCGGCGCGGGTCAGGGCGAGGATCGTGGATTGCGGATCGCGGCGATCGGCCGGGGCGAAGGCGACCAGCGGCGCGCCCCTAGCCTGATCGCCGCCCATCGGCGAGAGGGCATAGACGAGGCGGGCGAGCGGCTTGCCGGGGGCGTAGGCGAGGGCCGTAGTCTTCCCGTCGCATCGGGCGGCGCGATAGAGCAGCCATATGTCGCCGGGCAGGGCGGCTTCATTGACCGACCAGGTGCAGCCTTCCGCGAGCGAGGGGCGATCGTCGGCCGTAAGCAGGGCGGTGGCGTCCGTGGGGCAGAGGCCGGTGCCGGGGAGGCGGGCGGCCTTGTCGGGACAGATTGCTGCGCTGGTGACGGGCGCTGCCTTGGGGGCCTGCGCATCGTTGCCCGGCTGGTCGGCGGGAGAAGGCGCGCAGGCGCTCAACAATGCGATCAGCACGCAGAAGGGCAGGTGTCGCATCTTGGGCAGTCCTGTTTAAGGTGAACGATCAGTCGTCCCGGTGCCGCGCCGTCAGGAAATAATCGATCGCCTTGTTGGCCGACAGGGTGAAACCGCGACCGGGATCGAAGCCGAGTCCGCTGCTGTCTGTCACGTCCAGTCCGGCCTGTTCCAGCAGGGCCGTCAGTTCGTCGGGCGTCAGGAATTTATGCCAGTCATGCGTGCCCCTGGGGATGCCGCCGATGCTTTCGCCGATCGTAATCATGGCGAGGCGGGAGAGGGGGGTGCGGTTGGGGGTGGAGAGGATCATGACGCCGCCGGGCGCGAGTTTGGCCGCGAGCGCGCGGATGAAGGCGGCGGGATCGGCGACATGCTCGATCACCTCCATCGAGGTGACGAGGTCGAAGCCTGACTCGGGCATCGTCTCTACCGGAGTGGCGCGATAGTCGATGGATAGCCCCTGCGCTGCGGCATGGGCCTGCGCCGCGGCGATATTCTCCGGTGCGGCGTCGAGGCCGGTGACGGTTGCGCCCAGGCGGGCGAGCGGTTCGGCAAGGAGGCCGGCGCCGCAGCCGACGTCCAGCGCGCGCTTGCCGGCGAGCGGGCGGAAGCCGTGCGCGTCACCCGGCCAGTGGCGGTCGATCGCGGCGCGGATATAGCGCAGGCGCACGGGGTTGAGCTTGTGCAGCATGGCGCTGGAGCCATCGGGATTCCACCAGTCGGCGGCCATGGTGCCGAAATGGGCGGCTTCCCTGGGATCGATCGTGGCGGTGGTTTCGGTCATGATGCGCCTTGCTCTGCGGCTCCCGGACAGAAGAACAGCCCTTCGACAGGCTCAGGGCGAACGGGAGGGGTGGTGTCGATTATCCTGACGGCGCTTTTAGCAGGCCATGGGCGGCAGGCAAATGGGCCTATCCCGTTGACCCGAAAAGAACCGGCCTTTCATAGGGCAGCGCGAGCGGCAGGATTGCTTGCCATATGCGCGGCGGCTGCTAATAGGAGCGCCGTTTGGCCCTTTTGGGACATTTTCTTTCATAATAGCGGATAAGGCTCGACACACACATGGCGCGCATCGTGATGAAATTCGGCGGCACCTCCATGGCGGGGATGGAGCGGATTCGCAACGTGGCGGCGCGCGTCAAACATGTCGTGAGCCAGGGGCATGAAGTCGCCGTCGTCGTGTCCGCCATGGCGGGCGAGACGGACCGACTGGTGGGCTTCTGCAAGGAAGCGTCCGCCCTGTACGATCCGGCCGAATATGATGTCGTGGTCGCCGCGGGCGAGCAGATCACCAGCGGGCTGCTGGCGATGACATTGAAAGCCATGGACGTCGATGCGCGGAGCTGGCTGGGCTGGCAATTGCCGATCCGCACGATCGAGGCCCATGCCAAGGCGCGGGTGAGCGACATCGACACGATCGACCTGCTGGCGTCGATGCGGTCGGGCACGGTCGCGGTGATCCCCGGTTTCCAGGGCATGATGGCCGACGGCCGCGTGTCGACGCTGGGCCGGGGCGGGTCCGACACGTCGGCGGTGGCGGTGGCGGCTGCGATCAAGGCCGATCGTTGCGACATCTATACCGATGTGGACGGCGTCTATACGACGGACCCGCGGATCGTGGCGCGCGCCCGCAAGCTGGACCTCGTCACCTATGAGGAGATGCTGGAACTGGCCTCGGTCGGCGCCAAGGTGTTGCAGACCCGGTCGGTCGGCCTCGCCATGAAGGAGGGCGTGGTGGTGCAGGTGCTGTCGTCCTTCGACGATCCCACCCAGCAGGATTTGCCCGGCACGCTGATCGTCAGCGACGCGGAACTGGAAGCCAAGCTCAAGGAAGACAAGATGGAACGTCAGCTCATCACCGGCATCGCCCATGACAAGAATGAGGCGAAGATCATCGTGACGCGCGTGCCCGACAAGCCCGGTGCGGTCGCCAACATCTTCACCCCGCTGGCCGATGCGGCGATCAATGTCGACATGATCATCCAGAATGACAGCAAGGACAATGAAGAGACGGACGTCACCTTCACCGTCCCGCGCGCCGACCTGGCCCGCAGCGTCGACATATTGGAAGCGAACAAGGACGCCATCGGTTTCCGCCGGATCATCACCGACACCGAAGTCGCCAAGATCAGCGTCGTAGGCGTGGGGATGCGCAGCCATGCGGGCGTCGCGGCGACCATGTTCAAGACCCTGGCCGAACGCGGCATCAACATCGAGGCGATCTCCACCAGCGAGATCAAGGTTTCGGTGCTGATCGACGAGGATGAGACGGAACTGGCGGTGCGCGTGTTGCACACGGCCTATGGCCTGGACGCGCCTGTGGCATAACCGCTATTCGGCTGAGGCCGGGCTGCAAATACCACTTTTCTGCGCTTCCGGTGCTCACGTGCTTTAAGCACGCTGCGCGCCGGTTCTCGAAAAGTAGCATTTTCGCCTCGGCCTGAGCCGAATATCGGCTATGCCAGTGTTGCTCTTTACTTCGATCGCTATTCCCGCGAAGGCGGGAATCCATCTCCGGCTTTTTCGGCTGGGGATGGTTTTTGATTCTAGAGGCTAAATTCATGACCCACGCCAAGCTTACGTCCCTGATGGCCCGCGGCGCCGCCTTTTTCGGGTGCGAGAGCGCGATCCTGTGCGGGGCGATGAGCTGGGTCAGCGAACGCAACCTGGTGTCGGCCATCTCCAATGCCGGCGGGTTCGGCGTGATCGCGTGCGGCGCGATGACGCCCGAACTGCTCGACGCGGAGATTGCCGCGACCAGGGCGCTGACCGACAAGCCGTTCGGCGTGAACCTGATCACCATGCATCCGATGCTGTTCGATCTGATCGACGTGTGCGCGAAGCATGACGTCAGCCATATCGTGCTGGCCGGGGGCTTGCCGCCCAAGGGCAGCATCGAGGCGATCAAGGCCAAGGGTGCGAAGCTGATCTGCTTCGCCCCGGCTCTGAGTTTGGCGAAGAAGCTGGTGCGGTCGGGCGTGGACGCGCTGGTGGTCGAGGGGATGGAGGCAGGCGGCCATATCGGCCCGGTCGCGACCAGCGTGCTGGCGCAGGAAATATTGCCGGAGATGGCCGCCCAGGTGCCGGTGTTCGTCGCCGGTGGCATCGGCCGGGGCGAGGCGATCGCCGCCTATCTGGAAATGGGCGCGGCCGGCGTGCAACTGGGCACCCGCTTCGCCTGCGCGACCGAGAGCATCGCCCATCCGAACTTCAAGAAAGCCTTTTTCCGCGCGTCGGCGCGCGACGCGATCGCCAGCGTGCAGATCGATCCGCGCCTGCCGGTGATCCCGGTGCGCTCGCTGAAAAATGCGGGGATGGAGAATTTCACCGCCAAGCAGCGCGAAGTCGCCAATCTGCTGGATGAAGGCGCAGTCGATATGATGGAAGCGCAGTTGCAGATCGAACATTATTGGGCGGGCGCCCTGCGCCGCGCGGTGATCGATGGGGATGTCGAGGGCGGGTCGCTGATGGCGGGCCAGTCGGTCGGCATGGTGACGCAGGAAGAGCCGGTCGCGGAGATCATCGCGCAGTTGATGGATCAGGCCGCCGCCGCATTGGAGCGGCGAGTCGCCTGAGGGGTTGCGGCGAACCGAGCGTTAGGCATATTTCCTCCGCACAAAATGCACGGCATGACCGGCGCACAGTCCCATCGGAGAATTTGATGTTGTCATCGCGCCGTCCAGGCCGTCTTTCCCTCGTGTCGCTGGCCGTGCTGGCGGCCTGTTCGACCCCGCCGCCCCCGCCGCCGCCGGCCCCGCCGCCGCCGGTGGTGCCCACGATCAAGCCCATGCCGCCCGCGAACGCGGTCGAGGGCATGAGCATCCCCGAACAGGCGGCGGACGGCAAATATCTGACCGCCAATCGCGGCGTGACGTCCAATACTGCGTTGTGGCACCTGCGCATGGGGCTGAACGTGGCGGCGCTCAATTGCGACAAATATGGCCCGACCGCGCGCACCCAGTATAACCAGTTGCTGGCGGTGCATAAGGCGGCGCTGAACGGCGCCAATGCCGCGGTCGACCGCAACTACAGCGTTGCCTATGGCAGTTCGGGCATGGCGTCGCGCGAACGGCTTAACACGGTGGTCTATAATTTCTTCGCACTGCCGCCGGTCATCAAGAGCTTTTGCCCGGTCGCGGTCACGGTCGGCGCGAAGATGATCGCGATGCCGTCGAGCCAGTTGCTGGAAGCAGCGCCGGCGCTTTTGGCCGAACTGGAAAAGCCGTTTCAGGATTTCTACGCCGCCTATGCCGACTATCTGCGGCGGCTGGCCGAATGGCAGTCGCGCTTCGGCGCGACCGTGACGGTCGTGGTGTCGCCCACCCCGCTGCCGCCGCCGCCGGTTCCGCCGGGCGAGGCCCCGCCCAAGGGCTGGACGCCCAGCTACAAGAGCGCGCTGGAGGCGACCCCGCCGCCGCCGTCGGACATCGCCGCCACGCCGGGCGTGGCGCCGTCGGCCCCCATGTCGGGGCCGCCGGCCGCCACCCGCACCTTGCCCGACAACAGCCAGCCCAAGCTGGTCGTGCAGCCGCTGCCGACGAACAACGAATAAGGCGTCAGTCGCGCGCGTCGAAGCTGGCGCGCGCGGCTTCGACCGTGTCGAGATGGCGTTCGGCCCAGACCCAGACGCCGCAAAAGGCGGCGCTGAGGCTGTTGCCGAGTGGGGTCAGCGCATAATCGACGCGCGGCGGCACCACCGGATGGACGGTGCGGGTGAGCAGGCCGTCGCGCTCCATCTGGCGCAGCGTCTGGGTCAGCATCTTCTGGCTGATGCCGTCCACCTGCCGGCCGATGGCGGTGAAGCGCAGCGTGCCCTTTTCCTCCAGCAGTTCCAGCACCAGCAGCGTCCATTTGTCGGCGATGCGACCGATCAGCTCGTTGACGAGTCGCTCCACCCTGGGGTCGATCTCGGCGGGCGGTTCGGTCGCAAGATAGTGTTCCGCCTGCGCGATATCGTCTGCGTGGAAACGGTTCTGGAGCGGATTTGCCATTTCTTACCTTTGGGTGACTACAGCACTTTTCGGTGCCTACTTTCCAAAAGAGAGTATAGAGCTAAATTGCCTTTCAAGCCAATTGAAAGGACAGACCCATGCAATCGACAGGCAACACCATCCTCATCACCGGCGGCGGTTCGGGCCTTGGCGCGGCGCTGGCGCATGAATTTCACATAGCGGGCAACCAGGTGATTATCGCCGGGCGGCGGCAGGCGGCGCTGGACGCGGTCGTGGCCGACAATCCCGGCATGGCCGCGATGGTGCTGGACATGACGGATGCGGCCGCGATCGTCACCTTTGCGCAGAAGCTGGTGGCGGACTTCCCGGCCCTGAACGCCGTGCTGCTCAACGCCGGGATCATGGTGGCGGAGGACAAGATCGATCTGGCCACGGCCGAAGCGACGATCGCCACCAATTTGCTCGGCCCGATCCGGCTCGCCCATGCGCTGCTGCCGCATCTGGAGGCGCAGCCGGCCTCGACGATCCTGACCGTGTCGTCGGGCCTTGCCTTCGTGCCACTGGCGGCGACGCCGACCTACAGCGCGACCAAGGCGGCGATTCATGGCTGGTCGCTGGCGATGCGCGCGCAGTTGCAGGCGACCAGCGTCGAGCTGATCGAGATCGTGCCGCCCGGCGTGCAGACCGACCTGATGCCCGGCCATGCGGACAATGACCAGATGATGCCGCTGGCCGACTTTATTGCAGAGACGATGGGGTTGCTGCGGCAGCAGCCGGCGCTGGCGGAAATCCATGTCGAGCGGGTGAAGTTCCTGAGCGAAGCGACGCAGCGCGGCGAGTTTGCGCAGGTGTTCGGGATGTTGAACGGGGGGCATTGAGCCGACACGGCGGCGATAGCCTTGCCGTCGGGAGGCCATGCGCCTATCTGAACCCCTGCAAGCGAGGCCACGTCCTCCCCCGCGTGCGGGTTTCAAGTCCGGGACGGCCCGGCTCTCTGACGAAGGAGAGCCATCATGGCCTGGATTGCGTTGTTTTTTGCCGGTCTGCTGGAAATCGTCTGGGCCTTTGCGATGAAGCAGTCGCATGGGTTCAGCCGGCTTGTGCCCAGCCTCATCACATTGGGCGCGATGGTCGCCAGTTTCGGGTTGCTGTCGCTGGCGATGCGCAGCCTGCCGCTGGGGACGGCCTATATGATCTGGACCGGGATCGGCGCGCTGGGCGCCTTTGCGGTCGGCGCGGCCTTTCTGGGCGAGGCGGTCAGCCCGATGCGGCTGGTCGCGGCGGGCCTGATCCTGACCGGGCTGGTCATGATGAAGCTGACCGCCCAGAGCTGAATCAGGGGGCGTTGACCATGTCGGGCGCCTTGGGGGGCAGGGGGAAGAGGGTGGCGAAGCGGTCGGCGAGCGCCCGGTCGCCCTCGACGCTCAGCGCGCCCGCCATGTCCGCATAGCTTGCGCCGCCATAGAGGACCGCGACCAGCGCATTCTGGTCGCCGCTGATGATGGCGTCTGCGCCCGCCGCCGCGCCGCGGTCGATGAGGCAATCGCCGTCCTTCAGGATGGCGCGAAACTCCTCCTCGCCGAAGCGGAAGCCGATCGTCGCGTCCAGGTCGCCGAGGCGGCTGCGGTCGATCATGGTGCGCATCGACAGGATCACCGACACCTGGCTCATCGGCTTGCCCGGCTCCATCGTGGGCGAGCGGCAGGCCCAGCGGCCCAGCACCTGAAACAGGATTTCCGACTCGCGGCCCCAGTCGGTCAGCTCGTAAATCTGGCTGGCGGCGGGCGGGGGCAGGCGGCGACGGATCAGGATGCTCGCCGCTTCCAGATCCTCGAGCCTTTGCGTGAGCACGTTGGCGCTGATTCCGGGCAGCCCGGCGCGCAGGTCGGTGAAGCGCTTGGGACCGAGCATCAGTTCGCGCATGATCGGCATCGCCCAGCGATCGCCGATGATGTCGAGGGCGTGGGCGACGGCGCATCCGTCCTGATAGGCACGTTTCTGACTCATTAGTTATCTTTTCTAACTTAACTGTTGCATAAAATAATCATGGAGCGCAGAAAGTGCAAGCGGTGAGTCGCCCGATGGAGAGAAAGGGCGCGGCCGAAGCTGAACATTCCGAGGAGAAATGCGATGGCGAATACCCCCGCTCCGAAGATGATTTTCGTCAATCTGCCCGTCAGCGACCTGGCGGCGTCGATCGCCTTCTATGAAGCGGTAGGCGCTGTGCCGAACATGGATTTCGCCGACGACAGCGCGCAGATGCTGAGTTTTTCCGAGACCATCCATGTGATGCTGCTGAACCATGAGCGGTTTGCCAGCTTCACCACGCGCGCCATCCCCAATGCCCATGACACCGCGCAGGTGCTGCTGTGTCTGAGCGAAACCAGCCGCGATGCCGTCGACGCGACGGTGGACAAGGCGCTGGCGGCGGGCGGCACGGAGCCGAATCCGAAGCAGGATCATGGCTTCATGTATGGCCGCGACTTCGCCGATCCGGACGGCCATATCTGGGAAGTGGCCTGGATGGACATGGAGGCGGCGCTCGCATCCAAACAGCAACCCGCCGACGCCTGACCTGACGACAAGGAAGGAGAGAGAATATGGCCTATATGGACGGTTTCGTGATCCCGGTGCCCAAGGGCAATAAGGAACGCTATCGCGAGGTTGCGGCCTATGCCGCGCCGATCTTCATCGAATATGGCGCGACCCGCGTGGTCGAATGCTGGGGCAATGACATCAAGCCGGGCAAGACCAACGACTTCCGCACCGCCGTGATCGCGGAAGAGGGAGAGGAAGTGGTCTTTTCCTGGATCGAATGGCCCGACAAGGCGACCCGCAACGCCGGCGCCGAAAAAGTCATGAAAGATGAACGCATGCAGCCGAAAGAGGGCGAGGACATGCCCTTCATCGGCGCGCGGCTGATCTATGGCGGGTTTGAGGTGTTGCTGGACGCAAAGGGCTAGGGCGCGGGAATACGCAGCTAAGCAGGAGACGGATGATGACCGATCTGACCGGCAAATTCTTCTGGTATGAACTGATGACCAGCGATCCCGAGGCGGCGCTGGCTTTCTATGGCGATGTCGTCGGCTGGACGTCGCAGCCCTTTGGCGGCGAGCGAACCGACGATCCCTATCATGTCGTGTCGGGCAGCGCCGGACCGCTGGGCGGGATCATGGCGATCCCGGCCGAGGCCCGGACGTGCGGCATGACCCCCTGGTGGGGCGGCTATGTCGGGTCGGCCGATGTCGATGCCGACGCCGCACGGCTGAGCGCGGCGGGCGGCGCGGTGAAGCGCCCGGCCGAGGACATTCCCGGCGTCGGCCGTTTCGCGGTGATGGCCGATCCGGGCGGCGCGATCTTCATGCTGCTCAAGGGCTCCAGCCCCGACGGGATGGAGGCGCCCGCGGGTATGCCGCTGGGCCATGTCAGCTGGCACGAACTATATAGCGGCGATTTCGACAAGGATCTGGCCTTCTATGGCGCGCAGTTCGGCTGGGCGAAGGGCGAGGCCATGGATATGGGCGAAATGGGCCTGTACCAGCTCGTTTCGCAGACCGGCGGCACGGATTTCCCGGACATGACAGGCGGCATCATGCCGCTTCCCAAGGAGATGCCGACACCGCTCTGGCTCTTCTACTTCACGGTCGGCGATATCGATGCGGCGGTGGAGCGGGTGACGGCGGCTGGCGGGACCGTGCTGAACGGGCCGATGGCGGTGCCCGGCGGCGCGTGGATCATTCAGGCGACCGATCCGCAGGGCGCGATGTTCGCACTGGTGGGCAGCAAGGGAGACGCATGATGAGCAAGATATCCCCCTGCCTCTGGTTCGACGGCCAGGCCGAGGAGGCGGCGCATTATTATGCGTCGGTCTTCGGCGGGTCGGTCGATCATGTGAGCTATTATCCCGACGAGAATCTCTCGCCGTCACCGATGGCGGGCGGCAGCGTGCTGCTGGTCGAGTTCACCCTGTTCGGGCAAAGCTATCAGGCGCTGAACGGCGGTCCCCAATTCACCTTCGACGAGGCGATATCGCTCTCCGTCGGGTGCGCGGACCAGGCGGAACTGGATCGTTATTATGACGCGCTGACGGGCGATGGCGGCAAGCCGGGGCCGTGCGGCTGGGTGACGGACAAATATGGCCTGTCCTGGCAACTGGTCACCAACGCGATCATGGCCAATTATCATAGCGACGACAAGGCGGCGATCGCCCGGATGATGGCCGCGATGATGACGATGCAGAAGCTGGACACCGCCGCGATGCAGGCGGCCTTCGATGGAGAGGCGGCATGAGCGGCGCCGAGCATGAACTGACCGTCACCTGCCATATCGCCGCGCCGCGCGCGATCTGCTGGAAGGTGTGGACCGACCTGAAGGACGAATGGTTCTGCCCCAAGCCCTGGCGCGCCGAGGTGATCGAGGAGGATCTGCGTCCCGGCGGGCGCAGCGCGGTGCAGATGTTCGGGCCGGATGGCGAGGAGACCGGGCCGATGGAAGGCGTCTTCCTTGAGGTGGTGGCGGGCGAGCGGGTGGTGACGACCGATGCCTATGCCGCGGGCTGGGTGCCGCAGACGCCCTTCATGACGGCGCTATGGCAATTTGCCGACGAGGATGTGGACGGCGATGGCGGCACGCGCTTCACCGCGACCGCGCGCCATTGGGATGCCGAGGCGAAGGCGCGGCATGAGGAGATGGGCTTCCATCCCGGCTGGGACATGATGGTGGAGCAATTTAAAGCGCTGTGCGAGACGTCGGCGGCGAGCGCTTGATCCATTGAGGGCCTGAACGGTTCATCATCGAGCCTTCGCTACTTCCACCGCGTAGATGGCGGGCTTGCCCTCCACATTCGCGCGATAGACCAGCCATTTTCCGTCGGGGGTGAAATGCTGGTTGGGTTCCAGCGTATAATCCTGTTTCGACAGGTCGGCGAGGCGTTCGGTTTGCAGGTCGCCGGCCGCGATCAGCGTCTCCCCGTCCAGCGTGTCGCGGGCGCGCGGGTTGGTGTCAGGACGGGGATGGAACAGGCTGATATATTTGCCCTCATCATTGCCGTCGCCCGCGAAGGTCCGGCTGTCAGGCGATGAACTGTAGTGATAGCTGCCCTGGCCCGGTCGTAGCGCATACCAGCGCCGCGCGCCGCTCACTACGTCGAAGCTGGCCAGCCAGCGCACGCCCATCGGCTGGATCAGGTCGTACCAGATGGTGCGGCCGTCGGGCGCCCAATATTCATGGCCGGCGATCTCACCCTGGAATGTGCGCTGGTGGACTTTCGTTTTCCGGCTGCCGTCGGTGCGGATGGTCCAGATGCGGTCGACCTTCTGCCACGGCCCTTCATGGCAATAGGAGAGCAGGGTTGGGTCGGCGGGCGAGAAGAGGACATGGTTGAGCCAGTCGTTCGACCGGGTGACGGTTTTCCGGGCGCCGGTGCGGAGGTCGATGGTGAAGATTTCCATCGGCACCCCGGCGGCGAGGCGCTTGGCCATCCATTGCTCCTTGGCGACGGCGAAGGGCAGCGGCTTTCCGTCCGGGCCGTTGGCGGCATAGGTGGGGGAGCCGGTCTTGGGATCGCGATTGCCCTGCGCGGCGATGGCGGCAGGCGGCGGGGCAAGTTCGCGATGGCCGGCGAGCAGCGTGTCGTCGGCATTGATCGAGGCGATGCGGCCGCCGGGCAGGTCGGCGATGCGGCGGCGCTCGCCGCTGTCCAGATCGACCGACCAGACAGTCGAGGCGGCTTCGTTGCCGATCGGGCTGGTGCTGTAATAGGCGATCGGAGCGCGATTGCCGACGAAGAGCAGGCGGTCGATCTTTTCCTTCAGGACCAGCTTGGTCGTCCAGTTGCTTGTGTCGGCGACGCGGATGCCCTCGGGCGTCAGATAGATCATCCGCTTCCCGTCCGGGGTGAACGGGTTGTAGTTGAAATAGAGGCCATAATTGCCGGGGCGGTCATCGACGCGGACGATGCGGTGGCCGGTGGTGGGGTCAGTCCATGACGCGGGTTCGGGAGCCGGTGCGGCTGCGATCAGCAGCGGCAGCGCCCATGTCATTAGCAGCCCTTTTCCACGCATCCTCGTCTCCAGATGTCCATTTGGTGGAACATGGTAACGCATGGAGGGATTTGATGCAAATCAGGGCGCCTTTTTCCAGTCGGCGACCCTGGCCTTCGTATCGGCCAGCATCGCGTCGAGCGCGGCGCGGTCGTAGCTTTTGCCGCGCATGACGACGGTGGCGATGGCGCGGGTGGCGTTGATATCCTGCAACGGATTGCGGTCGAGCAGGACGAGGTCGGCGGCCTTGCCGGCCTCCACGCTGCCATAGCGGTCGAGCTGGCCGAACCAGGCGGGGCCGGCGCGGGTCGCGGCGGACAGGGCCTGGGTTGGCGTGAGGCCCTCTTTCACGAACAGGGACAGTTCGTCATGCAGGCCGATGCCGGGATAGTTGAAGCTGTTGAGGAAGCCCGCATCGGTGCCGGCGATGATCGCGACGCCGGCCTTTTGCAGCAGCGGCAAGATGGCGGCCATGCGTTCGAAATGATCGTGGCGGGCGGCGGTGGCGGCAGGGTCTGCCCCTGCCGCGCGCTGGATGCGCCAGTCATAGGTCTTGCGCAGTTTCGGCCCGATATAGGCGAGATAGGGATCGGTCGCGTGGCTATCGCGGTCGAGATAGGCGAGGATGCGGCTGCCGTTGAGGGTCGGGGTGACGAACACGCCCTTCGCGGCGAAATGGCGATAGGCGGCCATGGCGGTGTCGGTGTCGAAACCGGCGTCGAGGCGGCGATTGGCTTCCGCCCGGTCGATGCGGCCGGCGGCGAAATCGGCGGCGATGGCGGCTTCGTCCTTCACGCCCGCCTTATAGGCATAGTCGAGATGCTCGATCGAACTGATGCCGGCGTCCACCGCCTGTCCGACGGTCAGCGCCATCGGGATATGGCCCGAACTGCGCAGGCCGTGGGCCTTCGCCTGCGCTACGGCGTAGAGGAACAGGTCGGGCTTCAGCGTGCTGTCGGTGATCTTCACGAAATCGACGTGGTCGCGTTGCTGGAGTCGGGTGATGGCGGCGTCGACATCGGCTCTGCTGCCGACTTCGATCGTGCCCTTCCAGACCGGCGCGATCCCCTCGATCTTCGCGCCGGAAGTGAGGAGGCGCGGGCCGAACAGGCTGCCGCTCGCGATATCGTGGCGCCATGTCAGCACGCTGTCGGGCAGGTCACCGGAACAGTCGCGGATGGTGGTGATGCCATGGGCCACATAAAGGGGAAGGAGCGCCTTATTCTCTTCGATCAGGTCCGGGCCGCCGCCGAAATGGACATGCATGTCCCAGAGCGCGGGAATGAGGAAGCGGCCCTTGCCTTCGATCGCGCTGGGCGTGCGCCATGCCTTGCTGATCGCGCGGTCCGGGCCGACGGCGACGATGTCCGCGCCGCGCAGGACGACGGCCTGATCGGCATTGGCGCGACCATGCTCGACGTCGATCACGGAAACGTGGCGGATCATCATGTCGCCCCGTTGCGGGGCGGCCAGTGCAGGCGATGCGAACAGCGCGATCAGGGGCAGGGCGGTGGCCAGCAGGGTCTTCATCGTCGGTCTGCGCTCCGGTGGGGGAGGGGCGATTTTAGCGGCGTCGCCATCATGCGCAAATTAGATGTTGGAATGGATAGTATGCATAGTGATAATGACCTCTATGTTCGATCCCCGCCTGCTGCGCAGCCTTGTCGCCATTGCCGATAGCGGCAATTTCACCCATGCGGCCGAGCGGCTGAACATGACCCAGTCGACCATCAGCCAGCAGATCGGCCGGCTGGAGGCGATGGCGGGGCACCGGCTGGTCGACCGGTCGGCGCGGCCGGTATGCCTGACCGCGATGGGCGAGCGGCTGATCGGTCATGCCCGGCGGATATTGCTGCTGAATGAGGATGCCGCGTTGCTGCTGCGCGATCCGGCGGGGACGGCGGCGATCTCCATAGGCCTGCCGGAGGATCTGGCGACGGGGGCGATGGCGCAAGCCTTTGCCGGCTTTGCGCGGGCGCACCGGCATATCCGGCTGGACGCGACGACTGGGCTGAGCCGCGATCTGGCGCAGCGATACCGGCAGGGAGAGTTCGATATCGTCATCGTCAAGGAAGCGGTGGCCGGGCCGGATTGCCGCGCGAGTTTTGCGGAGCCTTTGGGCTGGTTCACGGCGGCGGAGGGTGGCGCGATGGAGGAGGAGGCGTTGCCGCTGGTCTGCTTTCCGGCGGGTGGCCTGTATCGCGAGGCGATGTTCGCGCAGCTGGAGCGGGAGGGGCGACGCTGGTTCGTCGCCTTTTCGGGAAGCAGCCTGCAAAGCGTCGTGGCGGCGGTGGCGGCCGGGGTGGGCGTGTCGCTGCTGCCGCTGGCCGGCGTGGGCGGAGCGGCGGTGGCGCGGCGGCACGATCTGGGCGGGGTCGAGCCGATGCTCGTGTCGCTCTACGCGCGCGAGGGCGACGGGCCGCTGGCGAACCTCGGGCGGGAGATGATCGCGGTGCTGGCGGCGCGGGCGGGATGAGGGTGAACATGCGCAGGTTCCCCCTCCCGGTTACGGGAGGGGCATACATCATTCTCACCTTCATTCACCATCACCAAAAAAGGCGCCCGGTTGCCCGGACGCCTTTCTGCGTGCCGATGGGAGGCTCAGCCCTTTAGGCCTTGTAGACCTTGTCCACGGCGGCGCGGAACTTGGCCATGTCGTCGGCGGAACCGACGGTCACGCGCGAGACGTTGGGCCAGATCGGCCAGCTGCGGCCGATCTGCACCTTTTCAGGGGAGGCGATCAGCGCGGCCTGCATCTCCTTGGCGGGCTTCTTCCAATCGACCATGAACATGTTCGCCTGACTGCCGGGCTGTACCTCGATGCCCTTCTTGGTCAGCCATGCGATCGTCTCGTCGCGGTTGGCGATCATTTCGTTGCGGCGCGCCTTGATGAGGGCGGCTTCCTTGTAGACCGCATTGCCGCAGTGCATGGCGGTGATCGCCAGGCCGCCGGCCGAGGGACCGAACAGCGAAATGCGCTTCTGCACTTCGGGATCGGCGAAGGTCAGGCCAAGGCGCACGCCGGCCATGCCGAACAGCTTCGAGAAGGTCCGCATGACGATGATGTCCTTGCGGGTACCGATCAGCGAAGCGGCGCTGGGGGCTTCGGAGAAGTGGATATAAGCTTCGTCGACCAGCAGCATGGCATCGGCCGGCTTGTTGTCCAGCAGCCACTTGATGTCGGCCAGCGGGGTGATGGTGCCGGTCGGGTTGTTGGGCGTGCAGATATAATAGAGGCCCGCGTTCGGATTGGCGGCCAGCATCGCCTTGACGTCATGACCCTTGCCGATCGCTTGGGGTGCCTTGGCGATGGGCGCCTTCATGTAATCGGCGGTGCGCCAGGCGGATTCGAAGGTCGGGTCGGCGGTGACCAGGCCCTTGGTCGGCGAGCAATAGGCCGCGACGATGCTGACCAGCGGACCGCCCGAACCGGGCCAGGGCATGACCTGCGCTTCGGGAATACCTTCGACGCCGGCGACGGTCTTGATGAGGTCGCCCTTATAATTGTCGGGGTCGTACCAGTTGCCGAACGAGGCGGCTTCGGCGGCGGCCTGAACGCCCGAGGGGAAGGGCCCGGTCCAGCATTCGTTGGAGCCGATGCGTACTGCGCCCTTGACGCCGCGCGCGGCCTGCTGCTGCGCCATGGCGCTGCCGCCCAGCAGCGAACTGGCGGCGACGCCGGCACCGAGCAGCGCGGCAACCTCACCCAACTGGCGGCGCGAATAGCCGCGCTCGATCATGTCATCCTTGGCGTCTTTGGTCAGCATCATGGTCATGTCGTCCGTCCCCGTGTGATTTCGGTTTCAAATCTCATGGGGGGAAACGAAAGGGCGGCGCATTTCCACAATGCGCCGCCCTGAGATTTCGTAATTTTTATGCGTTTTTCGGGTCTGCTGCGACTATGCCTTCCAGACCTTGTCGACCGCGGCGTTGAACGCTTCCATTTCCTCCATCGAGCCGACCGACACGCGCGACACGGTGGGCCAGATCGGCCAGTTGCGACCAATCTGCACATTGGCGGCGAGCAGGGCGGCCTGCATCTCCTTGGCGGTCTTCTTGCCCCAGTCGATCATGAACATGTTCGCCTGGCTGCCGGGGATGACCTTGATCCCCTTGGCCTTCAAATGGCTGACCGACTTTTCGCGGGCGGCGACCATTTCGGCGCGGCGAGCCTTGATGAGGGCGGCCTCACCGACCGAGGCGGTACCGCAGGCGACGGCGGTCATCGGCAACATGCCGGTCACCTGGCCGCCATCATAGCGCATCATCTTTTCCATCAGCGCGGGGCTGGCGAAGGTGAGGCCGAGGCGCATCCCCGCCATGCCGAACAGCTTCGAGAAGGTCCGCAGGATCAGCACGTCGTCGCGCGTGGCGGCGAGCTTGGCGGCATTGGGGCCATCGACCCAGTGGATATAGGCTTCGTCGACGACGAGGATCGCATCCTTGGGCTTGTTGTTCGCCAGCCATTCGATGTCGGCGATCGGCGTGATGGTGCCGGTCGGGTTGTTAGGCGAGCAGATATAATAGACGCCCGCATTGGGATCGGCCGCCAGCATTGCCTTCACGTCATGGGCGTAATCCTTGGTCAGCGGCACTTTCGTCACCTTGGCGCCGAGCCAGTCGCCGGTGCGCCAGATCGCTTCATAGGTGGGGTCGGCGGTGACGATGCCGCGCGTGGGCGAGGCATAGGCGACGGCGACGCGGCTCAGCGGGTCGGACGAGCCGGGCCAGGCGGTGACGCGGTCGGCGGGAATGCCCTCCACCGCGGCGACGGCGTCGAACAATTTCTGATGTTCATTGTCCGGCTCGTAGCGATTGCCTTCCTGCACCAGCTTGAAGGCGGCCTGCGCGGCCACCGGGAAAGGGCCGGTCCAGCATTCATTGGCGCCGATGCGCACGGCTCCGGCCACCGCCTTGGCCGCCTGCTGCGCGCCCGCGCCGGTCACGCGGATCGCGGCGGCCCCCGCGCCGAGCAGGGCGGCGACCTTCGCCAACTGGCGGCGCGAATAGCCGCGATCGATCAGATCCTGTTCCATTGCCGGTTCGAGTTGCGTCGCCATGATCCCTGTTCCTCCCTGCACGCCCGTAACGGGCTTCCAGCTTGCTGGACGATTGTACAGAATGTTTCCGCCATGCAAATAAGGTCTGCTCAACAATATTGGCGCGGCGATCATAGGAAACGCCTTGGAAAGCGGGGCTTCAATCTGTTAGCGCTGCTATCATGCCCAGCACACCCGCCGCCGCCGCCCGACAGATTCTCGTCCGCCTGCAGGAGGTGATGGCTGCGCGCAACAGCGCGCAGACCAAGCTGAACAAGGTCGTGGAGATTATCGGCGAGTCGCTGTCGAGCGAGGTCTGCTCCATCTATCTGGTGCGCGAGGGCGTGCTGGAGCTGTTCGCGACCCGCGGCCTGAAGCAGGAGGCGGTCCATGTCACCCGCATGGCGATGGGCGAGGGCCTGGTCGGCCTGATCGCCACCAATGTCGAGACGCTGAACCTGGACGAGGCGGCGTCGCATCCCGATTTCTCCTATCGTCCCGAAACCGGCGAAGAACTGTTCCATAGTTTCGCAGGCGTGCCGATCGTACGGCGCGAGCGCGCGATCGGCGTCCTGTGCGTGCAACATGCCGATCCGCGCAAATATGAAGAGGTGGAGATCGAGGCGCTCCAGACCGTGGCCATGGTGATGTCGGAGCTGATCGCGAACGCCGAACTGGCCGATGACGGCCCGGCCGACCAGCGGGTGACAGACACCGGCACGACCATGTTGCACGGGTTGCAACTGGTGATGGGCATGGCGCGCGGCCATGTCGTCTTTCACCAGCCGCGCGTCCATATCGAACATACCGTCGCGGAGGATACCGAGGCGGAGCGGCAGCGCGTGATTTCCGCCTTCACCAAGATGCGCGAGCAGATCGACCGGATGACCGGCGCGGCCGAGTTCGGCATGGAGGGCGAGCATCAGGAGGTGCTCGAAACCTACAAGATGTTCGCCTATGACGAGGGCTGGACGCGGCGCATCAACGAGGCGATCGACAGCGGCCTGACCGCCGAGGCGGCGATCGAGCGGGTGCAGCAGCGCACCCGGATGCGGATGCGGCAGATCGACGATCCGCTGCTGTCCGACCGGATGCACGATCTGGAGGATCTGGCCAACCGCCTGCTGCGGATCGTTTCGGGGCAGTTGGGTACGGCGGCGCAGATGGGGCTGCGGCAGGACGCGATCCTGATCGCGCGCAATCTGGGGCCGGCGGAGCTGCTGGAATATGACCGCCGGCGGCTGAAGGGCGTGATCCTGGAGGAAGGGTCGCTGACCGCGCATGTCACCATCGTCGCGCGCGCCATGGGCGTGCCGGTGCTGGGCCGGGTGCGCGACATCCGCCATCTGGTGAATGAAGGCGACCTGATCCTGATGGACGTCGGGGCCAACACGCTGCTGATTCGCCCGACCGCCGACATG
Organism: Sphingobium sp. 3R8; assembly: GCF_020166615.1. Classification (NCBI taxonomy): domain Bacteria; kingdom Pseudomonadati; phylum Pseudomonadota; class Alphaproteobacteria; order Sphingomonadales; family Sphingobiaceae; genus Sphingobium; species Sphingobium sp. 3R8. The sequence goes on along the minus strand of NZ_JAIQXR010000004.1, from coordinate 106,811 downwards.
GAGGAGGCGTTCGAAAGCAAGCTGCACGTCACGCAGAAGCGCCGCGCCGAGTTCGTCGCCATGCGCGACCTGCCGTCGGTGACGGCGGACGGGCAGCGGGTCGAGCTGATGGTCAATGCCGGGTTGCGCGAGGATGCGCAGGCGCTGGACATGGTGGGCGCGGACGGGATCGGCCTGTTCCGCACCGAATTCCAGTTCCTGGTGTCGGCCACGCTACCGCAGCGCGAGAAGCAGCAGCGGCTCTACAAGGACGTGCTGGACGCGGCGGGAGACAGGCCCGTCATCTTCCGCACCGTCGATATCGGCGGGGACAAGGCGCTGCCCTATATGCAGCGCGACGATGACGAGCATGAGGATAATCCGGCGATGGGCTGGCGCGCGCTGCGGCTGGCGCTGGATCGAGACGCCCTGATGAAGGCGCAGGCGCGCGCGTTGCTGGAGGCGAGTGCGGGCAAGGTGCTGCACGTCATGTTCCCGATGGTGTCGGAACCATGGGAATATGAAGAGGCGCGCGCGCTGGTCGAGCATCAGCGTGAATGGCTGCAGGGGCAGAAGAAGAAGCTGCCGATCGCGGTGCGCTATGGCGCGATGCTGGAGGTGCCGGCGCTGGCCGAGGTGCTGGATATCCTGCTGCCCAAGCTGGATTTCCTGTCGATCGGCACCAACGACCTGACCCAGTTCCTGTTCGCGGCCGACCGGGCGCACCCCAAGCTGGCCGAGCGCTACGACTGGCTGAGCATCGCGATCCTGCGCTTCCTGGACCGGGTGGTGCGGACATGCCACGACTATCAGGTGCCGGTCGGCGTGTGCGGCGAAATGGGCGGGCGCACGCTGGAGGCGCTGGCGCTGATCGGGCTGGGGGTGCGACGGCTGTCGATCACCCCTGCGTCGGTCGGGCCGGTGAAGGCGATGATCCGCGCGATCGATGCGGAGGAATTGCGCGTGCTGATGCGCGAGTTGCTGGACGCCGGGGTCATCGACATTCGCGGGCGACTGACGCAATGGGCGGTCGAACGGAACATCGAACTGAACTGAATGGGCGGACGCGGCGTTGACAACGCCCGTCCCGCAATGAGACAAGGCCGGCCATCACAGGTCGCGGAGCAGCATGGTAGACGAACCAGAACTCGAAACCGGGGCGGAAAGCGCACCGGAAGCGCAGCCTTCGACCCCCGGCGCCAAGCTACGTGCTGCGCGGGAGGCGCAGGGTCTTTCGATCCAGGACGTCGCGACCCGCACGCGCATCGCCCAGCGCCAGCTTGAAGCGGTCGAGCGCGACGATTATGCGGCCCTGCCGGGCATCCCCTATGCCGTCGGTTTCGCTCGCGCCTATGCTCGCGCGGTCGATCTGGACGAGGTGGCGATCGCGGCCGAGGTGCGCCATGGCGTGCATAATAGCGACATGGGCGCGCGGTACGAGGCGTTCGAGCCGGTCGATCCCGCACGGGTTCCGCCGCGGCGGCTGGCATGGGTGGTGCTGGCGATCGTGATCGTGCTGATCGCGGGCTATACCATCTGGCGGACCCAGTTGATGACGCCGCCGACCGGCGAGGAAATCGCGCAGGAGCAGGCCCAGCCCGCGGCTGAACGTACCCCCGGCGTCGCGCCGGTCGCGCCCGCCGCCCAGCCGGTGGTGTTCACCGCCGTCGACGACGTGTGGCTGCGCATCTATGACGAGGCGGGCGAGCGGTTGAAGGACGGCTTGCTCAAGAAGGGCGAGAGCTTCACGCTGCCGCCGGCCGCCAAGGGACCGATGATCCTGACCGGACGCCCCCAGGCGCTGAGCGTGACCGTAGGGGGCAAGCCGATCGCGCCGCTCGGCGCGGCCGATCGCACCATCGCGGACGTGCCGGTCAGCGCCGAAGCGCTGCTGGCGCGCGGCGCTGCGCCCGTGGCCGGCCCGGCCGTGGCGCCGGCCCGTCCGGCGCCACGCCGGACAGGCGCGGGGCAGGGCGGAACCGGGCGGAGCGAGGCGAGCAGCCCAGCCGTTCCGACGCCCGCGCCGGTTGCACCCGTCGGCGACGGGACCGCTGCACCGCAACCCTGACGGGGGTGGTCGGGCGGACAGGCGACGTCGCGCTTTACCGCGCGAAATATCGCCTTATGGTTAAGCTAGGAATATCAGTCGGGGATCATCATGCGTAACGCCCTTCTTGCGACAACGGCGGCTTTGCTGGCCGTTGCCATGCCTGTCATGGTCCAGCCCGCCGCTGCGCAGAACGCGCCGGTGGAGGTGCGGGTCGACCGGCTGGAAAAGGAAATGCGCGCGGTGCAGCGCAAGGTGTTTCCGGCCGGTACCCCGATCGAGGCGGAGATCAGCCGCCCGGCCACGCCCACGATCGCGCCCGGATCGCCCGCGTCCACCCCGATCGCCGACCTGACCGCGCGGGTCGGCGCGCTGGAATCGCAGCTCGCCTCTATCACGGGCCAGGTGGAGGAGAATAGCTACAAGCTCCGCCAGCTGGAGGAGGCGTTCAACAAATATAAGGCGGAGAATGACGCGCGCATGGCCGAGCCGGCGCCCGTCGCCGTGTCCACGCCCCGGCCGTCCGCGTCCGTACCGGCAGAGGCCGCGCCGATCGCGGCCCAGCCACGGCCCGCCGCCGCCAAGCCGGCCCCTGCTGTTGCGCCGCCGGTCGCGAGCGACGCACGCAAGGCCGCCGTCGCGGCGGTGGAGCGGCCCGACACCGGCGATGCCGCCAGCGACGCCTATAATTATGGCTATCGTCTGTGGGACGCCAAATTCTATCCCGAGGCGCAGGGCCAGCTAAAGGCGACGGTCGAGAAATATGGCGCCAGCCCGGTCGCCAGCAAGGCGCAGAACCTGCTTGGCCGCGCCTATCTGGACGATGGCAAGCCGGCGCTCGCGTCGGTCGCCTTCTATGAAAATTACCAGAAGCGCCCGCGCGGCGACCGTGCGGCGGACAGCCTCGCCTATCTGGGCGATGCGCTGATCCAGCTCAAGAAGCCGGCCGATGCGTGCAAGGTCTATCAGGAGCTGGAGCAGGTCTATGGCGGCAGCCTCTCTTCCACCCTGCGCGGCATGATGACTGCAGGCCGCGCCAAGGCGAAGTGCAGCTAAGCAGCGATGCGACCGCGCTGGTAGCGCGGCTGGACGCGGCGACGCGTGCGCTGGTCGGGGACGACCGGGCGGCGCGTTTCGGCGTGGCGGTGTCGGGCGGGCCGGACAGCATGGCTTTGCTGTGGCTGGCCGTGCGCGCCTTTCCGGATCGCGTGGCGGCGGTAACGGTCGATCATCAACTGCGCGCAGAATCGGCAGATGAAGCGGCGATGGTCGCGCGCTGGTGCGCGGATCGGGGTATCGCCCATGCGACGTTGACGCCCGACCGGCCGGTGGCGGGCAATGTTCAGGCCTGGGCGCGGGCGCTGCGCTATCGGTTGATCGAGGCATGGCGGGCCGGGCAAGGGATCGACTGGGTCATGACCGCCCATCATGCCGACGACCAACTGGAAACGATGCTGATGCGCCTTAACCGCGGGTCGGGCGTCGGCGGACTGGCCGGGGTGCGCGCGCGATCGGCATCGGGTGCGGGCCGGGTGATCCGCCCGCTGCTGGGGGTGCGCAAGGCGACGTTGCAGGCGCTGGCCGACGGGGAGGGCCTGCCCCATGTCCATGATCCGTCCAATGCCGATCCGCGCTTCGACCGGGCGGCGCTGCGGACGGCGCTGAGCCAGGCGCCCTGGCTGGATGTCGAGGCGGCGGCGCGCAGCGCGGCGGCGCTGGCGGAGGCGGACATGGCGATCGGGTGGAGCGTGGCGGCATTGGCCGCAGAGCATGTGCGCGCCGACGGGGCGGGGTGGCAGCTGGAACGCACCGACCTGCCGCGCGAATATTTGCGGCGGCTCTTGCTGCTCATGCTGGAGCGGGGCGAGGCGCAGCCGCCGCGCGGCGACAGCCTGGATCGCGCCATGGCGGCCGCAATGGCCGGCGGGCAGGCGAGTATGGGCGACTGGCTATTAAAGGGTGGGACGCAATGGACGCTGCATCCTGCGCCGCCGCGGCGCACGCCGCAATAATCGTTACGGAAAGGTTCCACGGATTGTCGCGCAAGCCCCACGCTTCGCCGATTTGATGCGGTGCAATGACCTTTCTTTAACGGCCGCCATGGCTATCCTGCGGCCTTTATAGCGGGGAATCTGGCGCATGGTGGAATTTGCGGCACTGACCTATGGCCTGTTGGCCAGTGTCATTCTTTCGGCGGCGCAGCGTAATCGCAAGCGCGGGCGGCCGCATTCGCCGTTGCTGCTCTATGTCGGCTATCTGTTGTGCGGGCTGTCGGGCGGGGTGGCGCTGGCGCTGGCCTATGTCGCGCTGACGCTGCTGGGCGTCGCCTGAACCCTGGCGCGCGGCGCGTGAAATAGCGGTCGGGACGGGACTGCGTGCGCTTGCGCTTTTGCCGGCGCGCCCTATCTTGGCCGGTGAAAGCGAGTGATGATGAACGACGAGAAAGACCCGCAGGGCAACCCCTGGATCAAGAGCGCCATGATTTGGGCGGGCGTGATCGTCGCCCTGCTGATGTTCGTGTCGCTGTTCGACAGCCGGACCGCGTCCAGCGCGGGGACCGGCATCGCCTATTCGGAATTCCGGTCCAAGGTGCAGGAAGGCCAGGTCAAGGACGTCGCCATCGCACCGGACAAGATCAGCGGTACATTGTCGGGCGGACAGAAGTTCACCACCATTCCCGTCGCCGATCCGGGCCTGACCAGCCTGCTGGACGATAATGGCGTCAAATATTCGGGCCAGGCGCAGGACCAGCCCAGCTTCTGGCAGATCCTCATCTACCAGTCGCTGCCGTTCCTGCTGATCCTGGGCATCGCCTTCTTCGTGCTGCGCCAGATGCAGAAGGGCGGCGGCGCGGGCGGCGCGATGGGCTTTGGCAAGTCCAAGGCCAAACTGCTGACCGAAAAGCATGGCAAGGTGACGTTTGACGACGTCGCCGGCATCGATGAGGCGCGCGAAGAGCTTCAGGAAATCGTCGAGTTCCTGAAAGACCCGACCAAGTTCGCGCGTCTGGGTGGCAAGATTCCCAAGGGCGCGCTGCTGGTCGGTTCGCCCGGCACTGGCAAGACGCTGCTGGCCCGCGCGATCGCGGGGGAGGCGGGTGTGCCCTTCTTCACCATTTCGGGCTCCGACTTTGTCGAGATGTTCGTGGGCGTCGGCGCGAGCCGTGTGCGCGACATGTTCGAACAGGCCAAGAAGAATGCGCCCTGCATCGTCTTCATCGATGAAATCGACGCGGTCGGCCGTCATCGTGGCGCGGGCCTGGGCAATGGCAATGACGAGCGCGAGCAGACGCTGAACCAGTTGCTGGTCGAGATGGACGGCTTCGAAGCCAATGAGGGCATCATCATCGTCGCGGCGACCAACCGCCCCGACGTGCTGGACCCTGCGCTGCTGCGGCCCGGCCGTTTCGATCGGCAGGTCGTGGTGCCTCGTCCCGACATCGACGGGCGCGAGAAGATTCTGGCGGTCCATATGAAGAAGGTTCCGCTGGCGCCCGACGTCGATCCCCGCGTCATTGCGCGCGGCACGCCGGGCTTCTCCGGCGCGGACCTCGCCAATCTCGTCAACGAAGCGGCGCTGACCGCGGCGCGGCGGGGCAAGCGGCTGGTCGCGATGGACGAATTCGAATCCGCCAAGGACAAGGTCATGATGGGTGCGGAGCGCCGTTCCATGGTCATGACCGACGATGAGAAGAAGATGACCGCCTATCATGAGGCCGGCCATGCCATCGTGTCGGTCCACGAAGCCGCGTCCGACCCGATCCACAAGGCGACGATCATCCCGCGCGGCCGCGCGCTGGGCATGGTGATGCGCCTGCCGGAGCGGGACAGCTACAGCTATCATCGCGACAAGATGCACGCGAACATGGCCGTCGCCATGGGCGGACGCGTCGCCGAGGAGATCATCTTCGGTTACGACAAGGTGTCGAGCGGGGCGTCGGGCGACATCCAGTACGCCACCAAGCTGGCGCGCGACATGGTCACCCAATGGGGCATGTCCGACAAGCTGGGGCCGCTGCAATATGAAGAGCAGCAGGGCGAGACCTTCCTGGGCTATTCGCAGAGCCAGCGCGTCCATATGTCCGACGAGACCGCCAAGCTGATCGACGCGGAAATCCGCGGGCTGGTGGAACAGGGCTATGCCCGCGCGCAGGAACTGCTCAAGGGCCATGAGGACCAGTTGCACCTGCTCGCCAACGCGATGCTGGAATATGAGACGCTGAGCGGCGAGGAAATCCGGGCGCTGCTGGAAAAGGGCGAGATCACCCGCGACGACGGCACGACGATCAAGCCGTCGGTGATCCCGGCGGCGGGCTCCTCCATCCCGCGCATCCGCAAGCGCAAGGGCCCGTTCGGCGAGGCGAGTCCTGCAGGGGCGTAAGGGCTGATCGCAGCGATGTTATAATGAGGGCGCAGTCGGTGGTTGCGCCCTTTTTTGTTGGGCGGTTCAGTGTCCGCAGGCGACAAGAAGCCGATTGTTCCTCCTCCCGCCTAGCGGGCGGGGCATAAGACGCCGCCAGTCCACTATCCACCCACAGCTGACATCTTGCGAGGCTCATCACGGTTCGCCCTTTTCCCCGCAATAAAATCCCCCAAGGGGTCTGGCCGTCCGCGCCCATAGTGGTTACATGGGCCGCCACAAATCCCCCGGAAGCGCTGCCTTTTTCGGCGTCGGTTCCGCAGCAGAAAGTGGCTTTTTCCATGGATATCCGCCTCGGTCTCACCTTTGACGACGTGCTGTTGCAGCCCGGCGAATCCGATGTGCTGCCCAGCCAGGCGGACACGTCGACCTATGTCACGCGCGAGATCAAGCTGAACATCCCGATCCTGTCGTCGGCGATGGACACGGTGACCGAGGCGGACATGGCGATCGTCATGGCGCAACTGGGCGGCATCGGCGTGCTGCACCGGAACATGACCGTCGAGGAACAGGCCGACGCGGTGCGTGCGGTCAAGCGGTTCGAAAGCGGCATGGTCGTCAACCCGATCACCATCCTGCCGACCGCGACCTTGGCCGATGCGCAGATGCTGATGCAACGGCACAGGATCAGCGGCATTCCGGTCGTAGAACAGAGCGGCAAGCTGGTCGGCATCCTGACGCATCGCGACACGCGCTTCGCGGAAAATCCCAAGCAGCCGGTCAGCGAACTGATGACCAAGGATAATTTGGCCACGGTAAAGGTCGGCGTGGGGCAGGAAGAGGCGCAGCGCCTGTTGCACCAGCGCCGGATCGAAAAGCTGCTGGTGGTGGACGAGGGCTATCATTGCGTCGGCCTCATCACCGTCAAGGATATCGAGAAGGCGGTCACCTATCCGCAGGCGACCAAGGACGGCACTGGCCGCCTGCGCGTCGCCGCCGCGACGACGGTGGGCGACAAGGGGCTGGAGCGCAGCCGTGCGCTGATCGACGCGGAATGCGACCTGATCGTCATCGACACCGCCCATGGCCATAGCAAGCAGGTGTCCGCTGCCGTCGAAGCGGTAAAAAAGCTGTCCAACCATGTGCAGGTGGTCGCGGGTAACGTCGCCACCGCCGAAGCGACCAAGGCGCTGATCGGCGCGGGCGCGGATTGCGTGAAGGTCGGCATCGGGCCGGGATCGATTTGCACCACGCGCGTGGTCGCGGGCGTGGGCGTGCCGCAACTGACGGCCGTGATGGATTCGGCCGAGGAAGCCGCCAAGCAGGGCGTGCCGGTGATCGCCGATGGCGGGCTGCGCACGTCGGGCGATCTGGCCAAGGCGCTGGCGGCGGGCGCGGGGTGCGTCATGGTCGGGTCGCTGCTGGCGGGCACCGCCGAGGCGCCGGGCGAAACGTTCCTCTATCAGGGCCGCGCCTACAAGAGCTATCGCGGCATGGGCAGCGTCGGCGCGATGGCGCGCGGGTCCGCTGATCGTTATTTCCAGGCGGATATCAAGGACCAGATGAAACTGGTGCCCGAAGGCATTGAGGGCCAGGTGCCGTTCAAGGGCCCGGCCAAGGATGTCATCCACCAGCTGGTCGGCGGCGTGAAGGCGGCGATGGGCTATACCGGCAGCGCCACGATCAAGGATTTGCAGGAACGCGCGCGTTTCGTGCAGATCACCAATGCGGGCCTGTCGGAAAGCCATGTCCATGACGTGACGATTACGCGGGAAGCGCCCAATTATCCGACGCGGTAGGTACTTTCTTAATCCCCCTCCCTTTTAAGGGAGGGGCTAGGGGTGGGTGGCGAGCGTAGCGAGCTTCAACCGCCTCAAGGTTGCAAGCGCCGCTTGCGCGGCGCACCCACCCACGTCCCCTCCCTTGAAAGGGAGGGGGGAAGAATGGCATGACCCCCTCCGCCAGAATTCAGGCCGCGATTGATCTGCTCGACGCCATCATCGCATCCGCGCGCGATGGCGGGCCGGCGGCCGATACGCTGATCGCGCGCTATTTCAAGGAACGGCGCTATGCCGGGTCGCGGGATCGGCGGGCGGTGCGCGACCATGTCTATGATGCCATCCGCCGGGCGGCCGAGCGGCCGGAGACGGGACGCGAGGCGATGATCGGGCTGGCGCTGGAGCGGCCGGAGGTCGCTGCGCTGTTCGACGGATCGACCCATGCGCCGCTGCCGATAGAGCCGGGCGAGATGGGCGCGGAAGCCGGTGCGGTGCCGCGCTGGCTGCAACCGTTGCTGGCGGACAAGGTGGAACAGGACGCGCTGCTAGGCCGTGCGCCGGTGGATGTGCGCGTGAACCGGCTGAAAGCGACGCCGCCGGATGTCGCGCCTTTGCTGCCCGACGCGACGCCGATCGCTGGCCTGCCCGACGGACTGCGCCTGCCCGAAGGCTTTCCGGTCGAGCAGCAGGCGGCATGGAAGGATGGGCTGGTCGAGGTGCAGGACGCCGGCAGTCAGTGGATCGCGGCAGCGTGTGCCGTGCAACCGGGCATGACGGTGATCGATCTATGTGCGGGGGCCGGCGGCAAGACGCTGGCGCTGGCGGCAGCGATGGGCGGGCGGGGTAATTTGATCGCCGCCGATACGATCCGGTCACGGCTGGCGCGGCTGGAACCGCGCGCGGCGCGGGCGGGGGCGACCTTCATCGAGACGCTGCTGCTGGACCAGAGCCATGAGGCGCGCGGGCTGGAGAGCCTGAACGGACAGGTGGACGTCGTACTGGTCGATGCGCCCTGTTCGGGTACCGGCACCTGGCGGCGCAACCCGGAGGCGCGCTGGCGGCTGACGCAGCCACGGCTGGACCGGCTGGTCGCGGAACAGGCCCGCATCCTCGATTTCGCAGCGTCGTTGCTGGCGCCGGGCGGGGCGCTGGTCTATGCCACCTGCGCACTGACCGAGCGGGAAGGGCGCGGCCAGGTCGATGCCTTTCTGGCGCGCCATGCCGGATGGACGGCGGAACCGATCGCCCTGCCCGTCGGCCGGGCGCATGGCGCCGGGTTGCTGCTGACGCCGGGGCATGACGGCAGCGACGGCTTCTTCTTTGCGCGGCTGCGCCGGGAGGCGTGAAACAGGCCATGGACAAGCGCCCGCAAAATCGCGACACTTGGGGCGTGGGCTATGGGCCGAAATCAACGCCTGAAACATGGCTGGAGACATTAATGCGTTTTACCCCCGCCTCGATCGCGCTCGCCGTCGTCCTGACCACCGTGTCGAGCGTCGGGCTGAGCCAGAAGCCGGACAGCCAGATCAGCCCGCAGTCGATCGAATGGCAGAAGGCGGGCGAGGCCGCGCACAAGGCCGGCAATCTGGAAGGCGCGACCGATGCGCTGGAAAGCGCGCTGGCGATCGATCCGCGCAACCGCGCCGCCTTCATCGAACTGGCGGAGGTCGCGCGCGCGCAGGGGCTGCAGGGCAAGGCGATCCGCCTCTACAAGGAAGCGCTGCTGCTCGATCCCACCGACGTCGCCGCACTGGCCGGGCAGGGCGAAGCGATGGTGGAAAAAGGGGCGATCGCCAAGGCGAAGGATGTGCTCGCGCAGGCGCAGGCCCTGTGCAAGGGCGACTGCGCGCCGGTCGGCAAGCTGGCCGCGGCGATCCAGAAAGGGCCGCCCGCCGTCGCGATGACGACCAAGGAAGCGGTGACCGTGCCCAAGGAAGCGCCGACCGAAACGCCGTGAATATGATAGCTATTCGCCGCGTGCTTTGACTTCGTCGGCATCGCACGGCAAGGCCGGTGGGCGGGCGCATGAGGCGGATCGCTGAAAAGCGGGCAGCCCATGCACTTCACAGATTTCGACGCCGACCTGTTCCTGCGCGACTATTGGCAGAAGCAGCCGCTGCTGATCCGCAATCCGTGGGCGGGATGGGCCAATCCGCTCGATCCGGACGAGCTGGCGGGTTTGGCCTGCGAGGAAGGCGTCGAGTCGCGGCTGATCGGCCAGGGCGACGGGCGCTGGATGGTCGAACATGGGCCGCTGCCCGAAGACCGGTTCGGCGCGATGGGCCGCAGCCCCTGGACGTTGCTGGTGCAGGCGGTGGACATGCATGTGCCGGCAGTCGCCGCGCTGGTGGCGCCGTTCCGCTTCATCCCCAACTGGCGGATCGACGACGTGATGGTCAGCTACGCCACCGATGGCGGCGGCGTGGGCGCGCATTACGACCAATATGACGTGTTCCTGATCCAGGGGCTGGGCCGGCGGCGCTGGCAGGTGGGCGGGCGGTGCGACGCCGATACGCCGCTGATGCTGCATGAGGATCTGCGCCTGCTGGCCGATTTCCAGCCCGAAGCCGAATGGGTGCTGGAGCCGGGCGATATCCTCTATGTGCCGCCGGGCGTCGCGCATAATGGCGTGGCCGTGGGCGACGATTGCATGACCTATTCGGTCGGCTTCCGCGCGCCGTCGCGCAGCGAGCTGGTCGAGCAATTTTGCGCCCATGTCGTCGGCGGCATGGAGGATGACGACCGCTATGCTGACCCGGACCTGACGATGCAGAGCAATCCGGGCGAGATCGGCGCGGCGGCGCTGGCGCGGTTGCAGGCGATGGTGGCGGAGGCTTTGAACGACCGCGCCGCCTTTGCGCGGTGGTTCGGGGAGTATAATAGCGAGCGTAAATATCCCGAACTGGACTTCCGGCCCGACGAGCCGATCGCGGTCGAGGATGTGCGCGAACTGGTGGAGGAGGGCGTCGCGCTGTGCCGCAATCCGGCGAGCCGCTTCGCCTTCGTGGCGCAGGAGGAGGGTTCGATGACACTGTTCGTGGATGGCGAGAGCCATGATTGCAGCGGCGATGTTGCGGCGCTGGCCCGGCAGATTTGCGCGACGGACAGCGTCGTGATCGATCCGGGGCTGATCGGGTCCGACGCAGCGATGGAACTGGTGGTGACGCTCTACAATGAGGGCAGCGTCAGCTTCCTGCCCGAGGACTGAGCGATCCGTACGCGCCTGAGCATCTGTGCGCGCAAGAGGCGGTTCGGCTCGCAGGAGGCGGCCCTGGCGGCGGCGTTGGAGGGGAGCGTGCCGCTGCGTTTCTATCGCTGCGACCGGTGCGGCCAATATCATCTGACCAGCCGGACCAAGGGCAAGCGGGTGTTGCTAACCCCCGGTGAGGACGATCAGCCGACCTGAACCTCGCGCCATTCGCCCGGTTGCAAGCCATCGAGCGTCCAGTCACCGACGCGCCAGCGGACGAGGCGCAGAGTGGGATGGCCGACCGCCGCGGTCATGCGGCGGACCTGGCGGTTGCGGCCTTCGCGGATGGTAAGGCTGATCCAGCAGTCGGGAATGGCCTTGCGCACCCGGATCGGCGGATTGCGGGACCATAGGCCCGGATCGTCGATCCGTTCGACATCGGCCGGACGGGTGAGGCCGTCCTTGAGGTCCACGCCGCGGCGAAGCGTGGCCAGCGCGGCATCTGTGACGTCGCCCTCGACCTGCGCCAGATAGGTTTTCGCGGTCTTATATTTGGGGTCGGCGATGCGCGATTGCAGCCGGCCGTCATCGGTCAGCAGCAAAAGCCCCTCGCTATCGCGGTCCAGCCGACCGGCGGGGTAGACGCCCGGCACGGCGATGCAATCGGACAGGGTTGCGCGCGCCGTATCTGTGCCGCGATCCGTGAACTGGGACAGCATGTCATAGGGCTTGTTGAACAGGATGAGGCGGGACATCGGGTTTCCAGACCAGAAGATAGCCGTTCGTTTCGAGCATAGTCGAGAAACGCTGGCACGGCGCTATCGGCTTCTCGACTATGTTCGAAGCGAACGAATGAGGGCTATTATTTAACGGCTCAATATCCGGGCGATTGCCACGAATTCCTCTACGCCAACGGTTTCGGCGCGACGTTGCGGATCGATGCCGAGGCTGCCCAGCGCTTCGAGCGCACCGGGCAGACCTTTCAGGCTCTGGCGCAGCATCTTGCGGCGCTGGCCGAAGGCGGCGGCGGTGAGGCGTTCGAGATATTTGAGCTGCACCCCTTCGGGCGCCGGCTTGGGGGTGATGTGGACCACCGCCGACATCACCTTGGGCGGGGGGGTGAAGGCGCTGCGATGCACTTTCATCGCGATCTTCGCGTCGCTGCGCCACTGGGACAGGACGGCAAGGCGGCCATAATGATCGGAGCCGGTCTTGGCGACGATGCGCTCGGCGACTTCCATCTGGAACATCAGCGTCAGGCTGGACCACCAGGGCAGTGGCGCCCATTGCGCCGACAGCCAGCCGACGAGCAAAGGCGTGCCGACATTATAGGGGAGATTGGCGATGATATGGGCGCCGTCACCCGCCTCGGCATGGGCGTCGGTCGCCATCGCGTCGCCGGAAATGACGCGGAGCTGGCCGGGAAAGGCCTCCTCCAGTTCGGCGAGCGCGGGCAGGCAGCGTCGGTCGCGCTCGACCGCGACCAGTTTTGCCCCCGCGCGCAGGATGGCGCGGGTGAGGCCGCCGGGACCGGGGCCGACTTCGAACGCGGGCGCGTCCCGGAGCGGGCCGGGGATGGCGGCGATCCGGTCGAGCAGTTGCTCGTCGAGCAGGAAATTCTGGCCCAGCGCCTTGCTGGCGGCGAGGCCATGGCGCGCGATCACGTCACGAAGAGGCGGCAATGCGGGGCGCGTGTCAGCCATGGGCGAGGCGGGCGCGGGCGGCTTCGGCCGCCATCTTGAGCGCGGCCATCATCGCGCCGGGATTGGCGCTGTCGGTGCCGGCGATGCCGAAGGCGGTGCCATGGTCGGGCGATGTGCGCACGATCGGCAGGCCCAGCGTGATGTTGACGCCTTCGTCGAAATAGAGCGTCTTGATCGGGATCAGCGCCTGGTCGTGATACATGCAGAGCGCGGCGTCATAGGCTTCGCGGGCGCGGGCGTGGAACATGCCATCGGCGGCGAGCGGGCCGACGATGTCTAGGCCGTCTTCGCGGAGCAGTTCGATCGCGGGACGGATCACGTCGATCTCTTCCCGGCCCAGCGCGCCATTTTCGCCGGCATGGGGGTTGAGCCCCGCCACGGCGAGGCGCGGGCGAGCGATGCCGAAATTGCGCTGCAATCCCTTGGCCGTGGTCAGCGCGCGGGCGCGGATCAGGTCGATGGTCAGCACCGACGGCACATCGGCCAGCGGAATATGGATGGTAATCGGCACGACCTTCAATGACGGCCCGGCCAGCATCATCACCGCGTTGTGGGGGGACACGCCGCAGCGTTCGGCGACGAATTCGGTCTGGCCCGGATGGGTGAAGCCGACGCCGTAGAGCTGTTCCTTGCCCACCGGCGCGGTCACGATTCCGGCGGCCGATCCCTGTCTGGCCAGCCCGACCGCCACTTCGAGCGCCTGGAAGGCGGTGCGGGCGCCGTCGATGCTGGGGCTGCCCGGCACGATTTCGCCCGCGTCGGCGACCTGAAGGCAGGGCAAGGCCGTGCCGAACGCGCCGGCAGCCTCTTCAGGCGCGCCGATGATCGCGATCGGTCCCAGCCATACTGCGCGGAGCGACGCGGCGTCGCCCACCGCGAAGAAGGGCGGCAGGCCGCGCGCTTCGCGCATCACCCAGCTTTTCGCGACGATCTCCGGCCCGATCCCGGCGGGATCGCCGAGCGACACCGCAAAGGGTGCGAGAGGCGCGGCGTCAATTATATTCGATGACCGCATCGCGACGAAGGTCACGCAGATAGATGCGCGCGCGCTTGTTGACCCGTTCTTCCTCAAGCTGGGCCTGGATCTGTTCGGCATTGGGGGTATTGGCCGACGCCGGATCGTCGCGGCCGCAGACCACCAGCACGCGGACGCCGTCGGTGATCGAACCGAAGGGCGGGGTCGATTCGCCCACTTGCAGGTTCATGAGGATGTCCTGCAACTGCGGCGGCAGGTCGCGCACCTTCACATTATCGTTATCGACGACGTCGGCGCCGATCTTTCCGCCGATCTCATTGGCTTGGCCGCAGCCCTTGATCTCCTTGACGGCGGCGGCGAATGTGGCGGCTTTGGCGCTGGCCTGATCCTTCGTCGTACCCTGGGGGAAGAGCACGGAGAGCTGTTTCAGGCTGAGCAGCGAATCGCGCGGATCGGCGGTCAGCACCTTGCGCTTGTCCATGACATAAACGAGCGACAGGCCGCCCGCGACGTCGATCGGGCCGGCGATCTGGCCGACCTGCATCTCCGCTGCGGCCTGCGCCAGTTCGGGCGGCAACTGGGCGGGGCGAACCCAGCCCAGATCGCCGCCGACCGCCGCGGTCGACGCTTCGGAAAATTGCCGGGCATAGGCCGGGAAGCTGCCGCCCTTTTGTATCTGTTCGATGATGTTGCGCGCGTTGGCGACGATCTGGGCGTGATTTTCCGGTGTCGCCGACAGATAGATTTCGCCGATGCGATATTCGTCGCTGCCCTTGGCGGCGTTGAGGCGATCGACCACCGACTTCACTTCGTCTTCCGACACGTTGACGAAGGGCTGGATGTTGCGGCGGAGCAGGCGGCTCCAGGCGAGTTCGCCCTCGATCTGGCGCTTGATGCTGGCCGGGGCGCTGCCTTTTTCGCGCAGATAGCCGTCGAACTGGGTCGGCGACTGGCGGAAATTGGCCGCGACGCGCTCATAGCTCTGCTGCACTTCGGCCGGATCGACCTTGATGTCGTTGGCGGCGGCTTCCTGGATCTGGAGCGTTTCGTCGATCAGGTTGCGCAGCACCTGTACGCGCAGACGCTCCTTTTCCGCCTCTTCCACCTTGCCGCCGTTGGCGGTGATGATGAGGGCGAGGCGCTGGTCGATGTCCGTCCCGGTGATGATCCGGCCGTTGACGATCGCCGTCGCCTTGCGGACATTGGGGTCGCTCTTGCCGAAGAGCGTGACGTCCTTGGGCAGGTTGAGCTGCTGCGTCGCGACGTCGCTGCCGTCATCGACCGTCTGGGCGAGAAGGGGCTGGACGCCGGTGCCGAGCAGCGCCGAAGACAGGAGCAGGGTGCGAAGACCCGAACGGACGCCATGCATCATGCGGTTGGGAAACATGCGGTTGGGCGAGGAAGCGACAGGCAGCATCGTCGGCAAAAATCTCCAATACGAACCGGCGCGTGATGCGCTGGTCCGCCTTAACCAGTCCTGACGGTAGGCGGGAGCCTGTTCCTTATATGCCAATATTGCGGAAAGCTAGCCGTAGCTGGAAGCCATTGCCCTTTCGCGCGTCGCCATTGGCCTGATAGTCGCGGCGCCAGGTGAGGCCGAGCGTCAGGCAGTCGTCCTCATAAGCGATGCCGAGGCGGTGACGGACCGGCTCATAGCCGTCCGAGACGCTGAGCGGATCTTCCTTCGCATCGGTCAGGTCGATGACGGTCGAGCCGAACACCGACCAGAAACGTGCGAACTGAACCCGGCCGCCCAGGCGCAGTTCCTCGCGATCCTGCAAATCCTCCAGCCCCGACGCCACGTCGCGGTTGAGCCGCAGATAGCCGACCATCGCATAGGTCTTCTTACTGCCAACGGTCGCGTCGATCTCGTTGCGGCGAACGGAAAGATTGTCCTTGTCCACGCGGAAGCGGTGGGTGAGGGCGACGAAATCCTTGTAGCGGACGGTGGTGCGGCCGACGATGTCCGACGTGCGGTCGGACAGGCCAGTGCCGTCGGGCAGGATCGCGGGGCGATTGTCGATCCGGTAGCTCTGGCCGACGATGCTTTCGAGCGAGAAGTCCGGCAGCGCCAGGCTATATTCCAGGCCATAGGTGATGCGAGTCGAATCCTCGAACCGATCATAGCCCGCGAAGCGATTGAGTGCGAAGAGGTTGCTATCCTCCAGATCGACGGCGCGTGCGTCTTCATTGGGCAGCGACAGGTTGGCCAGATGCGGCGCGGCGACGATCTGCACCCGCGGGGCGATGCGCTGGACGCCGCCAAAGGCTTCGCCGACGAAGGGCCAGCGCATGTCCACCGCAGCGGCGGCGATGCCGCGCGCCTGCCAGCCGGGATCGCCGGCATAGCTCACGACCGAGGTCAGGGCGTTGTCGCTGCTGTGATAGACGTCGCCGCGCAGATAGCCGGTGAAGGTGACTTCCTGCCCCAGCCCGGTCAGCGTGCGCAGGTTCCATTCCGCCGCGGCGAAGGCGCGCTGCGTGTCCTGGCCGCTGGTGCGGGTGATGGCGAGCGTGTTGGCCTGCAACTGGAGCACGCCGCCCAGCAGCGGGTCTTTCAGCCGCAGGCGATAGTCGATGACCGGCAGCGCGATCGGCGTCTGCCCTTGCGAATCGCCTTGGCGCAGGGTCTGCACCGCCCAGCCGCGAATCGAGAAATAGCTGTTTTCGCCGATCCGCTGCGCGCCGAGCGTCGAACGCAGACGGTCGTCGCGGCTGATATCGTAGCGACGCAGGAAGGTGCGATCGGTGGCGAAGCGGAGCGACCCGTCGAGGCTCCATTCGGGCGACAGCTGCATCTTGCCGCTGGCGTCGAGATAGCCGCGAATATCCTTTTCGGCTGTCGCCGGGGTCGTCCCCGTGCTGCTGTCGCTGGTCGCGACGCGGCTGCCATGGGTGATGTAGCCGGTGACCTGATAGGCGCCGCGATCGTAGAGGTGGCGGTAATTGGCCTCCAGCATCGGCAACGTATCGGTATAGACATGCGGCGTGATGGTAATGTCGCGATTGGGCGCCAGCTTGAAATAATAGGGCAGCGCCACTTCGAAGCCGTTATTGCGGTCATAGCGCAGATTGGGCATCAACAGGCCGCTGCTGCCGCCATCGCCGACCGGATGCGACAGGCCGGGCAACGGGATCAGCGGCAGGCCGAACAGCTCGATATTGGCGTTCTTGTAGGTGACGCGCTGGCGCGTCGGGTCGTAGATGACCCGGATGGCGTTGATCTGCCAGGTAGGTTCCTTGGGACAGCCATGGCTGTCCTCCACCGCGCAGCCGGTATAGGTGGCGCGATTGAGCGTGTAGACCCCGTTGGCGCGCGTGCCCTTCACCGACGCCAGGCGGCCGCCCGACTGGAGCACCAGCAGCATATTGTCGACCGCGCCGTCCTTGAGCGTATCGGTGACGTCGAAGCGGTCACCATAGGCGATATTGCCTTCGGGATCGATGACCGAGACATTGCCGATCGCCTCCACCTTGCCGCTGTTGCGGTCCCATATGACCTTGTCGGCGCGCAGGCGGTTGCCGTCGCGCAGCAACTGGACATTGCCGTTGGCGGTCACGACTTCGCTGTTGCTGTCATATTGCAGCGCGTCGGCGGCAAAGCCGATCTGGTCGTCATTCTCCGGCATCGGCGCGTCGGGCGCGCTGATGGGCGTAGCGGGCTCGTTGAGCTGCTGCGCCAGTGCCGCGGGCGCCAGCAGGAAAGCGGGCAGCGTCGCGCCAGCCAGCAGGGCATTGCGAACGGACGAAGGGAACAGGACGGTTTGCAAGCGGTGGGGCCTCATCAACGGGGCGCATCTTGCCGTCCCGCCTATCGCACTGATTGCCCGTCCGCAATCGCCCGTCGCGCATCTTTGCCCGGAAATCGGTCGAACGGCTTTGCCAGACGGAGAAAGCCGCACTATCTGGCAGATAAGAGAGCGGCCGGCTTGGCCCCCCCGCCCCGAACGAACAAGAGGACAAGAACCCCGATGGATATCCAGTTCAGCCCGACCCGTCCCGATGCCGACACGCTGGTGTTCGCCGTGCCCAAGGGCGGTTTCGACGCGCTGCCCCTGTCGGCCGCGCCCATTTTGGCGGCGGGCGCCGCCGCATCGCGCTTCACCGGCGAGACGGGGACGAGCTTCGAAAGCTTCGTGTCCGAAGGCGGCAAGACGCTGCGCGTGCTGTTGCTGGGCATCGGCGCAGGTAGCGAACAGGACGTGGAAAAGGCCGGCGCGGCGCTGACCGCAAAGCTGTCGACCAGCGGCGCGATCCATGCTGCGGTGGAATTTTTCGGCGGCGCGAGCGGCGAACTGGCGGCGCATCTGGCGTTCGGCGCATTGCTGCGCGGCTGGCGGATCGACACCTATCGCACCCGTCAGCCCGAAAAGGCCAAGCCGACGCTGAAGACGATCACGCTGGTTGCGGCTGGCGCGGACGCGGCGTGGGACCGGCTGGCTGCGGTCGCCGCAGGCGTCGCCTTCACCCGCGAACTGGTGTCGGAGCCGGCGAACATCCTCTATCCCGAAAGCTTCGTCGAGCGTTGCCAGCATATGGCCGAACTGGGCGTGAAGATCACCGTGCTCGACAAGGCGGCGATGGAAAAACTGGGCATGGGCGCGCTGCTGGGCGTGGCGCAGGGGTCCGTGCGCGAGGCGCGGCTGCTGGCGCTGGAATGGGACGGCACCAATGGCGCTGTCGAAAAGCCGGTCGTCTTCGTCGGCAAGGGCGTGACCTTCGACACCGGCGGCATCTCCATCAAGCCGGCGGCCGGCATGGAAGACATGAAGTGGGACATGGGCGGCGCGGGCGCGGTCGCCGGCGCGATCAAGGCGCTGGCCGGGCGCAAGGCAAAGGCGCGCGTGGTCGGCATTTGCGGTCTGGTCGAAAATATGCCGGACGCCAATGCGCAGCGCCCCGGCGACATCGTGACGTCGATGTCCGGACAGACGATCGAGGTGCTGAATACTGACGCCGAGGGGCGGCTAGTGCTATGTGATGCCATCACATGGGCGCAGAAGACTTACGCGCCCGAAGTCATGATCGACCTCGCCACACTGACCGGCGCGATGATTGTCGCGCTGGGCGATCAATATGGCGGCCTGTTCGCCAATGACGACGGACTGGCCAAAGACCTGGCCGCAGCGGGCAAGGCGAGCGGCGACCAGTTGTGGCGCTTCCCGCTGTCGGACGCCTATAACAAAATGATCGACAGCCCGATCGCCGACATGAAGAATATCGGCGGGCGTTACGCTGGATCGATCACCGCGGCGCAGTTCATCAAGCGCTTCGTGGACGATGGCGTGAAGTGGGCGCATCTCGACATCGCCGGCATGGTCTGGTCCGACAAGCCGGGCGCGACCTGGGACAAGGGCGCCACCGGCTATGGCGTGCGCCTGATCGACCGGCTCGTTGCGGACAAGTTCGAGCATTGACCCCAATTTGCTAGAGGAAAGCCGTGCAGGTTGATTTCTACCAGCTCAGCCGCGATCCGGTGGACCAGGTGTTGCCCGCGATTGCGGTGCGCATCCTGGACCTGGGCGCGCGGCTGCTGGTGGTGGCGCAGGAACCGGAGCGGCTGGAGCGGATTTCGGCGGGGCTTTGGGCCGGTCCGCCTGAAAGCTTCCTGGCGCATGGCCGGGCGGGCGATGGCGGCGAGGCGCAGCAGCCGATCCTGCTGAGCGAGGCTTGCGAGGCGCTGAACGGCGCGGCGCATATCGCGCTGGCGGACGGTATCTGGCGCGACGCGGCGCTGGGGTTCGAGCGGGCCTTCTACTTTTTCGACGAGGATACGGTCGACGGCGCGCGCGCCAGTTGGCGGGTGCTGTCGAAGCGCGAGGAGACGATTTCGCGCTACTTCAAGCAGGACGGGCGCAAATGGGTGCAAATGGCCTGATGTTCGGTCAGGGTTAAGCCCCTTGCGGCCCGGCCCGGCCGCGTCTAAAGGCGCGCCCAGCATTCCCAACAATCTGGAGTTTCGAGGGCCATGGCCGTCACGCGCACCTTTTCGATCATCAAGCCCGACGCGACCCGTCGCAACCTGACCGGCGCCGTCACCAAGCTGCTGGAAGAAGCCGGGCTGCGCGTCGTCGCATCCAAGCGCATCCGCATGAGCCGCGAGCAGGCCGAAGGCTTCTACGGCGTTCACAAGGAACGGCCTTTCTTCGCCGACCTGGTCGCCTTCATGATTTCCGGCCCGGTCGTCGTCCAGGTGCTGGAAGGCGAGAATGCCGTGCAGCGCAACCGCGACATCATGGGCGCCACCAACCCCGCCAATGCCGACGCCGGCACGATCCGCAAGGAACTGGCCGAATCGATCGAAGCCAATTCGGTCCATGGTTCGGACAGCGAAGAAAATGCCGCGATCGAGATCGCCTATTTCTTCAAGCCGGAAGAAATCGTCGGCTAAAGCCGCGATCCTTCGATCTGAAAAGCCCGGTCCTCGTCCGCGAGGGCCGGGCTTTTTGATGTCAGTGCGATTTGGCCAGAGCGGGCGCCTCGACCTTCACCGGGTCGGGCGTGCGGGCCTTGACGAACAATTGCCAGGAGGACAGCGCCAGCACCGCGGCGAGCAGGGGTTGCAGCACCTTGTCGGGGGCATGGGACGACAGATAGCTGCCAACGATCACGCCGGGTATCGACCCGATCAACAGGTTCATCAGCAGTACGCCGTTGACGTCGCCCATCAGCCAGTGGCCCGTCCCGGCGATCAGCGCCAGCGGCACGGCATGGGCGATGTCCGACCCCACGATGCGGGCAACCGGCAGGCGGGGATAGAGGATGAGCAGCACCGTCACGCCGATCGCGCCCGCGCCGACCGAGGAGAGCGTAACCGCCGCCCCGATCAGCGCCCCGAGCGCCGTGGTGCCATAGAAGGTGGCGTCGGCCGAGTGGCCCGATCCCAGCTCGTCCCGATGGCGAAACAGCCATTTGCGGCCGATGACCGCGATCGACGTCAGCGCCAGCAGCGAGGCGAGCGACAGCAGGATGATATGTTCGGTCGTTTTGCCGACGTCGCCGATCCAGCCGAGCACCAGCAGCGTGACGAGCGCGGACGGCACGCTGCCCGCCGCCATGCGCCGCACGATCGGCCATTCGATCGTGTCGCGTTTGCCATGGACCGCCGATCCGACGATCTTGGTCAGGGCGGCGAAGAGCAGGTCGGTGCCCACCGCGGTCTTGGCGCTGACGCCGAACATCAGCACCAGCAGCGGCGTCATCAGCGAACCGCCGCCAACGCCGGTCACACCCACCAGCACGCCGACCAGCAGGCCGGCAATGGCGTGGAAGAGGTCGATCGATCCCATCAGGCTCATGGCGCCCGTCTTGTCCTTATCGTCATATTGCGCAACCCTGCGCGCGCCTTGCACCCGTTTCATCGCCGCAAGACAAGCGGCTTTCCTGTTTCAGGCGGAAAAGCAGGGCTTGGGCTATTTTTGACTGAGGCGCGCCCACCGGGCGTCGACCCTCATCTGGGCGCTGTCGGCCTTGACCGTTTCGACCCGCGACAGGCCGCGTAGCGCCAGACTGTGCCCGGCGATCCAGCGGCCCGCAATGCCATAGCCTATGTCGTAGAGCGCTACATTCTCATGCGCATCGCCACCCACCATAAAACGAGTGGTGATGACCACCGGCAACCGCTCGTCGCCCACGCTGTCGTCGGGCAGCTTCGCCCTGGCCCGCGCCTTCTTGAGCGCGCTGTCGAACCAGCCGGCCTCGATCCGCGGATCGCCGGTGGTATTGACCGCCGCGATGCCGAGCGCGCGGGGGAAGAGGATGGTCTGGCTCTGGATGATCTGGTCGGGATCGGCGGTCCTGAGCGCGATCCGGTCGTCCTTCACCGAATCGGCATTGAGCACCAGTACGGCGGCGCGGCTGGACGCCTTGCGGCTTTCCGCCGCCTTTTCGGCGCGTTCGTCCTTCTTGTCGGCCCAGTTGAGATAGAGGGTGAGCGCGGAGATACCCACCGCCAGCACCGCCAGCACTTCGCCCAGGGTGATCCAGCGACGACGAATCGCGGCGGCTTCCGCTGCCCGCTCTTCTTTGGCTGCCTCTCTGGGCGTTTCGGGCGTGTCGCTCATGGCCTCACACCGACTGTGGCGGAACTTCGAATCGGTCGATTACCCAGTCCTCCGCCTGCGCGCCGCCGATCCATTCCTGCATCCAGGGATGGGCGATGATGGCTTGCATATAGGCTTGCGCAAAGCGGGCGACCGGCAGTTGATAGGTGATGAAGCGAGTGACGACGGGCGCGAACATGACATCCACCGCCCCGAAGGCACCGAACAGGAAGTCGCCTTCGCCGCCATGGCGGGCGCGGGCCTGCGCCCAGAGCTGCATGATTCGGGCGATATCCTGCGCCACTGGCTCGGATGGCGGCACGGCGGGATAGATCTGCCGGATGTTCATGCTGTGCTCGCGGCGGAGCGCGGCGAAGCTGCTGTGCATTTCCGCCGCCATCGACCGGGCCATGGCGCGCGCGGCGGGATCGACCGGCCAGAACAGGTCGCCACTGGTCTTTTCGTTCAGATATTCGACGATGGCCAGGCTGTCCCACACGACGACGTCGTCACCGTCCCACAGGATCGGCACCTTGCCGGAGGAGGGAGCGAACTCGTCGCCCTCACGCCGTTTCTCCCAGGCTTCGTCATAGAGGGGGACGACCACCTCCTCGAACGGGAGGGCGGACAATTTGCACGCCAGCCAGCCGCGCAGCGACCAGCTCGAATAGGCCTTGTTGCCCATGAACAGCTTCATCATAGCGTCTTCTTAGACGGGAGCGACGGAACAAGTCGAGCGGGAAGACGTGTCGGAATCCCATTAAAGATGATCCCTTCCTCCTTCGGAATACTGTACTTTTTGCCGTTCGGATCATTTCCGCTTTTCCCCTGAAAACGGATGCAAATTCGAACATGGCGGTTGAGTTCATCGCCGGGCGGCCCGGCGCCCGGGACGCTTTGGCCGCAGGCTGCGATAGTTCATCTCCCGGCATGGCGCGGTCGGTGCTCTTGGCGGGCAGATCCTCGCTCTGCTGGCGCGGCATGACATGGACCGATTGCGCCATGTCGACCAGGGGAAGGTCAGCGCGCCAGACGCACCTCAACGCCAAAGCCGGGCGCGGGCAGGATCGACGCCGATCCGCCGTGTATCCTTGCGACAGCCGCGACGAGGGCGAGCCCCAGGCCGTGGCCGTCGGTGGACCGGCTGGCTTCGGAGCGGCTGAACCGGTCGAACAGGCGGGGGATATCCGCTTCGGGGACGCCCGGACCATCGTCGCGCACGCATAGCAGGAGGCAAGCGTCCTGCGAGGAAAGCGTCACCGAAACGCGAGTGCCGGGCGGAGTATGACGCAGGACGTTGTCGAGCAGATTGGCGACCAGTTGGCGCAACAGGCGGCGGTCGCCATGAAGATGTGGCCGGGCGCGACAGCGGATGAAAGCCGATGCCCCGAAATCTCGAAATCGGGGTCGTAGGAATCGATCAGATCTTCGACGAGGTCGGTCATGGACAGGTCGCGAAAATCGCGACGCAGCGTTCCGGCCTCGACCTCGGAAATGCGCAGGATCGCCCCGAACAGTTCCAGCAGTTCCTGCGATTCCATCGTCGCCGCTTCGATGGCGACCTTTCTCTCGTCCCCCTCGCGCGTCAGCGCCTCATGCAGTTGGTTGTGCAGGCGGGTCAGTGGCGTGCGCAGGTCGTGGGCGACATCGCTCGACACCTGACGCAGATTTTCGACCAGCGCGGCATTGCGGTCGAGCATGTGATTGAGGGTTTGCGCGACCCGGTCGAACTCGCTGCCCGACCCGTCCAGCGGCATACGCTGGCGCGGGTCGCCCGCGATGATCGCCTGGGCGGCGTCGTCGAACCGGCGCAGCCGGCGCTGCGTGACGACGCCCACCGTCCAGGCGCCGCCGATTGCGAGCAACAACATGGTGGCGAACGCCGCCAGGAACAGCTTCAGGATCGTGATGTCCATCTCGTCGATCACCTGGCGGTCGACGGCGACCAGCAAGCGGCCACCATCGGGCAGGCGTGTCGTCAGCGACTGGGCGATGCCGCCTTCCCGGCCATAGGGGAGCAGTTCGACATAGCCCGACATTGCAGGCACCTGCGCATCGAAAGCACCCGCCAGTCGCCGTCCCTGCGGATCGAGCAGGATATAGCCCAGGCTGGCGGTGCTATGGGCGGCGTCGCGTTGATGGATCAGCGCTGCGAGCCGCGCCGTGCCGCCATCGCCCGTTCGGGCCAGCAACGAGCGGGTTTCGGTCGCAATACGCTGATCGAGCTGCACCTCCATCGCCTCATGCACCACGACATAGGCCAGCACGCCGATCACCAGCGTCGCCAGCGCGAAGACCAGGCTGACGAGCGCGGTGAGGCCGAATGTGGTGCGCCAGGGACGGCGCATCATTCGCTGCGGATCATATAGCCCGCGCCGCGCACGGTTTCGATTGCGTCGACATCGAACCCGGCGTTGAGCTTCGACCGCAGGCGGCTGAGATGGGTTTCGACGATGTTGGTCTTCGGCTCGAAATCAAAGTCCCAGACGCGTTCCAGCAGCATCGTGCGGGTCATGACGCGATGGCGGTTGCGCATCAGTTCGGCCAGCAGCGCAAATTCGCGCGGCTGGAGCGCCACTTTCCTGCCCGCGCGATGGACGGTGCGGCGATGCAGGTCGATCTCTATGTCGCCGACCGCCAGTTTCGCCGTCTCCATTTGCGGCGCCGGGCGGCGGCCGAGCGCGTTCACGCGCGCCACCAGCTCGGAAAAGGCGAAGGGCTTGACCAGATAGTCGTCGGCGCCCGCTTCCAGTCCCTCGACCCGGTCGGCGATCCGGCCGATCGCGGTCAGCATCAATATGGGGCTGCTGTTGCCCGCGGCGCGCAGCATCTTGACCAGCGACAGGCCGTCCAGTCCCGGCAGCATCCGGTCGACCACGACCGCGTCGAATCCGCCATCGGTCGCCTGGAACAGGCCATCGCGCCCGTCGGCGGCCACACTTACGGCATGGCCGATCTCCCGTAGACCCCGTGCGACGAAGTCGCGGGTTTCGCTGTCGTCTTCGATGATGAGGATGCGCATGATGCGTCCTAACCGATCGGGCGGGCGGGATCGAGTGGCTGCGGCGCGTTCTGCCAGCCGCCGCCCAACGCCCGGAAGAGCGCGACATAGGATTGGCCAAGCAGCAGGTCGGATTGCGCACGGGCCAGTGCGGCGGTCGCCCGCGTGCGCTCTGCGTCGATGACGAGCAGCGGCGACACGTCGCCCAGCCGCGCGCGTGACGCCGTGCGGCGGGCATAGAGCGCGGCTTCCTCGGTCGCCCCGGTCAGGGCGGCATTGCGCTGCGCTTCGGCCTGCGTGGCGGCCAGCGCGCTTTCCACGTCGCGCAGCGCCCGCAAGATGGCGCTGTCCCAACCGGCCAGTGCGCCGCGCTCCTTGGCCTGGGCCTGGGCGATCCTGGCGCGCGCTGGCCCCTGATTGGGGAAAGCCCAGGACAGGAGTGGCGATGCGGTCGCGGCGAAGCCGCCGGACAGCAGGCCGATCGCGCCGCCCAGATTGACCTTGGGATAGAGCTCCGCGCGGGCGACGCCGATTCCGGCGGTGGCGGATGCCAGCTTGCGTTCCGCCTCGCGAATGTCGGGGCGGCGCAGCAACAGCGCCGCGCCATCGCCGACCGGGGCGGCGTCCTTCAGCCGGGGCGGCGCCGCGCAGGTGATAGCGGCGATGTGCGGATCGGTCGGCGGCAGTCCCTGAAGCGTGGCGAGGCGATAGCGCGCGCCGTCGCGCGCGGCGTCGAAGGACGGCAGCGTCGCGCGGGAAGAGGCGAGCAGGCTGGCCGCTTGCGAGACTTCCAGCGCAGAGAGTTCTCCGGCGCGATATTGGTCCTGCACGCCCTGGAGGGCGCGCGCCTGCGCCGCTACGATCTCGCGCGCGATCCGGCCGTTTTGGATGGCGCCGCACAGGTCGACATAGGCCAGCACCGTGTCGGCCGCGACGGCGACGCGAACACCGTCCAGCGCGGCGGCCTGTGCGTCCGCATCGGCGCGCGCCGCGAGCGCGCCGGACCGCAGCCGTCCGAACAGATCGACGTCCCAGCTGATCGTCGCGGCGGCGTCATAATCGCTGGCGGAGACATTGGCCGCGCTTGGCTGGCCGGATGGATTGTCGAGGCCCAGGCTGCTTTCGATGATCGGCTGGGGCAGCCGTGCGGCGTCGGCCTGCCGGATGGCGGCGCGGGCCGCGTCGAGATTGGCGTAGGCGACGCGCAGATCGGCATTGGCGGCAAGGCTCGCCTGCACCAGCGCATCGAGCTGGGCATCGTCGAACAGGCGCCACCATTGGTCGGGCACCGGCGCGATCGACGTGGCGGCCCGGCTGGTGAACGGGGCGTTCGCCGTTGGCGGCGCGACGAGGGCGGGCGGGGGCGATGCGGCCATGCAGCCGCCAGCGAGCAGCGCGGCCAATGCGCTGAAACGGCGGATCATGCCGCGTCTCCCGTCGCTGCCGTGCCCGGTTCGTTCGGTCCCTGCGCATCCTCGCCGAAACGGGCATAAAGGGCGGGCATCAGAAACAGGTTGAGCAGGGTGGAGGACACCAGCCCGCCCAGGATCACGATCGCCATCGGATGTTCGATCTCATGCCCCGGTGCATTGCCCGCCACGATCAGCGGCACCAGCGCGAGGCCCGCGCAGGCGGCCGTCATCAGGATCGGCACCAGCCGCTCCTCCGCCCCGCGCAGGATCAGGGCGGGGCCGAACGGTTCGCCTTCATGCACCCGCAGATGATGATAATGGGACAGCAGCATGATGCCGTTGCGCGCGGCGATGCCGATAACGGTCACGAAACCCACCAGCGAGCCGAGCGACAACAGGCCGCCGGTGAGCGCCACTGCGATCACGCCGCCCACCAGCGCAAAGGGCAGGCTCACCGCGACGAGCGCGGTGAGCCGGCCGGACCGGAACTCCAGCGAGACCAGGATCAATATGCCGATCAGGCACAGCAGGCCGGTCGTCCAGAGCCGCTGGCGCGATTCCTTCAATGCGGCATATTCGCCCAGTACCTTGGCATGATAGCCCTGCGCGAACGGCGTCTGCGCGACGGCCTGCTCCACGGCGCGCGCCACGGTGCCCAGGTCCGAACCGCTGACATTGAGCGTCACGTCCAGCCGGCGCTGGCCGTTCTCGCGCTTGACCTCATTAGGCGCGGGCTGGATGCGCACGTCGGCGACATCGCGCAGCCGCACCGGCGCGCCCGTCGGCGTCTGGATCATCAGCTCTTGCAGGGCATGGAGGTCGCCCCGGATTGCCGGTTCGCCCCAGATCGCGACGTCGAAGGCTTTCTGATCGCGATAGATTTCGCCCAGCTTCTGCCCTGCGATCAGGCTTTGCGCCTGACGACGGACCTCGCCGGGGGTCAGGCCCAGCGTCGCCATGTCGGCGGGGCGGGGACGGATCTGGATTTGCGGCACCAGCACCTGGGATTCGACCTTGAGGTCGGCCACGCCGTCTATGCCCGCGACCTTGGCCTTCAACCGGTCGGCCGCAGCGCGCAACTCGGTCTGGTCTGGGCCGAAGATGCGTATGACGACCGTCGCGCCCGCGCCCGACAGCACTTCCTTGATCCGTTCGCGCAGATAGGTGAGGACGTCGCGGAACAGGCCGGGATAGCCCTCGATGACTTCCTTGATCTTGGCCACGCTGCCGTCATAGTCGGCGCTTTCGTCCAGACTGATCCACAATTCGGTGAAGTTCGGCCCGACCACTTCGTCGGCGGCTTCGGCGCGGCCGATATGCGCGCCGAAATTGCGCACGCCCGGAATCGCCCGCAATTCTTTCGACACCTTGATGGTGATCCGGTCCATCGCCTCGATCGAGGCGCCGGGCTTTTCCAGCCAGTGCATCAGGAAATCGGTTTCGCGGAAATCGGGCAGGAACTGGTCCTTGAAGTTCGCATAGCCGATCCCCGCCAGCAGCAGCCCCCCGGCCACCACCGCCATCACCGCGCGCGGCGCGGCGATCAGGCGGGGCAGGGCGGTCGCATAGCGGCGCTTGAGGGCGGCCACGAAGCGCGTATCCCGCTCCGCCTTGCGCGGTGCGTTGGGCAGCAGGAGCAGGCACATGGCGGGCGTCACGACCAGCGCCACCAGCAGCGATGCACCGATTGCCAGCACATAGGCGATGGCCAGCGGCTGGAAGAAGGTGCCGGCCACGCCGCCGAGGAAGAAGATCGGCAGGAACACCAGCATCACGATCAGCGAGGCGAAGACGACCGCCGACCGCACCTCCAGCGAAGCCCCCAGCACCACGTCGAAGGCGGAGCGGGGATGGTCCGCCTCCCGGTTCAGCCGCAGGCGGCGGGCGATATTCTCGACGTCGATGATCGCATCGTCCACCACTTCGCCCAGCGCGATGACGAGGCCGGCGATGACCATCGTGTTGATCGTCGCCCCGCTCCACAACAGGACGAGGCCCGCGCCGAGCAAGGACAAGGGGATCGCGACCAGGCTGATCGTCGCCTGCCGCCAGTCGCGGGTGAAGAGGAACAGCACGACCGCGACGAGGAAGCAGCCGATCGCCAGCGCACGGGTGAGATTGTCGATCGACCGTTCGATGAAGGTGGCGGGGCGGAAGATCGTGCTGTCGATCCTCACGTCCTTCAGGCCCGGCTTGATTTCTTCCAGCGCCGCCTCGACCGCGCGAGTCAGGTCCAGCGTGTTGCCGGTCGGCTGTTTTTCCACGATCAGCATGATGCCGGGGCCGTCGTCGATGATGGCGTTGCCGATCGGCGCGGCGAATCCTTCGGTCACGCGCGCGACATCGCCGATCCGCACCGGCGCGTCGCCCGCCAGCTTGATGACGGTGCGGGCCAGATCGTCGGGGGTCTGGATCGCGCCGGGCTGTTGCACCGCCATGCGCTGGTTGGCGGTGTCGACGAAGCCGCCGCCGCCGACCAGCACGGCGTCACCCGCCGCCGCGCGCAGTTCGTTCAGCGTCACGCCTGCGGCGCGGAGCTTGTCGGGATCGACCAGTATCTGCAACTGCCGGTCCCGCATCCCCCACATGGCCACATTGGCGACGCCCGGCACCGCCATCAGGCGCGGCCGGATGGTCCAGCGCACCAGTTCGGAGAGCTGCATCTGGTCCAGCTTTCTGGACGAAATGCCGATCTTCATCGCCCGGCTGGTGGAGGATAGCGGCGGCAGCATCACCGGCGGCCGGGCGGCGGTGGGCAGCCGTCCCTGCACCTGCGCAACCCGCTCCTGCACCATTTGTCGCGCGCGCATGACGTCGGCGCCGCGATCGAGCAGGATCACGACAGACGACAGGCCCAGCACCGACTTGGACCGCAGCGTGGCGAGGTGCGGGATGCCGTTCACCTGCGTCTCGATCGGCACGGTGATCAGGCTTTCCACCTCCTCGGTGGACAGGCCGGGCGCTTCGGTCTGGATCTCCACCATCGGTGGCGCGAATTCGGGAAAGACGTCGAGCGGGACGCTGGTCGAGGCGCGCAGCCCCAGCACGACCAGCAGGGCCGCCAGCGCCAGCACCAGCACACGCTGGGTCAGCGCGGCGCGAACGAGCCATGCCAGCATCAGTGTGCGACCCCGAATTCGGTGCCGAACAATTCCATCGCGCCTGTGGTGACGACACGCATACCGGGTTCAAGCCCGCGCGCCAGGATCACGCCATCCGTTCCGGTCGATGCGATCTCCACCCGCTGGCGCACATAATGGTTGGGCGCGGTCTGGGCATAGACCCATTCCCCGCCATAAATGTCGCGCACGACCGCGGAAGCGGGCACCGTCAACCCTTGCTGCATCCGCCCCATTGGCAATTGCACGGCCGCCCGCTGGCCCACGCGCCACCTGTGGTCGCGATTGTCGATGGCATAATAGAGGTCGATCGTACCGGCGGCGGCATTGGCCGAAGGCGGAGCTTGGACTGGTCGCGCTGGTTGGCCGGCGTCGGTCCCGCCCAAGGCGCGGACCGACGCCGGGGCAAACCGGCTGATCGCCGTCACGTCCGTGCCCGATACCGATGCCCGCACCCATAGCGTCGATTGGCGACCAAGCGTGGCGACAGAGGGGCCGAGCAATCGCCGTTGTTCAAGGGCGACATGCGCCTGCGCCTGCGCGGTGGCGAGCGCCGCGGTCGCCTCGTCGCGCGCGCGGACGCTGCCCGCTTCCTCCGCGACCAGTTGGCTCGCCCGGTCCAGCGCAATGCGCGCGAGGCGGGCCTGCGCGCGGGTTCGCGCGACCTCGCCATCGGCGGTCGCCTGCGCTGCGCCGATCTGGGCGAGGTTGCTGAGCGATCCGGTCGGCACGCCGCCCGCGCCATTGGGCACGACGATCTCGCCGCTCGTCTCGCGGATCATGCCGGTCCGGCCAGTGCCGACGGTTATCGTGGCGATGCCCAGACGCTGGACGGCTTGCGGCGTCAGCGTAAGTCCGAGCAGTTCGGTTTCATGGGCGATCACCTCTGTTTTGGCCGGAGCCGCAGCAGGCGTCTTACCCTTTTCACCGCACGCCGGGAGCAGCAGCAGGACGCAGAGAAAGGAAATGCGGTGCATGGAGACTCGCCATCAGGGAAACTGGCTATGTCTTTATCGGAGCGTGGTGGAACCCTGATCTCCGCAACTATACCAATTGTCCATCTTGCCAAAAAAGATGCAAATGATTTGCATTAGTTAAAGCTCCTGCTTATTGGCGCGGCCGATTGATGATGGGGAGAGGAAGATGGCGTTTGATGGGCATATTGCAGGATCGTGCAAGGCGATGAAACGGGCGGCAAGTCTCGCCGTCATGGCGACGATGATGGCGGTCCAGGCGCAGGCGCAAACCCCCGAGCCTGTGCAGGGCGCGAATGATATCGTTGTTACCGCGGACCGGAACGACAGCTTCAGCGCCGATTATGTCCAGGCGGGCACGTTCCGCGATTCCAGGATCATGGATACGCCGCTCACTGTGGCGATCATGACCAAGGAGCTGCTCGAAGCCCAGCAGGCGCGCTCCATTCTCGACGCGGTGCGCAATACGCCCGGCGTCACGCAAGCGCAGATCAATTCCACCATCTATAGCAACCTGGCCGTTCGCGGCATCATCCTCAACAATTTCACCAATGTCCGGTGGAACGGCATCCTGCCGGTGGTGAACCTGATCGAGCAGCCGATCGAGAGCAAGGATCGTATCGAGGTGCTGAAGGGCGCAGCTGGTCTCTATTATGGGTTCGCGACGCCTTCAGGGATCATCAACCTCGTTACCGAACGACCCGGTGCAGCGCCCATCACGCGCGTCGATGTGCAGGGCGACAGCAACGGCTCGATCGGCGCAAGCGTCGATGTCAGCCGCAGGTTCGGCACCGTTGGCATGCGGGTGAATGCAGGCACTTCGCTCATCGAAACAGGCGTAAAGCGCACGCGTGGCGAGCGCAGTTTCGTCACCGGCGCGCTGGACTGGAACCCGGCCGACAATGTCGAAATCCTGCTGGACGCGGAATATATTTACAAGAGCATCACCGAACCCACCGAGTTCAGCCTGCCGGCTGCGGTCAATGGCGTCATCGCCTTGCCGCCGCTGCAATCCTCGTCCAAGAATCTGGGCGGCGAATGGATGCAGGGCAAGGGATGGGAAACCAATCTGCTCGCGCGGCTCAACTATGATTTCGCCTCGAACTGGCGTCTGGCCCTGGCGGCAGGCCAGTCTTATCTGACCCGCGATCGCGCTTATTCCTCTTTCGGCGGCTATGATCTGGCGACCGGCAATGGCACCGTCACGGTCGCTATGACGCATGGCAATGACTATAAGACGCGCATCTATCGTGGCGATCTGTCGGGAACCTTCCGTACAGGACCCATCGAACATAATGTCCTGATCGGCGTCGCCTACAACACGCGTGACGGCAATGTGCCGACGGCGGTGCGCTATGCGTTCGCGCAAAATCTCTACAATCCCGTCGCGATCCCCCAGCGCCCGAACCCGCCCCGTATCATTCCCAACCCCTCGAAGGTCGAGGATCTGGGCTTTTACATCTTTGATCGAGCATCGCTCGGCGAATGGTTGCAGGCCACGATCGGCTATCGCAAAACCGACTATAGCGATGTCAGCCGGACGACATCCTACAAGATCAAACCCGATACCCTGTCCTATGGCGTCATGGTGAAGCCCGCGCGCTGGGCCAGCGTCTACGCCAACTATATCGAGGGGCTGGAACCGGGACCGATCGCGCAGCAGATCGCCAACAATGCCGGCGAAATCCTGCCTGCGGCGATTAGCAAGCAGAAGGAAGCGGGCGTCAAGATCGAACCGATGGACGGCCTGCTGCTCACGGCCGCCTATTTCCACATCAAGCGGCCCTCGGCCTATCTCAACAGCGCTAACTTCTTCGTTCAGGACGCAGAGGCCGTCTATGAGGGCGTCGAATTCAGCCTGGTTGGCGAATTGACGCGGAACCTGTCAATCGCCGCCAGCGCGATGTCGCTCGAAGCAGCGCAGAAGTCGGGCAACGCTACGGTGGTCGGCAAGCGGATCGAGAATGTGTCCAAATTCTCCGGCTCGCTGTTCCTGGAATATCGGGTGCCAATGATCGACGGGCTGCGGCTTTCGGCCGGTGTCTTCCATGTCGGTCGCCGTGCCGTCAACGCCCTGAACCAGGCTTTCGTCCCCGGATATGAGACGTTCGACGTCGGCGCGAGCTACAATTTCGACCTGCTGGGCAGCCAGACGACGGTGCGCGTCTATGGTGAGAATATCACCGGCAAACGCTACTGGGCATCGTCCGGGTCGAGCCTGCTGGCGCAGGGCCTGCCCATGGCGGTCAAGATCGGGCTGTCCACGCGGCTATAGGCAGCCACCCTGCCTAGAACCGGATCGCCATGGCGACGCCGCCACCCTTGCTGTCGCCCCAGGGCAGGATGCGGACATCGGTGTCGCGCCGCGTCGTGATGAGGAAACCCGACGCTTCGCCGATGGCCGCGCCGGCGACGACATCATACCAATGATGCTTGTCGGCCTTCACCCGGGCCAGGCCAACAAACGCCGCGACGAGTTGCGCGGGAACGCCGACCTTCCAGCCATAGCGGTTATGCAGGCTGGCCGCCGCGGCGAAGGACGTCGCGCTATGGGACGAGGGAAAGCTTTTCCGGTCGCTGCCGTCGGGGCGCATTTCCGGGAAGCGTTCCTTCAGGCCCAGCGACAGCAGGGTGGCGGCGCCGATGCTGCCGCCGGCTTGCAGCGTGCCGGTCCAGTCTTCCTGCACTGTCGGCAGGGCCAGCGCGCCGGCGACCAGCAGGTCGCGACCGATGTTGCTGGCGTTACGCCAGTCTTTGTCGGATGCATGAGCCGTTCCCGCCATCAGCGATGTGCATGTCATGGCGATCAAAGAAATGCAGTGCTTCACACATTGTCCCCCCGCGCGAGCGGGAGGCTCGCGGCAGGACGACGATGTTATTTCCGCCGCACCTCAGTCGGGTCGTGTCGCCTCCGGGAAAATCAGGAGATCAGACTTTGCCACGCGATGGCCAGCAGAGCAGGATTGCAGGCAGGAACAGCAGCACCAGCGGCACGGTGGCGACCAGTCCGAATATGATTGCGGTGGCCAGCGGTTGCTGGAGGCCAGCGCCCCGGCTGAGGCCCAGCGCCAGCGGACTGAGCGTCAGGATCGCGATCAATGCCGACATCAGGATCGGGCGCAGCCGCTTGGACCCTGCTTCACGCAGCGCGGCCAGCGTCACGCTTGCGCCACTTTCGATCTCCGCGAGGTAGAAGATGACCAGTTCGGTCACCATGCCGACGACCATGGTCAGGCCCATCAGCGCGGAGATGTTGAGTTCCGTGCCGGTGACCCACAATCCCAGCAGCGCAGCGCCCGCCACCAGCAGCACCGTCGCCATCGCCGACAGGGTCCAGGCCAGATTTTCGAACAAATAAGTCAGAAGCAGCGCGCTGAGCAGCAAGGCGGCCGCGAACACCATCGCCATGTCGGCAAAGCTCTTCTGCTGTTCGGCATAAAGGCCGCCATAATCGACGCGCACCGAACCGGGGAGGTGAAGCCCCGCGACCTTCGCCTGCACCGCCTGCATGGCCGATCCGAGGTCACGGCCCTCCAGCCGCGCGGTGACGGCGATGAAGGGGGCGAGATCCTCGCGCGTCAGTTGCTTCTGCCCGCCATCGATGCCGACCTGCGCGATCGATCCCAGCCGCACGCCATGCCCATCGGGTGCGGTCAATGGCAGGTCGGCGATCTGGTTCGCGCGGCTGCGCAGATCCTGCGCGCTACGAACCCGGACCGCGACCAGTTGTTCGCCGAAGCGGATGTTGGTGGCGATGCTGCCGCCGACCAGCGACTCGATCTGGCTGGCGACCTGGTCGGGGTCCAGCCCCTGTTGCGCGGCCAGGCCATTATCGATCTTGACCGAGATGGCGTCGCCGGTGACCCGCAGCCCGTCGACGATTTCGACAACGCCGGGGATGGTCGCCAGCGCTTTGCCCACACGCCCGGCGGACGCCTCCAGTGCGGTGGCATCGTCGCCGAACAGCTTGACCTCGATCGGCTGGGGCACCGCGGTCAGGTCGCCGATCAGGTCTTCCATCAGTTGCACCAGTTCGACCTGCAATCCGGGCACCTTCGCCTCGACCTGCCGGCGGATGTCGGCCATCACCGCGTCGATCGGGCGGCGCGAACCATCCTTGAGCCGTACGAAGAAATCGCCTTCATCGGCTTCGGTCAGTCCGCCGCCCAGTTGCACGCCCAGCCGGCGCGAATAGCTGGCGACCTCGGGCGTTGCAGACACGATCGCTTCCACCTGCTTCACCAGCCGGTCGGTATCGGCGAGGGATGAGCCGGGCTTGGCGGTATAGTCGAGGACGAAACCGCCTTCGTCCATCACCGGCATGAAGCCGGAGGGCAGGCGATACCAGGACAGGGCGCCGGCGATCAGGAAGACGCCGCCCATGATGGCGGCGGCCAGACGGGGGCGCGCAAACAGGCGGTCGCCTGCGCGGGTATAGACGCGGTCGAGCCGGTGCATGACGCGATCGGCCTTTTCCGCCGCCTCCGCATCGCTCTGCCGCAGCCAGCGTGCGGCGATCAGGGGAATGACGAAGCGGGAGAAGAGCAGCGAGAGGGTGAGCGCAGTGACGATGGTGATCGCCAGCGCCTTGAAGAAACCGCCGCTGACCCCGCTGATGAAGCTCAATGGCAGGAATACGACGATGGTCGCCAGGGTGGAGCCGACCAGCGGCCGGCCCATCTCGGCAGCGGCCGCGAGCCGGCTTTGCACGTCGGGCGCTGCCCCTTCCTGCATACGCCGCATGATATGTTCCAGCGTGACGACCGCATCGTCCACCACCAGCCCTACCGCGGCGGCCATGCCGCCCAGCGTCATCATGTTGAAGCTGAGACCGAGCGGATAGAGCAGAAGGCAGGTGCCGGCGAGGACGGCGGGCAGCATCAGTCCGGTGATGAGCATCAGCCGCCCCGATCGCAGGAACAGGAACAGCACCAGGCCAGCGAGGATCGCGCCCAGCAGGATGGCGTCGCGCACGGCATTGGCTGCGCCCGTCACCAGTTCGGACTGGTCGTAGAAGGGCGTTACCGTGACCGTCGCGGGCAGCCCCAGGGCGTGCAGTCGCGCGTCGACGGCCTTGACGATCGCCACCGTATCGCCGGTCAGCGCCTGCCGGACGTTGATGAGGACGGCGCTGCGCCCGTCGGAAGCGATCCGGACATAGGCGGGTTCCGCCGCTGGATGCACGGTCGCCACCTGCCGCAGCGTGACGACCGCCGCGCCGTTTCCGGTCGCGGCGCGGATCGGCGTGGCGAGCAGGTCGGCGGCCGACGTCGCCGTGCTTTGCACCAGGACCAGATACAGGCGATGCCTGTCCTCGATCCGCCCCGCGCCGCGGATCGTGTTGGATTTGGTGAGCGCGTCGGTGACGTCGGTGATGCCGAGGCCGAAGGTGCGCAGCCGGGCCGGATCGATATCGACCGCCAGTTCGCGCGGCGTGCCGCCCAGCACATCGACCGCCGCGACGCCCTGGACGGCGGTCAGGGCAGGGCGGACCTTGAGTTCGGCCAGTTGCCGCAGGGCCTGCTGGTCGAGCGAGGGGGAGGTCAGCGCGATGCCCAGAACCGGGAAGATGGTGGGATCGGATCGGCGCACATCGAATCGCGTGCCGGCGGGCAGGTCGGGCAGCAAGGTCGCCAGCGCCCCCTGTGTCGCCAGCGTCGCCGACACCATATCTTCGCCCCAGGCGAAATTGAGCGCGACATCGGCCGTACCCCGGCTGGTGGTCGACCGGACGCGGGTGACGCCGGGGACGCTGCGCAGCGCGATTTCGACCGGACGGCTGATTTCCGCCGCCATTTGCGCCGCATCGCGGTCGCCCGCGTCGATGGTGACGACCACGCGCGGATAGTCGATATGGGGGAACAGGCTGACCGGCATGGCCCGCGCGGCCAGCACGCCGCCCAGCGCCAGCAACAGGACAGCCAGCCAGATCGATCGGCTGTGCCGTTCCAGCAGGGCGGTCATCGCAGACGAACCTTCATCCCGTCGTCCAGCGCCGTCCCGCCCTCGATCACGACCTTGTCGCCGGGAGACAGGCCCTTCGTCACGACAATCGCCGCACCGTCGCTTGGCCCCGTCACGATGTCGCGGCGATGGGCCGTTCCCTTCACCACCACGAAGACGAAAGGCTGGCCGGCATCGTCGAGCAGCGCGGTATAAGGAATGGCCAGCGCGTCCCCGGCGCCTTGCATCGTCGCCTCGCCGGTCAGTGCCTCACCCGGCCGAAGCGCTGCGCCTGCGGGCAGGTCGGCATAGGCGGCGGCGAGCTTCGTTTGCGGGTCGACCATGGGATCGACGGCGGACAGACGGGCAGGGATGGTGTGACCGCTGCCCGCCGTCGAAATGGCTATTGCGGTGCCTGCGCGCAGATTGCGGACCAGCGCCGGATCGATTCCGAAGTGCGCCCTGATCGCGCCCGTGCCGCCGACCGCGACGATGGATGTGCCTGCCGGGATCAGATCGCCCGGCGTCCCGGTGATGGATTCGACATAGCCCGCGCGGGGCGCGCGCAGGATCAGGCTGCGGCCGGTCAGGCTGTCCAGGGTCGCGTCGGCGCTGGCCTTTGCGGCGCGTGCGGTTTCGACATCGGCGTCGCTCATCAGCCCGTCGCCGCGCATACGGACGGCGCGGGCATAGGCCGCATCGGCGGCCCGCGCATCGCTGCGCGCCTTGGCCATGTCGAGCATCGCGGTCGGGCCGGGGGCGAGGCGGATGATCGCCTGGCCCTGTCGCACGGCGGACCCGACCGGCGCATCGATGGCGACGAAACGCGCTTCGATCGGCGCGAACAGGTCGGCCCGCCCGCCGGGGCCGCTGTCGGCCACGCCATAGAGGCGGATGGTTTCGCCGACCGCCTGTCGCCCGACTGTGGCCAGCTTGACCAGAGCCTGCGGCTCCGGGCTGTCCTCCTGCGGGGCGGAGGAGCAGGCCGCCAGCAGCGCCAGCGCCATGACCGTCACGATCGTCTTCACTGCCATTGCTCCCGCGTTGCGCCTGTCAGTAATTCCAGGGCGATGGCCTGTTCCGCCATGTCCTGCGCGCTGTGCAGGCGCAACAGTTGGCGATCCCGCAATATCTGCTCCGCCGCGCGCGCGGTGGCATCGGGCAGATCGCCGCGTGTCGCCGCACGACGGCTCGCCTCGGCCTGCCGCGTCGCTTCGGCAAGGCCGCCATCGAGATCGGTATATTGCCTACGGGCAATCGCCAGTGCGGCGACGGCCGCTGCGATTTCCGCCCGCGTCTGGAACAGGCGCGCCTCATATTCCGCTTTCAGGGCGGCGCGCGTCGCCTTTTCTATGGCGATTCCGCCCCGATTGCGGTTCCACAGCGGCAGGGTGAAGCCGATCGCCGGTCCCAGCGTGACGTTCCGGCCTGTGTCGCGCCCGCCATTGATGGTCAGGTCCAGCGTCGGAAACTGATCGAGGATCGCCTTGCGGAGCGCCGCTTCCTGGGCGTCATACCCCTCGCGCAAGGCGCGCAGGTCCGAGCGCTCCTGCCGCGCCAGCGCGAACAATTGATCGGCGTCGGGTCGCGGCGCAAAGGCGGCGACGGGCGCGATACGTAGCGGGTAGGTCGGCGGCAGGCCAAGCAGCCGATTGAGTTCGAGCCGTGCGACGGCCAGGTCTTTTTCCGCCTGACGCGCGACCTGTTGCGCATCGAGGGCCGCGATCCGGGCGCCTTGCAGCGGATCGGCCGACACGTCGCCCCGGCTGGCGGCGGCGCCATAGCGGGCAAGAAGATGCTGCGCCGACGCAAGGCTGTCCCGCGCCACCACGCTCTGGGCTTCCAGCGCGGCGATGCGCACGGCCTGAAGCCGGGCCTGTCCCGCCGTCTGCCATTCGGCCCAGACGAGATCCATGCGCGCCTGCCGCTGCTGCGCCAGCGCCTGTTGCCGGGCGACGGCGCGAGTTCGCAGGGCATTGAGATCGAGGCCCAGCGCAGATGCAAGTCCAGCGACCGGATCGGCGCCTGACAGGATCGGATCGATGCCCAGCGAAAAAGTCGGATCGGGCATCAATCCCGCGCTGAAGACCTGAGCGTCGTTGACGCCATTGCGCGCACGCAGCGCCTTGAGGTCGGGATTGGCCGTCACCGCCAAAGCGGCAATGGCATCTTCGTCGAGCGGCGCAGACAGATTGATGGCCTGTGTGGGGGGGCTGGATGCACGTCCATAGGGACGGACCAGCGATACGGCGGCAGGCGCGGCCAATATGTCTGGCGTATCGATCAGCGGCTCGGGCGCATAATGCGCGCAACCTGTCATCATCAACATTGTCGGCAGCAGCCTGAATCGACCGAGGGAGGGACGCGACACGAAACCGCCGTTCTGCAAGAGGAATGCCGCGACGATAAAGCCGATGGAGGCGATTGCCCAAGAAATTTCCTGGATGGCGGCGGTCAAGGACGCTTCATGAACGCCGATCGCTCAGCGCCCACCAGATGATCCGCACCATCAGCGGCCAGCAACGGCAACTGCATTGACGGGTATAGCCTGCGCTGTTGTCGCGGCGGCGGCCCGCCTCCGCTATGCGCACGCGCCGTTGCATCCGCTTTTGTGCCCAGGTGCCGGGCCGGATATGGGGCGGATCGATCGACAAGGTCGCGTCAGGCGGCATGACGACGCCTCCCGACGAGCCCGGCATAGGTGGCGAACAGACGATCGAAATGACGGTCCATCGTGCCGACCTGTGCGGCTGCATCGCTCGCCCGTCGCCGCCATAGCATCGGATCGGTCACGGCCAGATGATCGATCGCCTGCGCGAGGCTGGCGGGTTGCCCGGCATGATAGCGCAAACCGAGGCCGGGGGCGGCATGATCCGCGGCGCCGCCTTCGTCGGGGACGATGACGGGCAGACCGCTTGCCCGCGCTTCCGCTGCGACCATGCAGAAGGTTTCCGCCTCGCATCCATGGACGAGGGCATCGGCGCTGGCCAGGAGCGTCGCCAGCGTCGCGCGATCGCTCGTCGGCGCCAGCAGGTGGATGTGGGGATTATGCGCCGCGGCCCGCCGCACGCGCGCGCTGTCCCGCCCGTCGCCGATCAGGACCAGTCCCACCGACTGGCGACAGCCCGCCATCGTGACGGCCTGGATCACCTGCGGCCAGCGTTTCTCCGGCGCATGGCGGCCGGCGCCGATCAGCAACAGGCTGTCGGGACCAAGACCGCAGCATTGCAGCAGATGGCGTCTCAGGGCTTCGTTGCGAAGGGTGGGAGAGAATATGCCCGGTTCTACGCCCATGGCTATGGTTCGTGCGCCGACGACGCCACCGTCGCGCAGTCTTGCCGACAGGCTGTCATTGGCGCTGACGATCAGGTCGAATGCGGCGTCGAGCCTGCGCAGGTGCCGCCAATACCAGTCGAAGCCGCGATCGATTGTCGCCCGTCGCGCGACCGGGCCGAACCAGCGATAGGCATAGGCCGACAGGGGATCGGCATGCATGATCAGCGCGCGGGGCGCATCGCCCCGCCAGCGACCGACCATCGCCGCGCTCGACCATGGGGAAGACGCCTCGACCAGATCAGGCTGCAAATCGTCCAGCATGGCGTGGAGCGAGGCTTCGTCATCGAAATAATGATAGCGGCGGTCCAGCGGGAAGCGCCGCGCGGGCAGCAGGACGATCCGTCCGTCGCCACCCGTCGGCAGGACCGCGCTGCGTTCGCCGGGCGCCAGGATGATGACCTCATGCCCGGCCTTTGCGCCAGCCTTCAGCTTGCGTTCGACATAGGTTTTCACCCCGCCGCCCTGCGGTGCGTAGAAGGCGCAGACATCGACTATACGCATGGCATCAACGCTCCAGGGGGCCGAAGGAAAACAGACTGCGGCGATAGTTGAGGGTGATGGCGATCGGCGTCGGCCCGGTGAGCGCGCGGGCGCTTGCGGCGCTGGCCGACGGCTTGCTCATGCCCAGCTTCGGATTGCCGGCAAAACCGATGCCGTCAACCGACAGCGCGAATTTGCGATTGGCGTCCCGGTCGTGCAGCAGGCTGAGCGCATAGACGCCCGGTCCCGGCGCACGGATGCAGAGCTGGATTGGCCCCGACGCCGGGACGGCTGTTTCGACGCGCCGGAATGGCTTGCCAGCGGCCACCAACATATTGTCGTCGGCCAGGAAATCGGCGTCGTTCGCCGGATACAGCTCCAGCTTGAGCCGGCCCTTGCGATCCTTGATGCCATCGACGGTGACAAGGAAGGACGGGCCATGCTCGTCCGCGCGGC
The DNA here is from genome assembly GCF_020166615.1 of Sphingobium sp. 3R8. Classification (NCBI taxonomy): domain Bacteria; kingdom Pseudomonadati; phylum Pseudomonadota; class Alphaproteobacteria; order Sphingomonadales; family Sphingobiaceae; genus Sphingobium; species Sphingobium sp. 3R8. The sequence continues at coordinate 66,016 of NZ_JAIQXR010000004.1, read as the reverse complement.
ACTGGCCTTCCGCCTTGCCCAGATCGGGCGAGGAAGGCAGCGACGTCGCCGCCGCCCAGAGGAGCAACGGCGCGATCATGCCCGGTTCCCGCGCCACAGGCCGCTGGCGCCCAGCGCGATGCCCACCACCAGATGGGCAGCCATGATGAGTGTTGCCATCAGCGCCATGGCCGACACGATCTCGCTGTCGCGCCCGATCAGGAAGGCGGCCATGCCGGCAAAGACGACATCCTTGTTGGGCAATAGCGGCAGGCGGGAAATCAACTGACGCAAGGTGCCCAGCAATATCCAGGTGCCGACATCCACTGACGGCAGCAGGATATGCCACATGCCGGCCGCCAGCAGGGTCGTCGCGACGATGCGCAGCAGATGGACGGCCGACACGAACCAAAGGTCGGCGCGCGGCAGGGCAAAAAGCTTGTGGCGCAGCAACATCGCCGCCAGCGAGGTGGCCAGCACGAACAGGATGGACCCCGTGATTTCCCAGTGGGTGGCGCCGATGGGCAGGGCATCGAACAGGGGGATGGCGATCACCAGCATCGCCAGCGTGACGAGATTGCCGACCAGCGCGGACAGGATCGTCACATCCTTGAGCGCGCCGAAAGGGGCCGCCTTGATGGCGGCGCTGCGCCGCGCCCAGGCATAGAAATAGACCTCGCCCAGATAGCCGAGCAATATCTCGTTACTGACCAGCTTGCGCAGCAATGCGCCGAACCCGCTGATGGGGATGGCCCATAAACGGCGGAAGATCGCCCATTCCGATACCGGCCCGGCGGTGTAATAAGCGACGAAGGCCAGCCAGAAGAGGGGCGATGTGGGCATGAGCGCCCAAAGGCTGGCCCGGTCGAGGTCGCGGAACTGATGGAGGGCGACCGCCAGGATCAGGATCGACACCAACGGCCCCGCCCATAGCGTCCAGTTGCGGCCTGAGCGGATCAGCGGCTGGGGATCGATGACGGTGGCGAGGGGAGCGGCAACCTCTTGATAGAGGGGATGGGATCGAAGGACTGAACCGGCGGATGTCTGGTCCGTCATAAATATCTCGTCATTGTTGCTTCGGACGCTCAGACGGCGCGTGGCGCTGGGCACCTCAGTCGGAGGGGGCGAAATTATTCCGGCAGGCGGGGGCATGTCGTCGGATGGATTGGAAACGGGCGAGATAGGCGTGTGATGCCTGTTCGACGGTGAAACGTTGGGCCTGCGCCAGGCTGGCCGCGCGATCCTGACGCAGGCGGCCTGCATCGCGGATGGCCGCGCTGAATGCGTCCAGATCACCCGTGTCGACGAGATGGGCCAGAGCGCCGTGGCCGGTCAGGGCGGTCATGCTGACGCTGCACCGGGTGGCGATGATCGGCAGCCCGGCGGCCAGGGCTTCCACGACGACGGCGGGCACGCCTTCATAGTCCGACGACAGCAGGAACACGTCGAATTCCGGGAGGCGGCTTGCGGGGTCGGGCACATGTCCCGGCCATGCCACGCGATCCGCGATGCCCAGATCCTTGCACAAAGCCGTGAGCATGGCGCGTTCCGGGCCTTCGCCATATATGGTCAGGCTGTCCAGCGCCGCAGCGCCGCGCGCAAAGCCGCGGAGCATCAGGGCGACATTCTTCTGGGTCGCCAGCCGTCCGACGCCGACGAAGCGCAGCCCCCCTGTCCGGGCCTTGCGCGCCGGCCGGGGGGCATGATGCAGCCGCATCACCTGCGCTTCGTCCAGCGCCGGGTCGGGAATGATCGATATGCGCCGGATTGCGGCCGGAATGGCGGCCTCAATTTCGCCTGCCATCGGCTCTTCCATCCCGATGAAATGATCGATGAAAATACCGTGCAGGCGCAGCCATCGGTGATAGAGCCAGCGTATCGGCGCGACCATGTCCCGGCGCTCCAGATCATTGCTGATCTTCGCCAGGATGGGCGGACAGCGACGCCCCAGCAGCAGCTTCATCGCCAGCGCGACGATCGTATAGCTGTTCCCCGCGCAGAAGAGCGCATCGGGCCGGAGCCGGACGATGGCGCGCGGCAGCATCGCGATCATCCACAGCGTCTCGATCCAGCCGGTCGCAAAGGGTTGCCGCGGCACGTCATAGGCAAGGTGGGTGGCTATTTCCTCGCGCATCGCGCCGTCTGTCCGTCCCATGAAGAGCGGCGCATCGACGCCTTGCGCCCGCCACGCCCGCACGAGCCGCAACGCGACGCGCTCGACGCCGCCCGGTTCGAAACTGTGAAGGAAGGTCAATATGCGCATGGCGTGGGCGGCGCGGTCAGCAGGTCGCCATAGCGTGCCGGCGCATGGCTGCGCCGCACCCGTCGCAGCGCATCGTCGATGCTGCGCATCAGGGACGGAACATGGGCGTCGCCCGGATGCACCGCGATCCGAACCACTGGCGCAAAATGCAGCAGCGGCGGCAACAGGTGCGCGACGGCCAGCGAGGAGGCGATGCGCGCCCGGCTGCGGCTGGCCCAGGTAATCACCGGCCCGCGCGCCAGCGTGGCGCCGCTCTGGGGCGACCAGACCTTCATATGATCCTCCGCCAGCGCGAAGCCGGCCTGCCCCAGCGCCGCAAGCGCCGGCGCACCATAGAGCCATGCAGGCGCGACGAAGCCTGCAACGGGCTTGCCGCTGATATCCTCGATCAGCGCCCGGCCATCGGTCATGCGTTGCAGCGCGGTCCTATGGTCGAGACCCAGAAACTCGCCTTCGCCCGCCGTCATGTGGCGGGCCTTGAACCGTGAGGCTGCTCCGGCGTGGCGGCTGTCGTCGCGATGATACCAGCCATGGGCGAAGAGGCTGACGCCCCGGTCGGACCAGTCGCGCAGGCGCGATGCGAAGGGCGACCCTGCGATCAGGGGATGGGCGCCCCAATGATTGGGCACCACCAGCATGGCCAGATGATCAGGAGCGACGTGGCGCGACACATGATCCACCAGCCGATCGACTTCGGTTTCGAAGCGGGGACCGACATCGTGAAGGGACAGCAGCAGGCGGCGCTTGGTCATAGGTGGAAGCGCAGGCTGGCCATGGCGCGCCGGTCGGTGTGGAGCGCCGTCTGGTCGACAAGGCCAAGATCGGCGGCGGGCCGCTGCATCGCGCCCAGTGAAAGGCGCCAGTCGATTCCCCCCGTCGCAGCGGAGGCGGCGGTTGCGAAAGCGAGTTCCAGGCCATGGCCCGTCAGCGGCGCGCCGCCGATCATTTCCGCCAGACGCGTCAGATCGTCCTGCCGCGCCGAGCGCGCGACCGAGAGATAGTCGAGCGACAGACGGCCTTCGTCGCCAAAGGCCAGGGCCATGCCGACCCGCGCCATCCGGGTCGCCAGCCGACGCGGATTGACGTCGACAATCTGCAACCGCCGGCTCATGCGGGCATAGTCGGCTCCGATAATCAGACCGAGGTCCGAAACGAGCGGGATGGCCGCCGAGAGGCCGATGCCCTTCGTCGACCAGCGATCGCTGTCGAGTCCGCGACTGCCTTGATAGGCGCCATTTGTGGCGCGGGTGGCTGACAGCGATAGCTCCAGCGCACCGACCGACAGACGGGAGACGCGGGACCGGACCTGGGCGAGATCGAAACGATCGGCGAGGCTGAGCATCGTTGCATAGGGGGGCTGCGGGCGCGCTTCAGGCGCCGGCGGGGCAGCCGTGCGCGCCAGTCGGGCGGCGCTTGCGACCAGCAGGTCGGTCATCCGCATCGGCGGTCCGGCTGCCTGCACCATTGCCGTCACCGGATAGCAAGCGGCCGTCGCCAGGAATATCGCTGCAATCTGTCGGTGATTTTGCATCATGCCCGCTTTCCTGTTTTCGCAGAGACGACGCCGCCCGCTGCAACCGCAGTCGGGACGATCCCGGAAAATTCCTGTGCGGGTGGACTGTGGTCGCCGCATCGCGATGCCGTCCAACGGCGGACAAGCGGGAGACGGATCTTGCGAATGAAGAGACACATTGCCCTGGCGATGATCCTCGCCACCTCGATCGGTGCGGCCGCTCCCGATCTGCCGGTCAGCTATCGCGGCCCGCGCCCCTCGCCTGGGTTCGATGGGCGATTGTCGGTCATGACCTATAATATTCATGGTCTGCCCTGGCCGGTGGCATGGGGGCGTTCCAGCGCGTTTGCGCAGATGACCCGGCAGCTTGGGGCATTGCGGGCGCAGGGGCTGCAACCGCATGTCGTACTGCTCCAGGAAGCCTTTACGCAGCAGGCGCAGGCCATCGGCCATGCTGCGGGCTATCCCTATGTCGTCGAAGGGCCATCGGCTGACATGGGCAGTACGGAACCCGCCGATGCGACGGACGCGCGCTATATGGCGGCCGGCTCCTGGGCGCGCGGGGAGGGGCTGGGCAAATATGTCGGCAGCGGGCTTCAACTGCTGTCCGACTTTCCCATCGTCGGCGTGCGCAGAATGGCCTTTCCGGCTTTCGCCTGTGCAGGCTATGATTGCCTCGCCAACAAGGGCGCATTGATGGTGAGCCTTCGCTTGCCGGGCCGGGCCGATCGCGTCGATATCGTTACGACGCACCTCAACAGCAGACATGCGTCGGGGGTAGCCGACGACCGGTCGCTGCAGGCTTATCGCCTGCAGGTGCGCTATCTTTCCGACTTCATCCGCAAGGCGCACGATCCGGCCCGTCCCCTGATCGTGGCGGGCGACTTCAATGTCGGGAGCGTGGCGCCCCGGCGCGCAGCCTTGCTATCGCATGTGCGCACCGACTGGAGCCAGAATGGCGACATTGACGACGCATTCGGGGATGCGGTTAGGCGTCATATGCCTCTGTCGGACGACGCTCGCTATGCCCATTGGCGGGCGCGGGACTGGCAATTCTACACGCCGGGCCATTCGACGGATATCGAACTGGAGCGGCTGGACGTTCCGTTCGGCCATGCTCCTGATGGCAGCATGTTGTCCGATCATGTCGGCTATACCGCGACGTTCGACCTGAATCCGCGCCGGGCCATTACCAGGATCGCGCAACCGAGAGCATGAGCGTGCGGGGGCGCAGCGGCGTATATTGGGGCGCGGCGCGGATGGAGAAGGGGTTTCCGAATGCAAAGCTGTCGCCGCGCACGTCCATCAGATTGTCCATGCGAACACCCAGCGTCCATGCATCGCGCGACAATTCGGCATTGGCTGACGCCACGGAGTAATGACCCATGTTCCGGTCCAGGTCCTCATCGAAGGACAGTCGCGCCTTGCCGATATAGTTGACCTGGACCGCCGCCTGTCCGCGCCATTCGTTCGGCAGGATGAAGCGCTTCGCCAAAGTGATGCGTCCGGCCAATGCGGGCGCGACCGGCAGGCGACGATCGTCCAGTTCCCCGCCGTCCGACGCCCGCGTTAGCCGTGCCGACTGGGCGTTTCCGCCAGCCGACAGGGTAAAGCCCTTGCCGATGCTCCATTCGGTCGTGATCTCTCCGCCGATGATCGCGCCGCGTCCGGCATTGCGTGTCGACACCAGGCCGCTGGCCAGCAGATAGTCGGACTGAATTTCGTCCCACCTTGTATGATAGAGGCTGGCGGACAGCGAAAAGCGCCCGTCGTGCGAAGACCTGCGCATCCCAAGGTCGATGGTGCTCAGTTCGTCGGCGTCGAACTGACGCGACGCAGCCATATCGGCCGGGGCCAGTCCGCCTGGCCGCATCGCCCGCGCATAGCGCAGATAGACGAGGCCGCGCCCGCCCAGGTCCAGCGAAAGCGCCGCGCTGGGTGACAGGATGGTCTTGCTGATCCGCACCGGGGTGACCATCGGGTCGTCGCCCGTTCCATCCTGTGCGATGCTGTGGAACAGGCGCGCGCCCAATGTCAGCTTCAGTCGATCCGCGATCCGCAGCGTGCCTTCGCCGAAAGCCGCATATTCGATCACCCGACGATCATAGGTCTCGACCGTCTGCACGGCGCCGGCGTCGTTCATGACCTGCGCGGTGCCCCGGGTCGTCGCCTGAAGATAGGACAGGCCCACCAGCCAATGATCCGGGCCGCCCGATGCGAGCCGGAGTTCCTGGTTGAAAACGGCATAATGTCGCTGATCCTCGAACCGGACCGGGCCGGTGAAACCGAAGGCGTCGGCCGCTTCGCTGGCATCCAGGACATAGTCGAAGCCATGATCGACATAGCTGGTGGCCGATGTCAGCGTCAGCGCGCCGATCGCGCCCGTGACGGTGCCGTGCCACAGCTTGAAATCATTGTCGGTGGGCTCCGCAAAGCTGTTCCCCCGGCGCAGCGTGTCGTCGGACGCAGTCACATATTGGCTGTCGCGGGAATTGATATCCTGCAAGGCGAATCCCGCGTCCACCGTCCAGTTATCGGTCGGACGCCAGCGAATGCCGAGGCGCAGCCCCACCGTTTCAGCCGAATTGCTACCGCGCTTCGCGTTGCTGTTGCTGATCCACCCGCCATTGGCGAAACGATAGCCCACGGCGCGGACCGCCAGCCGGTCATCCACCAGCGGCAGGTTGAGAACCGCTTCGGCGCCTGTCCCCGGCCGGCCATGCTGCACCGCTTCGGCTGACAGTCGGGCCGATCCGGATACGCCTTCGAAGTCAGGCTTGCGGGTCACGATATGATAGATGCCCCCCAGCGCGCCCGAGCCGTAGAGTGGCCCTTGCGGTCCCTTCAACAACTCGATCCGGTCCACGTCGATGAGGCGCAGGTCGGGGTCTGGCGCGTTGAAGGTTACGCGCGCGTCGTCCACCTGGACCGCGACGGTCGGCTGGCTGAGACCGTTGAACGGGCTGTCGGCGACGCCGCGGATGAACTGGCGATTGCGCCCCGGACCCATATTGGTCATCGCCAGTCCCTCCAGATCGAGGCTGATGTCCCGGCTCGACGGCGTGCGCGACCGGGCGAGCGGCGCGAAGGAAAGGACCGAAACGGACAGCGGTACGTCGCGCAGCATCTGCGGCCGTTTCTGGGCGGTGACGATGATGGTGCCCGGCGGCGGCGCGACCGGCGGCGGTGGGGGCGAAGGCGCGGGGCGGGGCGTGCGGGCCTTGGGCGCGCGTTCGATGCGATAGAGCGTCGCGCTGATCTGCACGGCGCGCAGGCCGGTTCCGGCCAGCAGTTCTTGCAGGATCAGGCCGGGGGCCATGTTGCCGGCCACCCGTCGCGTCATCACATGCGGCATATCCCCCGGCAGTCCGACCGAGATCCCGGTAGCGGCTGAAAATCGATCGAGCGCGTTGCTGAGCGACCCGGCCGGTATGTCGACCGATCGGGCCGGTTCGCGCGCCTGCGCCGTCGAAGTCAGTAAGGCAGGTTCAGCGCACAGCGCCAAGGCGCACAGCATCCCCCGCCGATTGCGCTTCGATCCCCATGACGCCGACCAGATCGCCGACCAGTTTCGATCCGTCGCCGATGACCAGACTGCCCGAAAAATGTTTCTTCTCCACGGACGGATCGACGATGATCGCCTTGCCGGAATAGCGGCTTATGTCCGCCGCGACGAGGGCCAATGGCGCATCCGTATAGGATAGGCGACCACTGCGCCAACTGCCGATCTGCGCGACATCGACCGGCGCGAGCGTGAGCGCGCCGCTGCCTCCGACAAGCTGATGCCCGGCGTCAAGGCGCACCGGCTTGGCGATGCCCGGCGTCTCGACCGACACCACGCCCTCGGCGACGCCGACACGGAACGCCCCGCCTGCCAGATTGACGGAGAAGCGCGTGCCGATGTCGCTGATCCGATAGGTGCCTGCCGATACCGTCAGCGTGCGGCCGGGGTCGTGGCGTACGTCGAAATAGGCTTCGCCGCGCGCCAGCTCGATCGCGTCGGCCGCCTTGCCCGTTACGACGATCCGGCTGGATGGGGCGAGTATGACGCTGGTTCCGTTCGCCAGAGCCAGGCTGCGATTCGCCGTTCCGCTATTTTCGTAGACGACGGGATCTGCCTTGGATCGAAGGATCGGGCCGGCAACCAGAATCGCCAGACTGGCGGCGATGGCGCCGCCCCATAGCAACCGGGGGCGCCATCGGTTGGGAAGGGGAGCGGCCGGAACGCGCAGGTCGGGCGCCAGCAAAGGCCTGATCTGCTTCCTGTTGTCCGCGATGGCGGCATCCAGCAGGGCAACGGAATCGAACGCGTCGCGGTGGCGCGGGTCGGCTTCCAGCCATGCCAGATAGGCGTCCCAGTCGGCATCGTCCTGCTCAAGCGCAGCCTGCCAGGCAATCGCCTGGTCCAGAATCCGTTCATCCATTTCCGGTCGCGCCGTCATGGCGTGTGTCTCTCTTCCCTTTTGGTCCTTCTGTGACGATAGCGTGACAGCATAACCTCAGTCCTGCAGCGCGCGGCGCAGATATTTCATCGCCACGGCCATATGTTTCTCGACGCCGCTCTTGCTGATGCCAAGCCGTGTGGCGACGTCCGCGTGACTCAGCCCCTCGATCTTGTGCAATTCGAATGCCTTGCGCGCGCCGTCGGGAAGGTTGCCAATGGCCGACACCAACGTCGCGACTTCCTCACGCGCTAAAATCGCCTCTTCAGCGTTCTGGCTTCGATCGGATGGTTCGACACCCGCAACGGCAAAGTCGGTCGCCTGATCGCTCCAGCGCCGCTCCCGCTCCATGCGCCGCTGCTTTTCCCGCAGCCTGTCAACGACGAGATTTTGCGCCATGCGGTAAAGATAGGCGCGACCATTCTCGATCGGCCCGGCCTGAAGGTTTCGCGCCTTCAGCCAAAGTTCCTGAAGCACATCGTCCGCATCGGCCGCATCGCCGGTGCGTGCGATCAGAAAGCGCCGAAGGTCGGCCCGGTGAATGCCATACAGGGTTTCCAGGCCGCTGTGATCGTCCAGGCTCATGCGATATGGTTTGCCGACAAGCCGGCTTGACGGGAAGCGGTTTTTTGCGGCCGCATATCGTTGCCCGACAACTCCGGGGCGTCCATAATAATTCGCATCGCCAGCAATTCGATTTTCGTTGGGCCGCGTATGAATGGACCAGTTGTGCGTCGATTGCTAGTGATCCGACTCCGAAGTGCATGGCGCTGTTGAAAGAGGCGCGGTCAAGCCGCCGCCATATGGACTATTCAAATCCACGACATGGAGACTGGTCGATTGTAGTCGGCAATGACGGTCGGCGTGCAGGTGATGGTGGAAGAGGGCCATCGGACAGGTGCGGCGCGACGCCTGAACGAATCTCGGTGCGGTTTCTGCATTTTTAGCGGCGTTGCCGGTTCGGGCCATATGCCCATGGGATGACACTGCCCATGGGTTGCACAGGGAGCAGATGGCTGCCTGACAATGTCGCCAACAATTGAATTTTAATTTTGAAAATCAATTGTTTGGCGATGGCCGAGCCGGAATCCAATTCACAATAGCTATGTGTTTATTTTCAGATATCTAATGAAAATGGGATGACCGATAAGGCCCCCAGAAAAGCCCCAGTTCGTTCTTGCTGGAATCGGGAATCGCATTGGATTCCCAATTACTTACAACAAGGCCAAGCATAAGGGAACGGGACAATGAGCGCCGTTGTGTGGGCGGATCAAACAGGGTGGCCGTCCCCTTCCACGGCGGGCTTGCTCACCGTCTGACTATCCAGCCGCTGTCTTTTCGTTGGGCTTCCCAAATGGCCGATTGCGGAATGTTTGGTTCGGAGCGCTTACGCGAAGATAGCTGCCGTCCGGTGGCTGCGACAAACACATGGCGGGCGACGGGAATGGCCCCTTTGTCAGGCCTCCCCACTTCCCATGCGACATCACGGTAAAATTAACCGGTTCTTCGTGGCGTCCGGCTCAATGCCAGCAAGCGTATGGATGGCGGGCAGCGGAAGCGGCATGAAGCGGAAACCCGCGAACGCGTCGCGCGATCGCGGTATGGTTTCGCTGGCCTGCGGATTACTCGGCATAGCGGGGTTCGACTGATCGGCCCTTCATCACATGGATGCCCCAAGCTTTATGTCGGCGAGAGCGTAAGGTCCACGGCCCCGCGCGCCGCCTTCGTCTGGAAGTAGCTCTGCCGAAGCTGCTCACGCTCCGCGATGGCCAGGCACCAAGCCGGGTGTCGGTCCGGCGCAGCGTCAAAGCCGTTTCTCGAGGCGGAGCAGCACGGCCCCGGGACGGGCTCCCAATGCCACCATTTCCTCGGCGCTGGAAATCGCGCTGTTTCCCAGCCCCAGGCGCGGGCGCTTTAGATAAAGGCCGGACAGCGACAGTGACAGCTTGGTGTTCTGCGCGAGATTCGATCGTGGGAACAATGCCGCCAAGCCCGTGAAGATCTCAGCCGTCATCATCAGCGAGGCCGGCCGGCGGTCCGTCTGCTTGCCAATCTCGCTCGGACTGCTGGCGCGGCCAGCCCACGACACGTTCAAGTCGACTCCCGAGCTCGCCTTCGCCGCACTGCCGCTGAAGACGACGCTGGTGCCGCTCTCGTCGGCTGGTCCGAGGCCGGCTGAGGGACCGGCGATCGTGATGCCGCGCGCCAACGCAATCCGGCTTTCCAATCGCCGCTTGAACGTTAACGCGACAGTGTAGATCGTTACCGCGGACGCCTCGCCTATTGCACCACTGGCGAGCAGCGACAGCTCAAGATCGCGATAATTCGAATAGCGAACGGTGGCGGGGCGTGCGTCGAGCACCAGCAGGCGCCCAACGGCGTCGCGCACAAAACGCTCTGGATAGGCTTGCTCCAGCAGGGAAGAGGACGCCGAAATAGCGACGCGGCCATTGTCTTCGCGAAACTCCGTGACCTGCGCGCTGACATTGACTGGCAGCTTCTGGGACGGGCGCCAGGACAGCCGCGCCGCCATCCGCAGTGTCTGCGTCTTTTCCCTGAGTAAGGAATTACCGCCGTTAATGAGGGTGACAGTCGCAAGCTCGTCGCGGCGATCGTCGAAGACGGTCGTGGCAGGCTGGATCGTAATGGCTCCCTTGCGCTGGCTGCGAGGCGCGCCATGCCGCTCCATCGCCAGCGACAGATTGGCTAGCACGCCACGCACAGGGCTCCAGCTCGTATCGCTTGTACCGCTCCAGAGGATTTGAGACTCAGCGGCGCCTTCTATGGTAAGAGAGGCAGTCTGGCTCAATGCGCCGGTTCCGCTCTCGTCGCCCTGCCGCAGCGGCAGGTTCAGGCCGAGCCGGCCGGACCAGCGGTGGTCGTCGTGCGCTGCTGATCCGGCGACATTCGCGGACGAGCTACTGTCGAACCGGCCTAGGCCGGCATTCAACGCCACGGATGCGGTAGTGCCGTCGCCTAGTAGGCGGCCGAGGGGACCTACGCCCAAGAAAGCGACGCTGAAAGAAGAGGTGCTGGCGTTGTTCCAGGCCGCGCCCGTGCCGACTCCGACCTGCCGGGCAGTTGAAATGGTGCGGTCGAACCCTGTCGTCAGTGACAGACGCCATCGCCCCACGTGATTGGCGGCGGTCGCACCAAGGTGCAGGCGACGTTCGACGCTGACCTGGTGCGCGCGGCGGTTTGACTGGCCGCGCACCGGTTCGACTTCGCGCTTGATATCGAAAGTTGCGCCGAAGGTAGTGAAGGCCAAGCCGTAGATATCCGTCGCAGCGGTCATTTGGACGCTGGCGGTCTCGATTTTCGGCGCAAGGATTGTCCAATCGCTGATCCCGTTGATCACTTCGTGGGGACCATAGACGATCGCGGAGCCGCCGACCGCCACAGCCACGTTGACGCGGCGATCGCCGGCCAGCCGGAAGGTCCCGAGACCGGCTCCGTGCGAACGCCCGCCGCCGGACATCGCCGTGCCCGACGATCCGCTGCCGGTGTTGGTCCGATACCGTTCCTTCAAGACGAAATTCATCACCGGTCGATTTGGCGACTCGCCGTATCGAACTGCAACGCTCGCCGCGAGAACCTCAATGCGCGCGATCGCCTCCGCCGGAATTGCGCCAATCTCGGCTTCGTCAGCGATCCGCCGGCCATTTAGCAGCAGCAAGGGGCCGGCGTTCGCCGCAACGCCAGCGGCGGCAGCCGCGCCCGGCCCTAGCCGACGCACCAGATCGCTGACTGAGCCGATCCCATAACTTCCGATCTCGGCTGCACTCCACTGCGCCAACGGAACAGGGGCACCGATTGCGGTCCCTCGCGAGGGCGCGACGACTACAATCTCGTCACTGTGGGTGGGGGAATCACATGGCACCACGGCTTCCAGGAATTGCCCTTCGCTAAGTCTGGATAGTTAGCCACTGACGAGAACGGTATGGATCGCTCAACGCCATCGCTGAAATGGAGCATGCGAAATGACCATCTAGATACTGCAACATCCCTCGCTCCTTTCTGCGACGCTCTAGAAATTGTCAAAAGGGTAAAGTTTCGCTTGCTCAAGTTCAAGAAAAATTCCCAGATAATGTGATCGATATTATTTCATATGTAATAAAATATATAATCTCCCCTTAAATTGTAATCAGTTTAACGATATAACTCTTATCGTGCTTCACCAAAATCCGAAGAAAGCACACGGAAAATTGCTTATTGACTCGCAAAAGTCATATATTATATTCTGAAGTTCACTAGTTTTTTGTAGATAAAGTCTGTCTTAGGAGCTTTTATGAACCGCAATAAAATAACCGCCAAATCGTTGATTTTTATTTCTGCTTTCTGCGCAACCTTTACCGCGACGGCAGCTTTCGCAAATCAATCGGGCACAGTTCAGATAGGGGGGTATTTGGCTTACCCGGATATTCGATTGACTCAGCTTCGCCAGGATGCGGAGAGCAGGTGCATTTCATATGGTGGCTTGAAGACATTCCAAGTTACGCATCATGACGTTAACTATTCATCTGCTAATTACACTTGTAATAGGTAGATGTAATCATGAGGTTTTTGCGCTGGCTTATATTTCGTTGTAAACCGGATACCACTCCGGCCTGATTTTCCAATGCATCTTATTATCATGGATGGTGCAGCTTTTCTGTCATTCAGACGAAGTCATAGTCGATTCTGTGCTGAAAGGTAGGAAAGTTGCACCCGTATGCCCGGCGTGGGCCAGCAGCGCTGCGTGCCGGGATGGTCGCTGACTTGGCCCGCCGTCATGAAGAAGCTCAAGGGGCGGCCGTTCGCATCGGCGACGGCATGCAGCTTGGTGTTCATGCCTCCTCTTGTGCGGCCGATTAGGCGTCCGAGACCCCATTTTTTAACCGCAGTCTCGATGCCGGGCGGTGCACCTTGAGGTAGGTTGCATCGATTGTGGCGGTCTTCGGTTCGGCACTTACCGCCGCCCCATGACTTCAGTGGCCGACAATCAGGCGATAGCCGCCGCGATCATGTGGTTGCCGACACCCATCGTACGGTAGGGCGAACATTAATGCCTGTTCTGCCTTAGCCTGCTATCCTGATCGGACGCTAAGCTGCTGCCTCGGCGAGAGGCCTCACCTAAGGCGCCTTCGGCCCGTTCAGAGGCCGAAGCACATCGATGATCCAGTCGATGAACACCCGAAGGCGGGATGCCAGGTGCCGGTTCTGTGGGTAGAGGATGAACACCGGCAGAGGCGGCGGAGGCGTAGTGGTGATGACCGGAACGAAAGCACCGGCTGCGATCTCATGGTCGACCCAACTGTGTGGGATCTGGATAAGACCCAAACCGGCGAGACCAGCGGCCGTATAGGTTTCGGCCCCCCGGGCCTTGATCTGAAAGGGCAGGAGGATCTCGCGGGAATGATAGTCTTCTCCGAATTTCAGCGGATAGGGTTTGCCGGTCGCTGACGCAGTGTAACCAACCATGAGATGGCCCTCGAGATCATCAGGCGTTCGCGGCTCGCCGTGGCGCGCGATATAGGCGGGGGTCGCCAGGGTCACCTGGTTCAAGCTTGCGACCTTTCGTCCGACAAGGCCGGAATCGGGAAGGTCGCCCACGCGAAGGACGCAATCCACGCCCTCGGGGATGAGGTCCACAATTCTGTCTCCCTCGCTGAGATTCAGGGCGATGTCCGGGTATCGCGCAACAAAGTCCGGGAGGGCAGGCATGATGAACCGGTGAGCGAGCGTGCTTTGGAGATCGATCCGCAGCGGCCCTCGTGGTTCGGTTGCGCGAAAGATGGTTTCGGTCTCGTCCAAATCCGCCAGCAGCCGAACGCACCGCTCCTGGTAGAGGACACCGTCAAGCGTGGCCCGGACGCTGCGGGTGGTCCGATCCAGCAACCGCACCCCCAGATCGCGTTCAAGATGCTGGATCGCGGTCGTCGCGGTCGCCCGGGGCAGGCCGAGATCCACCGCCGCTCCAGTAAAGCTGCCCCGCTCCACGATGCGAACGAAGAGACGCATGACTGCAATACGATCCATGCCTAATGATAGCCGATTGTTTGTCCCTACGGAATAGTGATGTCCAAACTCTCCGACTAGTCGGGAAATACAAAAAGGATACCGTCTCATATCCTGTTTTATCTCACCGGAGGCTTCATGTCCGAGCACGTATACACCCAGACAATCAACGGCGTTGCTGCGCCGATCACCGGCACTTTCGACGTGATCAATCCAGCGACCGGCGCCGTATTCGCGCAGGCGCCAGAGTGCACGCCCGAGCAGGTCGAGGAGGTCATGACCGCCGCGCACGAGGCCTTCAAGACCTGGCGCAGTGCCAAGGATGCGCGTCGCGTCGCGCTGCACGCTGCAGCCGACATCATCGAAGCGAACACCGAGCGGCTTGTCGAAATCCTGGTGAAGGAGCAAGGCAAGCCCAAGGCTGACGCCGGGATCGAGATCTTTGCCGCAACGATGGTGTTCCGCTACTACGCCGATCTCGAGATCGCCCCGGACGTGATCCAGGACGACGAGGTTGCTTACTCCGCCGTCATCCGTCAGCCCATCGGCCCCGCCGTCGCCATCACCGCCTGGAACATCCCGATCATCCTGGCCACCTGCAAGATCGCGCCACTGTTGGCTGCCGGCAATACCGTAATCCTCAAGCCCTCGCCCTACACCCCGCTGACCACCTTGCTCCTGGGCGAGTTGCTGCGTGGAGTCTTTCCTCCCGGTGTGCTCAACGTCGTCAGCGGTGGCATGAGCTTCGGCCCCGAGCTGACCCAGCACCCGCTCACCCGCAAGATCACGATGACGGGCTCGACGGCCACCGGCAAGAAGGTGGCAGCGGCCGCCGCAGCCGGCGTCAAGCGCGTCACGCTGGAGCTCGGCGGCAACGACGCGGCGATCGTGCTCGGGGATGCCGATCCGAAGGTCATCGCGCAGCGCATCTTCTGGGGCAGTTTCCGCAATTCCGGTCAGCTCTGCATCGCTGCCAAGCGCATTTACGTCCACGAAAGCATCGTCGACGAAGTCACCGACGAACTCGTTGCGATCGCCGGCACCGTCACGCTCGGTGACGGCATGGACGACGACACCCAGCTCGGCCCCTTGCAGAATCTGGCCCAGTTCGAGAAGGTCAGCGACATCGTCGAAGACGCGCTGGCCAAGGGCGCGAAGGCCGTCGCCGGCGGCTATAAGCTGGATCGCGAGGGCTATTTCTACGCACCGACGATCCTGGCCAACGCACGCCACGGTATGCGGGTCGTGGACGAGGAGCAGTTCGGACCGGTCATGCCGATCATCGCGTTCTCCGATGTCGAGGAGGTGCTGAAACTCGCCAACGACACAGAGTTTGGTCTTGGTGGTTCGGTCTGGACGAAGGACTCCGCCCGTGGAGCCGAGCTCGCGCGGCGCCTCGAGGCCGGCATGGTATGGGTCAATACGCACAGCGACAACGTGTTCCCGACCCAGCCGTTCGGCGGCGTCAAGCAGAGCGGAATCGGCCTGGAGATGGGCCCGTGGGGCTACATCGCCTCGACCGATGCCCAGACGATCTACGAATCCCGCCAGACCGACACGATGTCGAAGCAGATTCACGTCGCTTAAGGCTCGCCGGTTCGCCTCGCCGAGGCAGCCAACCGTCTAGAACGCGACCGCGAGTTAGCGACCTGCCGATTACCCCGGAGGAAATCGTGTAGCGGGCAAAGCTGCCGGGAAAACCATTCGGATACGATCGTCCAGGGCACCGCGCTCCCGCTGCGGCCCTGGACGATCATTTGAATCCACACCACCTGGAGAATCAAGATCATGCGTATAGTTGCTTTGGAAGAACATGTGTTGCTCCCCGAACTGGCCGACAGAATTCCTGCATCGGAGGTAGCCGCATCCGGATGGGTGCCGGCGGGGTGGGCGCCAACCGGTGATGGCGAGGAGCTAAGTGCGCTGGACCGGGCGTT
Source organism: Sphingobium sp. 3R8 (assembly GCF_020166615.1). Lineage (NCBI taxonomy): Bacteria > Pseudomonadati > Pseudomonadota > Alphaproteobacteria > Sphingomonadales > Sphingobiaceae > Sphingobium > Sphingobium sp. 3R8. Next base: position 49,885 of record NZ_JAIQXR010000004.1, on the reverse strand, counting down.
GAGCGATACGCAGGGGGAACGCATCGACTCGATGAACGAAACCGGGATCACGTTGCAAGTGCTCTCCGTCGTCGGCCCGGGTGCTGAGATGCTGGCTGGTGAGGAAGGCGTGCGCTTTGCGCGCGAGTATAACGATCGACTAGCGCAGGCGGTCGAACGGCATCCGGATCGTTTTGCGGCGTTCGCCCACCTTCCCATGAAGGAACCCGAAGCAGCCGCCGACGAACTAGAACGGTGCGTGAAACAGCTCGGCTTCCGCGGTGCCTCGATCAATGGGACCACCGATGGGCTGTTCCTAGACGACCCGCGCTTTGCGCCGATCCTGTCGCGTGCCGCGACGCTGGGCTGCCCCCTGTACATCCATCCCGGCCCTGCGCCACGTGCCGTTCGGGATGCCTATTTTCAGGGGCTGCCGGACTTTACCTCTTTCATCCTGTCAAACGCAGGATTCGGCTGGCACGCCGAAACAGGCCTTCATATCCTGCGCCTCGTCCTGTCCGGTGCGCTCGATCGAAATCCAAGTCTGAAGCTGATCATCGGCCATATGGGCGAGATGCTGCCAATGATGTTGAAACGTGTCGATGCCATGTTCGGGACAGGTGCGGCGTTGGGACTGGACCGGGACGTCTCGCAAACGATCCTGGATCAGGTCTGGATCACGACCAGCGGGTTCTTCGACACATCCGCATTTCTTGCCGCTCTGACCGCTTTCGGTGCGGATCGCATCCTGTTCTCGGTCGATTATCCCTACAGCCCCAATGACGAAGCGACGGCGTTCCTCAACAACCTGCCGGTCTCTCCTGCAGATCGGGCGCGCATCGCTCACGGCAACGCCGACGCGCTCCTCGGCTTATCATAGCCTGAACGCAACGCACTATTGATGGGCTGCCGGCGAGCCTCTCAGACAGTGGTGGTCCCGGAACGCCCGCCGTAGGGCGGACAAGTGTTAGCAACAGTCTAATTACGGTACGCTAACTCCCGTATCAAAGTCAGTCCGTATGACCCTGAATGAGACTCGGAAATCGAAATGTCATTCAGGGCATACGCGCATTAGGCATCGACTGATCCAGCGATGGTGGATCCGATGCAGGCCCAACGACCACATTCCGAGATCATGGTCGACCGACACTTTGCTTGACTCGCACAGGCGAACTGCTTCGAGCGCTGGTGAACAGCTATTGTCCAACGCAAGTTGTCCACCGCAAGTCAAAGCAAGCTAGTCGGCTTGACCGACAAATAGGCAGTCCGTCCGAAAACTCCGTAGCGGATTCCCGAATGGTTGCGGGTCCGCTACGATTAGGCTTGGGCTATATCTAAGGACATTCGCGCGACCAGATGATGCGTAGCCCTTTTTTAGAACTGAACCGCCAAACTCGCGCCATAGGTGGCAGGCCTTGCCGCATAGCGGTAGCTTGTGTCGCTGCCATATATGGTAGTGGACCAATAATAGGTATTGGTCACATTGCGGCCGAATAGCGAAATTTTCCACCTATCATCGTTAGTACCGATGCCTGCTCGTAGGTCTAGAGTGGTGAACCCCTTGATAAAGAAGGCATCGGCAGGCAGTGCGGTCGTCGAAAAGGTGGCGTTGGTCCCGCTCTGATGGTTGAGCGTTCCTCCAAGAGATGCTTTCAGACGGTCGCTGACATCCCATTCATATTGGGCATCGGCGACAGCCATGAACTCGGGCGTATAGGGAAGACGCGACCCGTCGAACGTGCCGGAAAAGCCATTGGAATTATAAAAGCCGGTCCCGCCTCCTTCGACGGTGGATTTGAGGTAAGTTGCGCCCAATGACAAGTTAAGACCGCGGAAGGGCCGCGCCACGATCTCGCCCTCGAACCCCCACACTGTCGATTTAGGAACGTTGATAAGCTTCTCCAGCAAGCCAAAGATGGGATCGATGGCTTTGGCGCGGACTTGCTTGTCTTTATAGTCGTAATAAAATGCCGCTCCGTTTAACTGGACGTGACGGCCGAAAAGGGCAGTCTTGAATCCGGCCTCATATGCCTGGACGCGCTCCTGGACGGCGGGCGTCTCCTGGCTCACCGATGTTCCGGCGATCGGGGAGAATATCCCGGATTTAAAGCCGCGGCTGACATTGGCGTACAACAATGGTCCTGAATCGATCTTATAGTTGACGCCGAATCGGTACGAGACATTTTCCTCGTTGAGCCGTTGCTGGTCGGGCGTGATGCTCGCAGAAAGATCAGGGGCGAGTGTCAGCTGGTAGCATTGCCCAAGTCCTACCGGCCGGACGGGTGTCGACTTGAGACCAAGCTGGGAAAATGCCGACTGCAATATGGTGAAAGTCGTCGACAGATTCTGATTCACACTGTTGTCTGCTGCGCAATAAGCAGCGCGGCGGCGCGTGTTTGTGTAGCGGACGCCGCCTTGGACGGTCAGGCCTGGCGATACCTCCAGATCGACGTTGGCGAATGCGGCATAAGTCTTTGCCTTCTGTTTGAGGTTTGCGTCAAATTCGCTAAATGGCAGGCTTGGTATGGCTTCATTCAAAGATAGCAAGGGGATTGTCGGTGACGAATTTTCATCATGGTCCACATGGTCATAATTGCCGCCCACGATCCAATTGAGTTTGTTCAGAGAGCCTACGAGGCGCAGTTCCTGCGAAAAAGTCTCGACCGTTCCATATTGATGATAATCAAGCGCCGAAACAGGCGTCGCGTCCAGGTCCTGGAACAGATCGCTTTTGAGTTTGGCGTAGGATGAGATGGAAACGAGTTTGACATCGTCGCTCAGGTCCAGATTGGCGCGCAGCGACACTTGGTGGAAATCGCGCGCGAGGCGCTCGGGATACGCGCTTTGCGGCGTCCAGTCGGCAGCGCGTGCGTTGTTTGCTGCGATGGGCGCGCCCAGGAAGGCGCGCGTTCCAGCGGCGACAGCGGCCCCTGCCGACCCTGCCAGACGCGCGAAAACCAGATGCTGTCGACTGGCAAAGCCAGGGTCATAGCCTGCGCTCGCGGGATTGGTGAGTTGGGCGTAGCGAACCGGATCGACGATGCCGAACGGGTTGGCTGGCGTTGCGGAAGGTATGACATTGAGCAGGTTGCTAAGCAGTTGAGGTGCCTGTGGTTCGGAACGGTTGCGGAAGCCGTTGATATTGAGATTGAACGTAATGCTGTCAGTGGCATCCCAGTCCACCAGAAGGCGGCCAAACCATTGATTAGACTCGCCCAAAGTATCGTTTCGCGTCGTACTGCGCTGCCAGTCGCCGCTCTGCACGGTCCGCAAGGCGACGCGTGCGCGAAGTCGATCGGTAATCGGCCCGGATATGAATGCCGTACCCTCAAAGCGATTGAAGCGCTCGTAGGAAATGGAGCCGCCCGCAGCGAACGCTGAGGTCGGCTTGGCTGCGATATAGTTGATCGCGCCGCCCGTGGCATTCTGGCCGAATAGGGTTCCTTGAGGCCCCTTGAGGACCTCCACTCGCTCCACGTCCAACGCGGCGCCGTCGGTCATCGCTGGAAAGGACAGCGGGACTTCATCGACATAGATGGACACGGCGGGCGACGATGCCAAACCATTGTCATACAGTCCGATGCCTCGAATGGTGTAGACCGGGGTGCCATAGGGCGATGGCTGATAGGTCAGGCCCGGTACGATTTTGACCAGATCCTGTACATCCCGGACCTGGCGCAGGGAAAGATCCTGCGCGGTCGCTGCGGTGATCGACATGCCGACGGAGTTGATAGATTCGCTGCGCTTCTGGGCCGTTACCACGATGTCCATCAGCGCACCGTCGTCCGCTGACGCGGACGTTTGCGGCACTGTCGTCGTCTCGGCACTGCTTTCGGCACGCATCGGAAGGACCTGGGCTTGCGCGAAAACTGGACAGGACCAGGCGACAACTGCCGTGCCACTGGCCAACAGGATCTTCAAAGTTTGCATCTTAAACCTCCCCTTTTTCTTATGATGTCCATGTTGGTTTTGCTTCAGTAATGGCTAAGAATGCGCACCGCTGATTGGCTAGGTGGAACTTCCATTCACGCCTCTTCCCGCCGTCTTCGCGATGGAGATCACTTTAGGATTTGTGTATTCCAAGAGTCCGTGAAGTCCGTTTTCGGACCCTATTCCGGATTGTTTGTGACCGCCGAATGGCGCGCTCGGGCTGACCGTCTGAACCTCGTTGACCCAGACAGTTCCGGCCTCCAGTCGCTCGGCGATCAGTGCTGCCTGTTCGGATGGCCCCCAAACCGAGGCGCCAAGTCCATAGTCGGTGTCGTTTGCCAGCGCGATGGCGGTGTCGACATCGTCAAAGCGCAACAGCGGCAAGACCGGTCCGAATTGCTCCTCCTGAACAATGCGAGCATTGCTCGGCGGATTGTCGATGATGGTGAGCGGTATGAACCATCCTCGTTCGGGAACGGCTTGGTCAAGGCCAGTGAGGAAGCGGTGTCCCTGCTCGCGGCTGTCGGCGATCAGGTCCTGGACGCGGTCGAACTGGGCCCGGTTCTGGATGGGACCGAAGCGTGTGCCCTGCTCTGCGCCATCACCGATCTTGGCGGTGTCCGCCAATGCGACCATCGCATCTGCAAAGGCATCATAGATCGCGTCGTGAACGTATAGACGCTTGGTCGCAATGCAGATCTGGCCTGAATTGCCAAATGCAGCCTGGAACAGTTTTTCCGCCACCTCCGCCACGTTTACGCCCGGCAGGACGATGGCGGCATCGTTGCCACCTAGTTCCAGCGTCACACGTTTCAAAGTTGCCGCAGCGCTTTCCATTACCTTGCGCCCCGTGGCCGTCGAGCCGGTGAAGCTGATCTTGTCGAGTCCGGGATGACTGGTCATCCAGGGGCCGAGACGGTCACCGCCTGAGAGGACGTTCAGCACACCGGGCGGCAGCATCTCGCGCAGAAGTTCCGCAATGCGCAGCGTGGTAAGGGGCGTGAAGGGGGAAGGTTTGAGCACGACGGTGTTACCGGCGACCAGCGCTGGAGCCACCTTCCAGAACGCCAACCCGATCGGCACGTTCCAGGGAGCTATGGCTCCGACGACTCCCAGCGGTACGTGGCGCGTCACGCTCAGCCGCTCTGCCGAATCCTCGTTAACCTCGACCGGTGGGGTCAACATAGACGACAGCTGGCAGAAATAGGATCCCGTCATGATATCGACCTGCGCATCATCCAGCGGCTTGCCCTGTTCCGCAGTGAGCAACCTTTTCAATTCGTCGATATTGGCGGCGAAAACGCCGGCGAGGGCCGCCACTTTGGCCTGCCGTTCCGTCAAGTCTAGGTCACGCCAGGCGGGAAACGCGGCGCGCGCCGATGCCACGGCCAAGTTGAGTTGCGCGACCGTGGCATCGGGTGCGAGCCCGACGATCTCTTCCGTCGCGGGATTGATCACTTCGAAAGTGCTTGCGCCTCTAACGCAATGACCGCCGATCAGATGGCTGAATTCAGGGATGGTCATGTCGATCTCCAGAAAAGTATCGGCCCGCTTCGGGCAAGTTGGTCATCATCGTAACTGTCGTGCCAGAATGACTGGATCACTTCAGGGTGAATGTGACGGGCAAGCAGCGAATGCCGCTAATGAACCATGATTTCGTTTTCGACGCCTCGCCGTCCAGCGAGACCGATGCGATGCGCGCGATCAATTCCTCGAACAGAATCTTCATCTCCAGCTTGGCGAGATGCTGACCGATGCACAGGTGCGCGCCATAGCCGAATGAGAGATGGGGGTTGGGACTACGCTCAATGTCGAACCGCTCGGGCGCGTCGAATACCGTCTCGTCTCTGTTGCCCGACGCATAACAAAGCATGAGCCATTCGTTCGCCTTCAACTGCTCGCCAGCGAATTCGGTGTCCACGGCTGCCGAGCGCATGAAGTGCTTGATAGGCGTGGCCCAGCGGATCGCCTCGTCAACAAGGCAAGGGATCAGCGAGGGGTTCGCCTGCACCTTAGCGAACTGGTCCGGGTTCAGAGCCAGTTGTTCCATGGCCGTCGCCGTCGATATGGACGTGGTGTCGTGGCCAGCCGTCGCCACTGCGATATAGTAGCCGGTCTCCGCACTTTTGCCGATCGGCTCGCCTCTGATTTGCCCATGCGCGATGACCGTCGCCAGATCGTCCCGCGGATTCGCCCGTCGGTCTGCGCTCAGGGCCGCGAAATAGTCGCTGAAGCCCGCGACTGTCTTATGGAGGTTAGCGGCATAGGCCTCCGCATCCAGCGCATGGAAAGCGCCCGTTACCTCAGGGTCCTGCCCCCCGAAAAGGTCCTGCGTGAGCCTGTGCATGATCGGCTCATCGTGCGCCGGGACGCCGAAGATGCTCATGATGACGTGTAGCGGATAAGCGAAGGCAACATCCTTGGCGAAATCGCAGCGTCCGTCCATTGCCGCCATCCTGTCAATCGCATCGCGCGCAATGACACGGATGCGATCCTCCAGCTTGCGCAGGTTCGACGGCATGAACCAGTTCTGCGTCAGGAGCCGGTGTGGCATGTGTCTGGGCGAGTCCATGAAAACGATGGAATCGACCAGATGAGGACTGCCGTCGTTGATCGAGAGAATGAAATCCGCGCCAGCCTTGTCGATCAGCGGATTGAATCGGGCGCCAGCATGGAACTGGTCGTTCCGGCGGCTGATTTCCCGAATGTCAGCGTAGCGCGTCACCACCCGGAAAGGATCAAAGCCTTCTCGTTCGATCACCGCCAAAGGCGCATTTTCCCGCAACCATGCATAAGCCTGTAATACCCGGTCATTGGCATAGGCGGTCGGGTCGAGCAGCAGGTCCACGATCTGCTCGGGAACAGCTATGTTCCGGCACTTTGCTATGATCGCCATCTCGTGCCCTTCGCCGTCAGTCATGGTGAACCGGGTCGATACCGGCGATGAATGCCGCCGCCCGTTCGGCGATCATCATGGTAGGCGCATTGGTGTTGCCGCTGGTGATGGTCGGCATGATTGACGCATCAACAACGCGCAGGCCCTCGACGCCATGCACGCGGAGGCGATCATCAACGACCGCCAGCGGGCCCTGGCCCATGCTGCACGTTCCGACGGGATGGTAGACGCTGACGGCCGTGCGCTTGATAAAAGCATTCAGGGCCGTATCGTCGCGAACATCCTTGCCGGGCTCCAACTCCGGCCCACGGAAACCATCGAGAGCCGGCTGGGCAATCAGCGCGCGCGCCATATGAATGGCGTCGCGCGTGACCCGCAGGTCATCGGGATCAGAAAAATAATTTGGGTCGATACGCGGCGCAGCGGCAGGATCGGCGGACGCGATCGTCACCCGACCCCTGCTGTTGGGCCGCAAGCCATTCGCATAGGCGGAAAACCCCTCGCGCTGGATGATTTCACGGCCATGGTCGGTGTAGAGCAGCATCGGGAAATGATACTGGACATCGGGATAATCGATGCCGGGACGGCTCTTGAGGAAGGCGAGCACTTCCATGCCATTGGACGTCGCTGGGCCGGTTCCCGAAAGCAGATATTGCGACAAAGCCATCAGCGCCTTTAGCGGCTGCGTATATGCAAGCGCGGAGTATGGCTGGGTTATCTCCTGCTTCACCATCACGCCGACATGATCCTGCAAATTCTCGCCGACCCCCGGAAGATCGTGGACCATCGGCACGCCATGGTCGCGCAGCAGCGCGGCCGGACCGATCCCGGACAATTGGAGAAGTTGAGGCGAGTTTATGGCGCCGCCTGCCAGGATTACCTCTCCAGATGTTTCCAACTGAACCGTGCGACCCTTATGCCGATACTCCACGCCATATGCGCGCCCGCCCCGGAGCAATATTCTAGTCGTCATCGCGTTCGTGACGATCCGTAAGTTGCGACGACCTCGCGCGGCGGCGAGATAGGTGGACGCACTGCTCTGACGACGGCCCCGCGACACGTTCGCATTCGCCCGGGCGAACCCTTCCTGTTGCGCACCGTTATAGTCGGGGGTTGCCGGGAAGCCGGCTTCGGCCGCCGCCGCCATCAAAGCCTGTCCGATGGGAGACATGTCATCTGGCTTGGCGGCGATGGAAACGCCGATGGGTCCATCGCCGCCCCGATAGTCGTCCTCGCCACCTTCGAAACACTCGATTGCCCGGAAGAATGGCAGGCAGTCGGAGTAGGACCAGCCGCGATTACCAAGCCTGGCCCAGTGATCGAAATCACCGGGATTTCCCCTCACATAAACAAGCCCGTTCAGCGCACCTGATCCACCAAGAACGCGGCCCCGCGGGAAATACATGGCGCGCCCGCCCAGTCCGGCCTGAGGCACGGAATGAAAGCCCCAGTTCCCATTGCCCGACTTCATGAGCTGAAGATATCCCGCCGGCATCCGATAGAGCAGCCCGTCACCGCTGCCGCCGGCCTCCACAAGAGTGACGCGCGCGGTAACATCTTCGCTCAGCCGACTTGCCAAAATGCAGCCTGCGGTGCCGCCACCTATGATGATATAGTCTTTCAAGCCTCGCCCACATAATTACACGAACTTTAAGTTCGCGCCAAAAATCATTATCTTCAGCATTGGTATGGCATGATTTTAGGCATGTCCGAACCAAAGCGCCAAAAGGTGTCTTCATTTTTATTGTGCTATATTTCTCATACAGTATTTAAGCGTACGAAACTGCATAAATTACTTGAAGCGCGGCAGTAAATGTTCAGTTATTACAATAGGAATATCACTTGTTTGCGCGGCAAATAGCGGCGGACACGAAATCACCAATCCGTGCAATCGCTTTCTTGGCCTCGGGATAATGTTCGTAGAACATCGGCCAGACATGGATCATATCGGGCCAGATCTCGAACGCCCCGGTATTGCCATGGGCTTTCAGCTTCGCGGCAACCCGGGTCGAATCATCGTGAAGCACCTCCTCAGACCCGACCAAGAGCAGGATCGGTGGCAAGCCCGCGAAATTGCCGAACAAAGGTGAGGCCAGCGGGTCGTGCGGATCGCCGGACGATCCGAGATACCGGTGGGCGTAGGCGCGGCTGCCACTTTCGCTGACGAACGGGTCGCGGCTTGCGCGGGACGTGACGGATTCGCCGCTGTGGGTCAGGTCGGTCAGGGGCGAAAGGCAAACGGCGCCAGCGGGAAGCGGCAGCGCCCGGTCCCTTGCTGCCATGAGCAGGGACAACGCCATGCCACCGCCCGCCGAATCCCCCGCCACCACGATCCGGTCTGAGGCAAAGCCTTTGGCAAGCAGCGCCGAATAGGCTGATATCGCGTCATCGATCGCAGCGGGATACGTATGTTCCGGGGCAAGCCGATACTCGATGACCAATCCGGCGACACCCGCACTGACGGCTATATTGCCGGCAATCCCGCGATGCGTGTCGATAGAGCCGATGCCGTACCCTCCGCCGTGAAGAAACAGGACAACACTGGTCCTGTCGCAACCCTGCGGGTAGATCCATTCCGCAACAAGGCCAGCGATCTGGGTAGGAACGTGTTCGGCTCCGTTCGCGGGCTTGAAGAAATTTGCTGCCAGCATTTCGAACCGCGTCCGTAGTTCTGAAATCGTCAACTCCGGTCCGAAAGTTCCTTTTCCCCGGAAAGGCGCAATGAAGTCTTCATATTCATGGCTCGGCATAGGGGCGGTCCTCGACTGTATGGATATGGGCCGCGACTGCGGAAGCAGTATCGGCGGCGGCAAGGTTTTTCAGAAAGCAGGTCCTGCTGGCAAAGAAGCAGAGGAAGGACCCTGACCCGGCTATAACGGCGGTGATGGCCAGGCCATATGCCAAGCTTAGCGGATTTCCCGGAAACTGCTCCCCCAACCACGCGACAATGACGGGTCCCAAGGCAAGACCGATCAGATTGTACGCAAGCAGTTCCAACGCAGCGAGCCGTCCTCGCAACCAATTTGGCGCGACCATTTGGATCACCAGCAGCGGCAGTGTCGTGTTCGCTGATAGGGCAAGAATTAGGACGCCCAGAATCACGGCAGCCGCCAGCGAGGCGTGCGCGACAAGCAGCAACAATCCCAAAGGCAAAGTCAGGAGGCTGCAGGCGACGAGCAAGAGAACCATCGCGTCCCCATGGCCCCGCGCTTCTAAGCGACCGGCAACCCATGGCCACAGGAACGAACCCACGATGGAGCAGGGTACGCCCACAATCGTCATGACGTATCCGGCTTCTGCCGTGGCAAGTCCGTAACCGCGCGCCAGCAGCGCCGGAAACCAGGCCACCAGGCCCATGGTCAAGATGTTGAGGATGCCCGACCCGATGAAGAAGGGCAAAAAGAAGCGCCAGTTGCGCTGCACGTACGCGCGCGTCTCGGAACGAACGTCCACCGACGTGGCAGGCTCGCCCTGCCGCTGCGGCTCTCGCAGCGTAAATACTATGAGGAACGCGATCAGAATGCCCGGACTGCCGACAATCATCAGCGTCACGCGCCACGGCGCCAGTCCCGTCACAGGTTGCAGACTCTGCGCAAATTGCAGGGCCAGTCCGCCCAACGCAAAAGCGCCGGTCCCCATGACGCCCGCCACTGCCATGTAGATGCTGGTCGGCAACGCCCGTTCCCGACGATCGAACATGTCAGCGATCAGTGAGACAGCCGCCGGCGTCAGGACCGCTTCGCCGATCGCTACGCCGCTTCGCAGGATGAAGAGGTGCGTATAGTTGTAGGCCAGAGCGGACAGGATCGTCGCTCCGCTCCATAGCATCACGCCTCCGAACAGGATGAGCTTGCGGCTGTGACGGTCGATCAGATGGGCCAGCGGGAATCCGATTACCGAATAAAGGACCGCGAAAGCCACACCCATCAACAGGCCCAACTGAGTGTCGCTTACACTAAGATCGGCTTTTAGCGGGTCTATCAGAAGCGCGAGTATGAAGCGGTCGACCATCGACACCGCGAACAGCAGGCACAAGATGGCGACGACGTACCAGCGTCGCTGCGCGCACCTATACGGAGGGGGAAGGTCGCCGTCGATCATGACGACGGAACCATCAACCGGCTGCGACAAGCGAATATCCTCCCGACACGCGGATACATTCACCCGTGACATATAGGGACATGTCCGTAACGAGATATTCCAGTGTTCCGGTGCAGTCGGCTGCGGTGCCCAAGCGACGCAGTGGAATGACTTGGGCTTGCTTGTCCGTCCCCAGATCGCGCTGATTCGACTGGGCCATCACCCGCGCAGTTTCGATGATGCCCGGTGCGATGGCATTTACCCTGATGGCATGCGGGCCGACTTCGACGGCAAGGTGGCGGGTATAGCGAAGCACTGCCGCCTTCGCGGCGGCATAACCGGCGATCGCACCGCTGGCGGGCGCAAGGTCAACGCCAATCGTCGATACGTTGACGATCGCGCCACCCTGTCGCTTCAGGATGGGCAGGGCCGCCTGACAGCAATAAACCATGCTGTAGAAGTTCACCCCGAAAATACTGGCGAGTTCCGCATCGTTTGATTGTGACGCGAAGCTCGTCTCGATGGGCGTGATCGCGCCCCCCGCGTTATTGACCAGTATGTCGATGCGACCAAATGTGCGGCCAATTTCGTCGATCGCTGCGGTTGCGGCTAACCGATTGGAGAGGTCCGCCTGTATGGCGAGCGCGGATACGCCATATGCACGTAGCTCTTCGTCGATGGTATCGGCCGAGAGTTTTTCGCCCCAGCGCGCGGCGACATGTAAATCAACGTCGATAATGGCAACATTTGCCCCCAGTTGGGCCAGCCGCAAGCCGTAAGCGCGGCCGATGCCTCCGGCGCCTCCGGTCACGATCGCGCACTTGCCCGCCAGGATGCCGGACGTCGCCTCGGCATTGGCGTCGTACATCACTCGACGCTCCGAGGTGAGACAGTCGCCGAAGCGCGTGCCTGTATGCGTGCCGCCTGCGCCAAAACGTCTTGGGCTATTTCGAGATGCAGCCGCTCTACCATCTTCCCGTTCAGCCGTATGACGCCTGCCGCGACATTCTCGGGAGAAGCGAATGCGTCGCAGATTGCCCTGGCTTCGATGACCACCGCGTCCGATGGGCTGAATATGTTATGACATGGCTGGATCTGGCTTGGGTGGATCAACGTCTTGCCGTCGAACCCTATTGCCCGGCCCTGTCGGCATTCGGCCGTGAACCCGGCGGCATCGTCGATAGCGTTGAATACGCCGTCCACCACGGACAGGCCTCCTGCGCGAGCCGCGGCCACCGTGGCCGACAGCATGCCGATCAGATTGGCCCGGTCAGGCATCTGCAGGCCGCGCATTTCCTTGAGAAGATCGTTGGTGCCAAGCACGAAACAGGCCAGCCTTGGGTCTTGAGCGCCTATGATCTCCCGCAGGGCGATCACAGCCTGACAGGTTTCGATCATCGCCCAGAGCGCCAACGCATCCTCTGCATCGCTCAGTGCGTACTGAACTGCACTCAGGTCGCTAGCGTCACGAATTTTGGGCACCAGTACGCCATCGGCTTTGGAACGCGCGACCGCACGCAGGTCGTCTTCTCCCCAGGGCGTGTCCAGCCCATTGACTCGAATGATGACTTGGCGGTCGCCAAAGCCTCCAGTGTCAGCCGCAAGGATCGCGTTTGCCCGTGCAGTCTCCTTGGCGTCAGGTGCGACCGCATCTTCAAGATCAAGTATGACAGCATCGCAGTCGAGGCCACGCGCCTTCTCGATCGCCCGGCTGTTGGAAGCCGGGACATACAGCACACTGCGCAGCAGCGGTTGTGACCGCATAATATTCTCCGATAACTGAGTCAGGCGAACGAGGGTCCGTTCAGCCCGGTGATTAATATTTTACACTGAACTGGATCATGACGGTGCGCGGCAGGTCCGAAGAACCCACGGCCGCACCGGCTTGGAAAGTCGCCGGAATGGCGTAACCCAGAACTCGCCGGTTGTTCAGGTTGCGGCCCAGCACAGCGACCTCCCATTTGTCGCTAAGCGGACCAAAGCCGATCCGCGCGTTCAGTTTTGCGTTCGCTTTACCGGGAGGCACCACAGCCACTCGCGGGTTAGTGCCATAACCAGCAGAGCTGGCCTCTGGGACGAAGATGACTTCTGAGCGGAATTCCACATCGCCATTGGCTGTGAGGCGAAAATCATTTCCCACAGGTTGGTCGTAGGCCAGTCCGACGCTACCGCTCCACAAAGGGGCGTTTACCACCCGGCTGTTGTCGTCGGGATGAGCGGCGTCCGCGACCTGGCGAGCATGGGCGTAGGTGATCGATGCCGTACTCCGCAAGCTGTCGGTCAGACGGTATGACGCCTCAAGCTCCGCACCATAGCTGCGGACTTTCCGAGGATCGGTGATGAATATCGATCCGTTGAAATTGGCCTGCTGCAAATTGTCAATCGTGGTGTGAAAGACCGAGAGGTTGAATATGCCCTGGTCAAGAGTCCACTTAGCCCCCGCCTCATAGGTAGTCGCGCGCTCCGAGGGTATGACTGCGGTCGCCGGCGTGGACGGCGCGCTCAGGAACGTGCCGCTCTTGGTCCCTCGCGATGCCGATGCATAATAGAGCGAACCGCCAGATGTCTTGTATTGAAGACCGACGGACCCGTCGACGTTCGTCTCGCTGATCCTGCGTGTTGCGGCCGGGAATGCGGGGAAAAGTGCCACGATGGACCCGGGCACGGAATAAATCCGGTCGGTATAGGCGCCCCGCCGGGGCTCATGCGTTACCCGCACGCCGAGGTTGGCGCTCAGGCCATTAGTTATCTCATAGTTGGCGGACCCAAATGCGGAATAGGTGTCAGTCGAAATCGTCAAGCCGTCTGAAAAGGTCCCGTTTGGAACGATCACCTGCGTCTGCGAAAAGCGCCGATATTGGAATTCTTCGTTCTGATAATAAACGCCCAAGATATAGTTGAGCGGCTGGCCGGCTGGAGACGCAAAGCGCAGCTCCTGTGAAAACAGCTTGTTTCCTAAGTAGGTGATCTGGTTTGCATACAGGCCGGTATTGAAATCCTTGTCGCCTGTAACATCCTGATCGAAACGGGAGTAAGATGAAACCGATGTGAGAGTCGAGCCTCCAATGTCATAGGTCAAAGTGCCGATGAGGCGATCACCGGTGGTTTTCGCATGCTCTCCAAAAGCCCCGTTAGTGGGCGAAGAATGGCCGTCGAGATTTGCTTCGAAGTTCGGGTTTCCTGCTAGCAAAGCAAATCGCTGGCCGTTGCCCAGCACGTCCGCCACGAATTCAACCGCGTTACCTTTCGTTCGCGTGTTGAAATGCTGATAAAGCAACGTGACCGATAGATCGTCGGTCGGCTTCAACTGAGCGATTATGCGCCCAGCCCAGGCATTGGTTCGCGGATCGTCATTGCCTGTTATGTCGTTGCGGACCCAGCCTCCCTGGTGTCGGGCCATCCCGGAAACCCGGACGCTAAGGTTTTGCGTCAATGGTATGGTCGCGCCGCCTTCGAAATTATAGGACTCAAGGGCGAGTTCATAACCCCCGCTCAGATTATACTCAAAGTCGTTCCCTGGCTTGCGCGTCACATAACTGATTGCGCCGAGACTGGTATTCTTGGCGAGCAGGGCTGCCTGCGTTCCCTTGAGAATCTCCACGCGCTGAAGGTCGAAGATGCCGCCTTCATACTCTGGAGCGCGCCCGATATAGGTGCCATCAAGAAACTCGGCAATCGACTGCTCGAAGGTCTCGGAACTCGTTCCCGTGCCGAGTCCGCGCAGCGTTGGCACGGTTACCTGATTGGCGCTGCGGCGCATCGTCAGCCCGCTGGTGATTGCGGTCAGCCCTTCGATACTGCTGATGCCGACGCGCCGCAGTGTCTCGCCCGATGCCACCGCTATAGAGATCGGGACTTCCTGCACGGACTCGTTTCGCTTGCGGGCAGTGACGACGATCTCGCCTTCGGATCGGCTGGTAGCGGACTCAGCTGGGGACGGGGTAGCTGCCCCTGCATCGGAATGCGCCGTTGCACCCCGCGCGACCGGGCGAGGAAGCCCAGCCTCTGGCGGGATCTTCGGGGAGTGTATCTGATCCGTCTGCGCGTTAACTTCTGACGACAAAATTGTGCCGCCGAGCAGTGCAGCGACATAGAACATCCGCGACGGTTTCATGTACCTCTCCCTCCAGCCTCGTAGGCCGTCTTTCATTGATCTGAGCGGTGTGCGTGCAGATCGTCCGGATCGTTGCCCGGCGATTTGAATGTGACGCTTTCACCTGGGATTGGGCAACCGAAGATGGCAAGGTTGCGTCATTCATTCCTTATGGAATATGTCTTGTCGCGTCCGATGTCGGCTAGTTCGATGCAGGAGCAAACCCCATCTTCAAAAGGTCGTGCTCGTTCAACAGAGTTACTCAATTCAGCAATGCCATCTGCTAGGAAAAAGATGTCCAATCTGAGGCTAAACAAATCAGCGCAACGCGCGATGCAGGTTTTTGAACTGTTTTCGGATCGGATGCAGCCTCTATCCGTGGGTGAAATCACGCTCGGTCTCAACATTCCGCAGCCAAGTGTTAGTGTGCTGCTGCGAAATCTGGCCGATATGGGTTATCTCCATTACGACCAGAACGCGCGAAAATTCGTTCCGACGTTGCGGATCATGTTGCTGGGAAGCTGGATTCAAAACCGGCTCGATACGTCGGGCGATATGGCCAAACAGCTCAAGCTGCTTCAGCCTACACTCGGTGAAACGCTCATGATCGGGGTCCAGAACGCATCGCGAGCGCAGTATATTCTGGTGAACGAAGCGGACCGGCCCGATCGCCTGCTCGTCGCCTCGGGGCTGATGCGGCCCCTTCTGCGCTCAGCTGTGGGGCGGATATTGCTTAGTCTCAAATCCGATGCCGAAATCGCCGGCTGGGTTCGCCGGTGTAACGCCGAAGAGCCGGATGCCTCCCGACAGATCCCGTTGCTCGCGTTCATGGATATCATGCACATGACACGCCAGCGAGGTTATGGTGAGACGGCTGGCGACGTAACGGAAGGTTTTGGGACGATCGCATTCGCGCTCTCGTCGCCGATGGATGGATCGCCGATGGCCGTGGCTTGCGGAATGCCATTGGAACGGCTTGCAGATAAGAAGGCGCTGTGCATAGCGACCCTGCAGCAGTTCGCTTCCTTGTATCCGCGCGACGCCCAGGCATCACAGCGGTAGAATTGCACGTTGGACAGCAATGGGCAATGTTGCTGGCGCATGCAGCTCAATCATAATATTCCTATCGTAATAAAGCCCCTAATGAAGCCGCATAAGCTTCTGTATTCCCTTTGCGGCATTGACTTATAGCGCGCGAACTCTGTTCTATTACGGGGTGATCCGGATGCCCGAAAGCGCAATGCATTTACACACCGGAGCAAACTGTAAATTGTCCTAGCCGTAATGGCAGGCCGAGATAACGGATTGCCGGCGTGGATCGGCAGTCACCGAGAGGAAGCTGATGACGGATGCAGCCATGATGCAAATAGATAAGATGATGGACGTCGATTTCGACGTCGCCATCTTGCGTGCCCGGTATCGCGCAGAACGCGATCGTCGGGTGAAGCCGGAAGGCAATGGGCAGTATTTCGAAGCCGCCGAAGGGCTTTCGCATTTCGCCGCCGATCCTTGGGCCGACGCGGATTTCGCGCGCGCCCCTGTTTCCGATCACACCGAAGTGATCGTCGTCGGCGGGGGCTTTGGCGGACTTCTGATGGGCGCGAGGCTCCGCGAGGCGGGCATCACGGATGTGAGGCTGATCGAAGAAGCGGGAGACTTTGGCGGCACCTGGTATTGGAACCGCTATCCCGGTGCGATGTGCGATATAGAATCGCTGCTATATCTCCCTCTTCTTGAAGAAATGGAATATGTTCCAAAGCACAAATATGCTGTTCAGCCAGAAATACTTGAGCATTGCCGTAATATAGGATCGAAATACGGCCTCTATGACAAGGCGCTATTCAAGACGACGATCGCCGACTTGAGGTGGAGCAAAGGCGAAAAACAATGGCACGTCGCGACCAATCGGGGCGATAAGCTGACTGCTTCCTACGTCGTCCTGGCGTGCGGCCGCCAAAGCCTTCCAAAATTGCCAGGTATCCGTGGCATATCGACCTTCAAGGGGCATATGTTCCATTCGAGCCGCTGGGACTATGATTATACGCAGGGTGACTCAACGGGGCACCTCACCGGCCTGAAGGATAAGCGCGTCGCCATTGTTGGAACCGGGGCGACCGCTATTCAGATCGTGCCGCATCTGGGTGAGTGGTCCAAGGAACTCTATGTCTTTCAGCGTACGCCTTCGTCGGTCGGGGTAAGGGCCAACGCGGACATCGACTCGGACTGGGCCAAATCGCAGAAACCGGGTTGGCAGCGTGACCGGATGTCCAACTTCACCAGTCTGATGGCAGGCGCAGCACCTGATGTGGACTTGGTGAAAGATGGCTGGACAAAGTTCGCACAAATGATCGTTCCGCCTAAGCCCTCTGACCTTGCCGGTCATCTCGGCCGAGAACCCTCGTCGGAGGAAATCGCCTACGCGGCCGAACTGGCTGACTTCAAGGTGATGAATGAACTGCGCGATCGCATTAGCGAGGTTGTCGAGGATCCTGACACGGCGGAAAAACTCAAGCCCTGGTACCGCTGGGCCTGCAAGCGCCCCTGCTTCCACGATGATTATCTGGCGACGTTCAACAGACCGAACGTGCATCTGATCGACACGTTCGGCCAGGGCGTCGAGGCGTTCACGGAAACGGGCATCGTCGTCAACGGCGAAGCGTTCGACGTCGATTGCGTCGTGTTCGCAACAGGTTTTGAAGCAGGGATATCGTACACGCATCTTACCGGGTTCGAGATTTTCGGCCGCGGCGGCTTGCCACTCAGCCAACATTGGAAGGACGGCGTCCGGACGCTGCACGGTTTGTCCACCGACAACTTTCCGAACCTGTTTTTTATGGGCGGCAATCCGCAAACCACAGCGGCGGTCAACGCCGTCCACCTTCTCGACGAACAATCGCGTCACATCGGCTATATCCTCAAAACAGCGCGGGATCGCAATGCCGCGACGGTTGAGTCGGAGCGCGAAGCGGCCGCTGCATGGGCTGAAGGCATTCGCACGTCACCCAAAAATCAAGCGCAGTTCCAGTTCTATGCGGAATGCACGCCGGGATATTATAATAATGAAGGCAAGGCGAAAACCAGCGCTGACCTTTTCCAAGGCGGCCGGTATGGCGACGGTCCCGCAGCTTATTTCGCATTGCTGAACGATTGGCGTGAGAAAGGCGATCTTTCGGGCCTCTCAATATCGCCTGAACACGAAGTGGCAGAACCATATGTCCATGTGCAACCTGCTGATGCGCGATCGCAATAATACCTATGTAATGGAGGATATAACGGCGAGAACTCTTCTATCATGACGTAGATTGCTCCTGTATAAGACATGTACGATAAGGAGAGGTAGTTTTAATGGAAGAGGATTTCCGAGAGCGGGCTGTATTCAGGGATCGAGGACATTTGTTCGAGGACTTTGAGGTAGGGCAGGCATGGAATCATCATTGGGGAAAAACAGTTTCTGCGGCTGAAAACTCTTTGTTTTGTAGCCTGTTGTTGATATTCAATCCTTTGTACTTGAACGCCGAGTACGCCAAGGCGCACGGCCATCCGGATATCGTGATCAATCCGCATTTGCTGTTCAATGTCGTCCTCGGGCTGAGCGTTGAGGATCTCAGCGAGATCGGGGGGCCTTTTTTGGGCGTTTTCGATCTCACCTATGTACGCCCCGCGTACGCGGGCACGACTATCGTAGCGCGGAGCAAGACGCTCGATGCGCGTGTTTCATCGAGCAATCCCGCGAACGGAATCGTTACGTGGCAAACCACGGGATATGATGAAGCCGGGTTGGAACTGGTCAGTTTCAGGCGATCGAATCTCGTGCGCCGGCGCAATATTGGAGAAGCGGCATGAAGCTTTCTTCGCTAACCTCGGCGGACAACTACTTTGAGGATTTCCGCGTAGGTGATGTGCTGAAGCATGCGCGCGGCAAGACCATCACGCCGCTGGACAATGTTCTCATCACCAATCTGGTGCTCAATTCAGCCGAAGGCCATTTTAATGATCACAAGATGGCGGCGACGCCATTTGGCAGCATCCTTTCATATGGCGGGGTAAACTTCTCTCTCGTTCTGGGATTATCGACGCAAGACTGCTGCGAAAACGCGCTGGAGGAAATCGGTCTCGACAAGGTCAAGCTGACGCGCCCGGTTACGCATGGCGACACATTATACGCCTATTCCGAGGTACTGTCGGTCGAGAACGCAGACCGCGATGATGCAGGCATTATCCGCTTTAAACATTGGGGGGTGAATCAGCGCGATGAAGTGTGCGTGGAGATCGAACGGATAGCGGTGATCAAACGCAGAAGTCATTGGGGTTGGCGATGAGCCAGGAACGTCCGCCTGCATTCGGCGCCCTGTCCGACATCCGCGTGCTGGATCTGACGCAGATGCTCGCCGGGCCCTTTGGCACCATGATTCTCGCTGATCACGGCGCAGATGTGATCAAGGTCGAATCCGTCAATGGCGGGGACATGACCCGGGTCGCCGGTCCGTATCATGCAGACGACCAGGAAAAGCTGCTGAACGGTTATTTTCAGAGCGTCAACCGCAACAAGCGGAGCATCAGTCTGAATCTGAAAACGGAGCAAGGGCGGCAGGCTCTTCTTGCCCTCGTTAAGGACGCCGATGCCTTAGTGGAGAATTTTCGGGCGGGCGTCATGGATCGACTGGGCCTGAGTTATGAGACGTTGCGTGCGGTTAACCCCAAGCTGGTATATGGCGCGCTGCGTGGCTTTGGTGATCCACGCACCGGCGCTTCGCCCTATGGCGAATGGCCTGCTTTTGATGTGGTCGCACAGGCAATGGGCGGGATCATGGCCATCACGGGTCCTCTTGGCGGGCCGCCCACCAAAGTCGGACCCGGCGTTGGCGACCTGATACCTGGCATGATGTTGGCATTCGGTGTCTTGTCCGCAGTCCATAATGCCCGGCGAACCGGGGAGGGGCAGTTCGTCGATGTGTCGATGGTGGATGCCGTGCTTGCCATTTGCGAACGTACGATTTGGCAGAACTCCGTTGAGAAAATCATTCCGGCACCGGACGGCAACCATCACCCGTTCTTGTGCCCGTTCGGCGTCTTCCCAGCATCTGATGGACATATCACCGTAGCGGCGCATGATGATGTTTTCTTCGGCATATTCTGCAAGCTTCTCGACATCATCGACCTTCCGGCCGACGGCCGTTTCTTGAATAGGCTGGACCGTACGGCTCATCGCGCTGCGTTGGTGCCCCTTATTTCCGCATATACGTCCCAGTTCACACGTAGCGAACTCATGACAAGGCTCGGCGGCAAGATACCGTTCGCGCCCGTCTTGGACGTTGCCGAGATCATGGCGGATCCCCACGCCGCGGCGCGCGAGATGATCGTGGAAGTCGCCGGCGCCGGGATGGCAAGATCTACGAAGGTGGCGGGCATCCCTATCAAGATGACCGGGACGCCAGGCGGTATCCACCGCAGGGCGCCCCTGCTCGGTGAACACACAATTGAGGAACTCGTGGCTGCCGGATTCAGTCGGGAAGATATCGACCTACTGATCGCGTCCGGGGCTGCTGCATCCACCATAGAAGCGGAGCTCTAATGACTATATCCTCACGTCCCAAACGTCTTCGCCGAAGCCAGTTGTCCGTGCCGGGCAGTTCCGAAAAAATGCTGGCCAAGGCAGCCGGTTCTGCGGCGGACCATGTATTCTGCGATCTGGAGGACGCAGTTGCACCGAGCGCGAAGGTTGCTGCGCGTGCCAAGATCGTCAATGCGCTCAACACTCTCGACTGGGGCAAGAAGACCCGCTGTGTGCGGATCAACGACGTCACGACCGAATGGTGCCACGGCGACATCATCGAACTTGTCGAGGGGGCGGGCGCGAACATTGATACGATCATGTTGACCAAGCCCTACACCGCGGCCGACGTGGTGTTCCTAGACAGGTTGCTGGGCCAGCTGGAGAAAAAGCTGAAACTGCAAAAGACGATCGGCATCGAAGTGTTGATCGAAGAGGTCCAGGCACTCCAGAATGTGGAAGCGATTTCTCGCGCATCCGATCGGCTCGAAGCGTTGATTTTCGGGATGGGCGACTATTCGGGATCGCAGGGCATTGACACGAAGGACATCGGCGACACTGGCACCTACCCGGGTGACATCTTCCACTATCCCCGGTTCCAGATCACCATGGCGGCGCGGGCTGCGGGCCTAGATGCGATCGATGGTCCCTACGGCAATTTCGCCAATGAGGAAGGCTATCGGCGCGAAGCGACCAAGGCGCGTTCGCTCGGCATGGTCGGCAAGTGGGCAATCCATCCTTCCCAGATCGCTCCGGCGCTGGACATCTTCTCCCCGGACGCGGAAGAAGTCATCCGTGCCCGCAAGATGGAAGCGGCGTATCGCGAAGCCGAAGCGCAGGGCCTAGGCGCGGTGCAGGTCGATGGTGTCATGATCGATGTCGCCGTGTTGCGGCTGGTGCGCAACACGCTCGACAAAGCCGATCTGATAGGCATGTGATATGAACATGCTTTCCGGGGCATATGCATCCGACGAACGGCTCATGATCCAAGAGGTGGCACGGCGTTTCAGCGACGAGGTCGTGCTGCCAGCCGCAAATCGGCTGGATCCAGAACGTGGGAACATTCCCGCAGATCTCGTCGAAACGATGGGCGACCTCGGCTTCTTCGGGATCGTTATTCCTGCCGATCTGGGCGGGCTTGGCCTTGGCGCGTTCGAATATTGTCTGGTGGCGGAAGAATTGGCGCGCGGGTGGCTCAGCGTATCCAGCCTGATGGCGCGCGGAAACAGCTTCTACCGGTCGATTCCGGCGATGGACGCCGAGGACCGGCGGCACAAAACGGAACTGATGGCTGCCGGAAAATATCTCGGCGCACTCGCGATGTCGGAACCCGGTGTTGGCTCCGACGTGTCGGGCATTACCTGTCGGGCTGTCCGGGACGGCGACGACTGGGCCATCAGCGGGGCCAAATACTGGTGCACCTTCGCCGACGGCGCCGACTTCCTCTCCGTGGTTTGCCGAACGTCGGATGGCTTCGGCAAGCCGCAACACGGTTTGTCGCAGATCGTCATTGAAAAGCCTAGGGGCCAGCTTCCGGCAGATACCGCGGGAACCCCGATCCCCAAGATCGGATATTTCGGTTGGAAGACGTGGGAACTTGCCTTCGATAATGCTCGCACACCAGCCGCCGTGCAGCCGTATGAAGAGGGGCGGGCTTTCTACGAAATCGCCAGCGGATTGGAGATGGCGCGCGCGCACACCGCCGCGCGGTCGATCGGATGTGCCCAGGGGGCATTTGATCATGCGACCGCCTATGCGCAAGAGCGTGTGCAATTTGGCCAACCGATCGCCGACTTCCAGTCCGTGCGTTTCAAGATTGCGACGATGGCGACGGAAATCGAGGCGGCGCGGCAGTTGATGTATTATGTCGCGGACGCGATCGACAGTGGCCGACGGTGCGACCGCGAAGCCGCGATGGTCAAGCTGTTCGCGGCTGAAATGGCGGAACGCGTAACGACGGAGGCGCTCCAGATTTTGGGCGGGGCTGGATATACTACTCTTCATCCCGTCGAACGCTACTGGCGCGATGCGCGGCTCACCAAAATTTTCGAGGGAAGTTCTGAAATCCAGCAGCGGATCATCGCAGATAATATTCTTGGCAAACCCCGCAGGGCGGCTGCCTAAAACGCGCCTCGCCCACTTGGCGCTACCTTCAACGGAAAGAAGCGGAACATGGAAGACATCAGGTTCGACGGACAGGTTGCGATCGTTACCGGCGCGGGCGGAGGATTGGGGCGCGAATATGCCCTGGGTCTGGCGGCGCGCGGTGCCAAGGTCGTCGTCAACGACCTTGGCGGTTCTGTCGATGGCACGGGCGGCTCATCCATAGCTGCCGAAGCGGTGGTGGCGGAAATCCGCGCGGCAGGTGGGGAGGCTATGGTCAACGGGGCCTCGGTCACGGACGATGCCGGTGTCGCAGGGATGGTGGACCAGACGATGGCCGCCTGGGGCCGCATCGACGTCCTCATCGCCAATGCGGGCATCCTGCGCGACAGCAGCCTGACCAAGATGAGCATCGCGGATTTTACGTCCGTGCTCGACGTTCATCTGATGGGGACGGTGAAACCCGTCAAGGCGGTCTGGGACATCATGCGCGCGCAAAATTATGGCCGCATCGTGTTCGCAACGTCGGGTTCGGGGCTTTATGGCAACTTTGGCCAAGCGAACTACGGTGCCGCGAAACTTGCGGTAATCGGTTTGATGAACACCCTCAAGATCGAGGGTGCAAAGAACGATGTCCGGGTCAATGCCATCGCGCCTGTCGCCGCGACCCGCATGACGGAAGGATTGGCGACCCCGGAAATTATGGCGCGGATTGCTCCTGGCTTCGTCACTCCCGGCGTCCTCTATCTTGCATCCCGCGACGCGCCCACCGGCAGCATATTGAGCGCCGGGGCGGGGGTCATGTCGCTCGCGCGCATCTATGAAACCGAAGGCGTCTATTTCGGCGAAACGCCGCCGTCGGTGGAGAAGGTGCGTGAACAGTGGGACGCGATCTCGGATGGGGAGGGCCAGCAGGCCTATTCGAATGTTGATGGGCAAAGCGGGAAATTCTTCCGCCGTGCCGGCATCTTGTGCTAAGATTGGAGATCATGCCATGTCGCTGATCCTATCCCGGCGCGATCTCGACTTCATCCTGTATGAATGGTTGAAGGTCGAGACGCTGACCGAGCGGCCGTTTTTCGAGCATCATGACCGGCAGACGTTCGACCAGGTGCTCGACACCTGCGAAGCGATGGCGACTGACCTGTTCGCCCCCTGCTATCAGGCGGGCGACCGTATCGAACCGCATTTCGATGGCGAAACCGTTCATTGTCTGCCTGAGATCGGCAAGGCACTGAACGCCTTTGCCGAAACAGGACTGATGTCAGCGGGGCAATCGATCGAGCGCGGCGGGATGCAGTTGCCTGCGACCATCGAACGGGCCGCATTCGCCTGGTTCACGGCAGCCAACGGACCGGCGACGGGATATGCGTTTCTTACAATGGCTGCCGCCAATCTGCTCGTTCATCACGGGACGGAAGAACAGATCGCCCTTTACGCAACGCCGATGCTCGCTGGCCGCTTTTACGGCACGATGTGCTTGTCAGAGCCCCAAGCGGGATCGTCGCTGTCGGATGTCGCCACCCGTGCGGAGCCACAGCCGGATGGCACCTATCGCCTGTCTGGCAACAAGATGTGGACGTCCGGTGGCGAGCAAAACTTCTCCGAAAACATCATACACCTGCTACTCGCACGCATTCCTGGCGGCCCCCCCGGCGTAAAGGGCATATCGCTTTTCATCGTCCCCAAATTCATACTTGACGAGAATGGCGACCCCGGCGCGCGTAACGATGTCGCGCTGGCGGGCTTGAACCACAAGATGGGATATCGGGCGACGACCAACACGCTGCTGAACTTCGGCGAGGGGCGCTTCACACCGGCAGATCGTCCCGGCGCGATCGGCTATCTCGTCGGCGAGCCGCACCAGGGTCTGGCATGCATGTTCTTCATGATGAATGAGGCCCGCATCGCGGTCGGCACAGGCGCCGCGTCACTCGGCTACACCGGCTATCTGCATGCGCTGGATTATGCCCGCAACCGGTTGCAAGGCCGTTCGCCCGACGACAAGAATCCCACCACGCCGCAGTTGCCGCTCACCCACCATGCCGATGTGCGGCGGATGCTGCTGGCGCAAAAGGCAATTGTAGAGGGCGCGCTGGCATTCAACCTGTGGTGCGCCCGACTGGTGGACGAAGCCGCGTCGGCTTCCGAAGACGCCGCACGCGCTGAAGCCAACCTTCTGCTCGACCTGCTTACGCCGGTTGCGAAGAGCTGGCCCTCCCAATTCTGCCTAGTCGCGAACGACCTCGCAATTCAGGTCCACGGTGGCTATGGCTACACCCGCGACTTCAAGGTAGAGCAGTTCTACCGCGACCAGCGCCTCAATCCGATCCATGAAGGCACGCACGGCATTCAGGCGATCGACCTGCTGGGTCGCAAGGTGGTGATGGCGCACGGCAAGGCGCTTGCGCTGTTTACGGCGCGGGTGGAGCATACGATCGACCGGGCTGTCGCTGTCGGAGGGGATGGCGCAATCTATGCCGAGGCGCTTTCGGTGATCCTTGGGCGCATCATCGCGGTTACGAAAACGCTTCATGCGGCAGGATCGGCGGAAGCGACACTGGCGAACGCCAGCCTGTATCTGGAGGCTTTCGGCCATCTCGTGATCGCCTGGGTGTGGCTGGAACAATTTTTGGTCGCAAAGGGCCTGTCCGGCGACTTCTATGAAGGCAAACTGCAGGCTGCTCGCTACTTTTACAGTTATGAACTGCCCCGTGTCGGGCCGATACTCGACTTGCTAGCGCACAACGACCGTACCCCGCTGGACACCGCGCCAGCTTGGCTCTGACATGTGTTCTGAGAAGGGCGTGCTGTTCTGCGGTCGGCGCGGCCCGACGACATTCCTGTAGATGAAGAGAGACGGTGACGATGATTAGCATTCAGGAACGCGCAGCGCAGGTCGGACAGGCCGTCACTTCGGATTGGGTTGAAGTTACGCAGCAGATGATCGACCGCTTCGCAGACGCCACCGGTGACCACCAGTTCATTCACGTTGATCCGGTGCGGGCAGCACAGACGCCGTTCGGTGGAACGATCGCCCATGGATTTCTGACGCTGTCGCTCATGCCCTTGTTGATGGAAAGGGCACCCATTCCGGCCATAGAGGGGGTGCGGATGGGCGTTAACTATGGCGGAAACAAGGTGCGGTTTCTGGCGCCGGTGCACTCAGGCAAGCGCGTGCGGGGACATTTCACGCTTCTGGCACTGATCGAAAAGCGCCCTGGCCAGTGGCAAGAAGTTACCGCTCTTACTGTCGAGATCGAGGGTAGCGATAAGCCAGCCATGACGGCCGAGTGGATCGGCCATATCTTCTTTTAGCGTAAATGCGATAGTTTTTTGGTTTCTAGATAGTAGTCATCTTTCTTGATTCCTTTCTAGACGAAGTTTACCGCGGCCGTTGGCTGCCGGGAGAATTTTTTAAATAATTTAACAGGTCCATTACTATAGTAATAAAGGATTCAAGGGCTTGTAGATTGTCCATTATGCGGGTTTAAGACTTGGATGAAGAAGTCTCCATCAAGTGAGCAGTAGCGATAACAGGATGAGGACATGAAGCCCTGGAATTCCTTATTGGATATTCGGCACATTGGCCGTCGCATTTCCGTTCCGATCCGTGACGGCATCTGGTTCGGGCGGGGCAACTGTGATGCTGACGGGCAGCGCTTGGTTTCCTGTCAAAAGCGGATGTTGATCAATGGCTGCTGATCATAGAAAAGATTGGGGGGCGGGCGCAGAAGCAGCGCAGCCACAACTGCGCATTGATAGACCCCAGGCAGGGCTGGCCATAGTGACGTTGAACCGGCCGGCGGTAATGAACGCCTTGTCCTGGGATCTGCGCATCTTGCTGATTGATGCGTTTGGCACCTTGCAGAGGGACGGTGTGCGGGTGGTCGTACTCACGGGCGCAGGCCGGGCCTTCTGCGCCGGACTTGATCTAGGCGAAGCAGCCACCGACAGCCGTGCGTTGAGTAGCGTATCCAGTCACAGCCCCGTTGCCGCCATTGAGCGCTTTGAAGGCGTCGTGATTGGCGCCGTCAACGGCGCGGCCGTGACCGGTGGTTTCGAACTTGCTTTGGCGTGCGACATTCTGATCGCCAGCGATTATGCTCGGTTCGCTGATACGCACGTCAAGGTCGGTGCCATGCCTGGATGGGGTCTGTCACAGAAGCTGAGCCGGGCCATCGGGCCTTACCGCGCGAAGCAGATGTCGTTGACCGGCCGCTATGTGTCCGCCGCGCAGGCCGCGGACTGGGGACTTGTTGCAGAGGTCGTTGCACCAGGCCAACTGCTCGCCGTCGCGACCGGGCTGGCGCAACACCTTCTCGCTCAGCCTGCGGATGTGCTCCGGTCCTACACGCGCCTTATCGATGATGGTTACGCGGTCACCCTGTCCGACGGCCTGGCCATGGAGGCGGAGCGGGCGACGACGCACAATGAAGCTGTCGATCCAGTGTCGATCGATGCGCGCCGAGCGTCGGTGCAGGCCCACGGCAAAGCGGGCTTGCAGGATAGTCCGTGACGAAATCCCCGTCAAACGCACCACGCCGGTGCAATGAGCAATTTTGAAGGAGCCTATGATGACTGCAGCCTATATTGTTGAAGCGGTGCGTACTGCGGGTGGACGACGGAATGGCCGACTGGCCGACTGGCATTCGGCGGAACTGGCAGCCGAAGCTCTCAATGCCATTGTCGATCGCTCGGGCATCGACCCTGCTGCGATCGAAGATGTCATTATGGGGTGCGTCACGCAAGGCGGCGAGCAGTCGACGGCGCTGGGACGCTATGCGGTGCTGGCGTCGAAGCTCCCGAAAACAGTGCCCGCTGTGACGATTGATCGCCAGTGCGGCTCGTCGCAACAGGCAGTTCAGTTCGCGGCACAAGCCGTCATGTCCGGCACCCAGGACATCGTGCTTGCTGCGGGAGTGGAGAGCATGAGCCGGACACCCATGGGTACTAATATCATGCTGTACCATCAGGCGGGCATGGCCGCAACGCCTTGGTCGGATCGCGTCCTCAGCAAATTCGGCGTTGCTGAATTTTCTCAGTTCATCGGCGCGCAGATGATTGCCGAAAAATATCGTTTTACGCGGGAGCAGCTCGACGCTTTTGCGCTCGAAAGCCATCGTCGCGCAGCAGAAGCCACGCAATCGGGTGCTTTTGAATCCGAGATCGTGCCGATCGAGATCACCCTTCCAGATGGCTCCCGCGAACTGCATGTGAACGACGAAGGCATCCGATACGACGCATCGATGGAGTCGATCGGGGCAGTCAAAACGATCCAGCCGGACGGCATCATCACAGCGGCGAACGCAAGCCAAGTATGCGATGGTTCATCGGCCGTATTGGTGGTCAATGAGGCCGCGCTCAAGGCGCACAACCTTACGCCCATGGCCCGCATCGTGAACCTCACGGTCACCGCGGGCGATCCCGTCATCATGCTGGAAGAGCCGATCGAGGCTACGCGCCGTGCCTTGAAGCGTGCCGGCATGACCATCGACGAGATCGACCTGTACGAAGTCAACGAAGCCTTTGCTCCAGTGCCTCTTGCATGGCTCAAGGAGATCGGTGGCGACCCGGCCAAGCTCAATGTGAATGGCGGCGCCATTTCCCTGGGACATCCGCTTGGCGCATCGGGTACGAAGCTGATGGCCACGCTGACCCATGCGCTCAAGGCGCGGGGCAAGCGCTACGGGTTGCAGACCATGTGTGAGGGCGGCGGCATCGCCAATGTCACGATTATAGAGCGGATGTAATATAAGCATCCGGATCACAATGCCGCGCCTTTGAGAAAGGGCCAGCCCTACCAAGGTAGAGAGCTGGCCCTCATGGGCAGTCATGACGGTCTGCTCGCTAAAGATCGCCGCAATCCACGATCAGTTGACGCGGTGGCGATGTCCGGAACAAGATCGGCTGATCCAGTCGTCTCGCGAACGACGCTGATACGCACCCGTGACACCGGATCGGGCTCTCTCCTGCCATTACCGCAGGACACCGTGTCAGTTGACCGTGGCTTCTCCGCCTGCAACCGGCAATGTCACGCCTGTAAGATAGCTTCCCGACCGCGCCGCCAGATAGAGGACGGCGGCGACAATATCCTCATCGGCGCCTGGCCGGTCGCCCAGCGCTATCGTGGGCGGCGGAACGTGATGGGGATGCGCCTCATCAAACCAGAAGGATGTCATCCGCGAGGCGAAGATGCCCGGCGCGATCGCATTGACGGTGATCGAATCTGCCGCCAGCGCCCGCGCCATATGCTTGGTCAGCATGATCATGCCGGCCTTGCTCGCGGAATATGCGAAGCTGTCCAGTGCCGGCGGTCTCATGCCGTCGATCGAAGCTATATTGATGACCCGTGCGGGATGATCTGGCCTTGCAGCCTTGCGCAGCAGGGGCAGCAATCGTTGCACCAGCATAAACGGCGCAACCAGATTGATATTCAGTACCTTTTCGAAGCCCAAGCGGGGAAAGTCGCTTATGGGCGCCGCCCAGCTCGCCCCGGCATTGTTCACCAAAATGTCCAGCGTATCGATCGCTTCGCCCATGGCCGCGCCGACCGCTACCAGCCCCTCATCGCGAGACAGGTCTGCGGTGATGGCGTGACATTCCCCCCAGGCACTAAGGCGGTCACGGGTCGCCTGTATATCTGCCTCTTTGCGCGAGCATATCCAGACCTTCGCCCCGGCACGCACGAGGCCTTCGGCGATCATCGCGCCGATGCCGAGGGAAGCGCCTGTTACCAGGGCCGTTCGGTCGCGCACGTCGAACAATGTGGTAAGGTCCATCATGTGTCCTACAGCGTTCTGGCGATCAGGACCTTCATGATTTCGTTCGTCCCACCATAGATGCGCGTGACTCGGGCATCCTTCCACGCCTGCGCGATGGGATATTCGTTCATGAAGCCATAGCCGCCAAACAACTGGAGGCATTCGTCGCAGATCTTGTTTAGCACGTCCGACACCCAGTATTTCGCCATCGACGCGGTTGCACTGTCCAGCTTTCTCTCAAGGTGCAGTTCGACACATCTGTCGACGAACACCCGCGCCACTGTCGCCTCTGTCTTCATCTCCGCCAGCTTGAATTGGGTGTTCTGGAAGTCGATGACCGCTTGTCCGAAGGCCTTGCGCTCCTTGACGTAATCAATCGTCAGACCAAGGACATATTCGATCGAAGCCGCGCACTGCACGGCCAGGATCAACCGCTCCTGGGGCAGCGCTTCCATGAGTTGGAAGAAGCCACGCCCTTCTTCGTGCCCAAGCAGGTTGGCGGTCGGCACGCGTACGTCGTTGAAGAATAGTTCGGATGTATCCGATGCAGAACGTCCGATCTTGTCAAGATTGCGGCCCCGTTCGAAACCCTCGGCATCATTGGTATCGATGATGATCAACGAAATGCCTTTCGCACCTTCGGCGGCGGTTCTCGCTACCACGAGGATCAGGTCGGCATTCTGTCCATTGGTGATGAAGGTCTTGGAGCCGTTGACAACATAATGGTTGCCATCCCGGCGGGCGGTGGTCCGGACGGCCTGGAGATCGGACCCGGTTCCTGGTTCGGTCATCGCTATTGCGCCGATCGATGCACCCGATGCGAGCCGAGGAAGCCAGTACAGCTTCTGCTCCTCCGATCCGTAGATTTCAATATAGGGCGCGACGATGGCGTTGTGCAGCGTCACATCCCATCCCTCGAAACCCCGCTTTCCGATCGCGTCCATGAGAACGACCTCATGGCGAAAATCGCCGCCCATACCGCCATAACGTTCGGGGGTCGAAAGGCCGAGCAAGCCCGCTTCCGCAGCGGCTGTCCAGAAGCTGCGCGGAACGATGCCATCCTCGCGAAAGCGCGCGATTGCCTCGGGCGGCGCATGCTTGTCCAGGAAGCCATCGACGCTTTTGCCAAACAGCGCCAGCTCGTCATCGACCAAGCCTACCGTTCTTGGAATTTGAAGAACGCCCAAAAATAAATCCTCTCTCTGATCACGGCTTTGCCTGCGGTCGTTAAAATCACTACAGTGCATAATCTAAATAATAGCAAAAATGTCCAGAGCAAAATATCGGCGTTCATTATTACCAAGTATATCAATAAGTTATCATTTTTTTTAGAACTTAAAAAGTATGACACGTTGTCATATAAAGAGTTGATGCTACAACGTTCTCAGCAAGGCGCGCTCCGATTCGCGCCGTTATCCGGGGGAGCGGAATGGACCTGAAAGACCTGATGTACCGAGCTGATCTGATGGCGGGGCAGAAGATACTCATCACAGGTGGCGGCACGGGCCTTGGCCGCGTCATGGCGGAGGCGGCCTTGCTTCTCGGCGCGCAGGTGGTCATTGCGGGGCGACGGATCGCTACTCTCGAAGCGACGGCGGCCGAACTGGAAGCGGCGCATGGCGGTTGCGTGATTCCGCTGGCCTGCGACATCCGGGATCCGGACTCGATCGAAGCCATGCTGGACGGTGCGTGGCAAGGCCGTGCGCCAACAGGGCTTATCAACAATGCGGCTGGCAACTTCATCAGCCGCACGGAGGATCTTTCCCCTAAGGGGTTCGATGCGGTCGCCAATATCGTGTTCCGCGGTTCGTTTTTGACGACGCTGGCCTGTGGGAAGCGCTGGTTGGCCGCGGGCGATCGCGCATCGGTGGTTTCGATCGTTACCACATGGGTATGGAACGGATCGCCCTTCGTCGTACCTTCGGCGATGTCGAAGGCGGGGGTCGCTGCCATGACGCAAAGCCTAAGCGTGGAATGGGGCGGGCGCGGCATCCGCTTCAATGCCATCGCGCCTGGCCCCTTCCCGACTGAAGGCATGACGGCGCGGCTCAAGCCCGGCGAAGGAAGCGACGCCTATGCCGACATGAGCGCAAACCCCATCGGACGTGTGGGCCGGATGCCAGAACTTGCCAATCTCGCCGTTTATCTCCTCCACCCCGGTTCGGAATATGTGAACGGGCAGGTCATCGCGATCGACGGCGGTGACTTCCAGGCGACCGGCGGCAATTTCTCCGGCTTGCGCAGCTGGACGGACGATCAATGGCGGGAAGCGCGGACATCGATCCGAAAGACGGACGCAAAACAAAACAGCGCCACGCCGGACAATTAAGGAGAGACAGATGCGTATCGAAGGCAATGCGGCAATCGTGACCGGTGGTGCATCGGGGCTGGGCGAGGCCACTGCGCGGATGCTGGCAGGGCTTGGCGCGAAAGTGACTCTGTTCGACCTGAACTGCGAACGCGGTGAGCAGCTCGCCCGCGAGATCGGCGGGGGGTTCGTTCCGGTCGATGTCGCAGACGAACCGAGCGTCACGCATGGGCTGGACGCCGCTGAAGCACTCCATGGTGCTACGCGCATCCTCGTCAACTGCGCCGGGATCGGGCCGCCCGCGCGCGCCGTTGGCCGGAACGGGCAGCCCCAGCCGCTCGCGGACTTTCGGCGGATCG
This sequence comes from Sphingobium sp. 3R8, assembly GCF_020166615.1. Taxonomy (NCBI): domain Bacteria; kingdom Pseudomonadati; phylum Pseudomonadota; class Alphaproteobacteria; order Sphingomonadales; family Sphingobiaceae; genus Sphingobium; species Sphingobium sp. 3R8. The sequence continues at coordinate 17,822 of NZ_JAIQXR010000004.1, read as the reverse complement.
TCGAGATCAACCTAGTCGGTACGTTCAACGTCGCCTCCAAGTTCGCGGCACGGGCCATGACACTGGAGCCGGAGAACGAAGAGCGCGGGGTAATCGTCAACACATCATCGGTCGCGGCTTATGACGGCCAGATCGGCCAGAGCGCCTATGGCGCTTCCAAAAGCGGCATCGTGGGGCTCACGCTCCCGCTGGCACGCGAGTTCGCCCAGTCCGGCATCCGCGTTATGACCATCGCGCCAGGGCTGTTCCTGACCCCGCTGCTCGCCAGCCTGCCGGAGGAGGCGCAACGCTCGCTTGGCCAGCAGGTGCCTTTCCCGAGCCGGCTGGGCCACCCTGATGAATATGCCGATCTGGTGCGGGCGATCATCGCAAATCCTATGCTCAACGGGGAATCGATCCGTCTCGATGGGGCGATCCGCATGGCGCCGCGGTGACAGCGCGGCCACTCGTGAGCGAGGCGCGCCATGGCGACGTGGCGGTGCTGTGTCTCAATGATCCCACGAGCATGAACGCGGCCTCAGCCGCCATGGTCGAAGCGCTGATGATCGCCCTCGACAAGGCGGAGGCGGACTGCCGTGCGATCGTCATCACCGGTGCGGGCCGTGCATTCTGCTCGGGCGCCAATCTGAACAGTGACGTCGACTTTTCGGCGCCCCATTATGATGCCGGCGCGTTGCTGGCGACGCACTATAATCCTTTGATGGCGCGATTGAAGTCGCTCCCCGTGCCGTTCCTTACCGCGGTGAATGGCCCGGCGGCCGGGGGCGGCGCGGCGATCGCCCTGGCCGGCGATCTCGTGATCGCATCGCGGGCGGCCTTTTTTTTGCAGCCCTTCGTCCAAATCGGCCTTGTGCCGGACAGCGGATCGGCGTTTCTGCTGGTCCACAGCGCCGGTCGGGCCAGAGCGATGGAGATGATGCTGCTGGGAGAGCGGGTGGCTGCGGACACGGCGTATGCGTGGGGAATGGTCAACCGTGTCGTCGATCCCGACGACCTGCTTTCTACCGCCCTGGACCTGGCAGATCGACTTGCCGCCGGTCCTACAGCGGTCCTCGGCATGATCCGTGCGCTTGGCTGGCGCGCGATGGAAACGACCCATGCCGATATGGCGTCGCTGGAACGCGATATGCAGCGTACGGCCGGGCGCGGCGCCGATCACCGCGAAGGCGTGGCCGCGTTTCTCGAAAAGCGCCCAGCCGCTTTCCCCCGCCCCGACGCGAAACAAGCAGAACGATAGGATGAGCCGTGCCTCGACGCAGAGTCTCGCTGCGCCGTCGCCTCGTTGGGCGACGCGCTGACCGTCTCAAAGATCCCAAGATCAAGGAATGTGACAATGTCCGAATATGACTACAAGCATCTTCTGGTCGTCGAGGATGGCCCGATCCTGCGAGTGACGCTCAATCGTCCGGAAATCCATAATGCGCTCAACGACAGACTCGTCGATGAGCTCAATCATATGTTTACGCTGCTGCATAGCCGGGCGGACCTGCGCGTCGTGGTGTTGGCAGCGAACGGCCGCAATTTTTGCGCCGGGCTTGATTTGACGGAGCGCACCGGCGCGCTGGCCGATACCGGGACCGCGATCGTCGAGCAACGGCGGATAAGCCGGATCGTCCTTTCCATGCGCAGCTGCCCGCAGCCGATCGTGGCGTTGGTGCAGGGCGCGGCAAGCGGCGGCGGCATGGCGCTTGCCCTCGCAGCGGACGTTCGCGTCGCAACGTCGGCGGCACGAATGAACGCCGCTTTCATACGTGTGGGACTCAGCGCATGCGACATCGGTGTCAGCTACTTCCTGCCGCGGATGGTGGGTGCGTCAGTGGCCTCCGAATATATGCTCACCGGGCGGTTCATCGACGCGGAACGCGGCCGTCATCTTGGCCTGTTTGCGCGCGTGGTCGAGCCGGATCAACTGTCGGCAGAAGGCGAATCATTCGTGCGCGATATGCTGCACGCCACACCATTGGGGCTTCGGCTGACCAAAGAGGCGCTTAAACACGCAATCGATGCGCCGGGCTTGGAAGCCGTAATCGCGCTGGAGGACCGCAACCAAGTGCTTTGCGCGCAAAGCTCCGACTTTGCCGAAGGGATTGCAGCGTTCCGCGAGAAGCGCGTGCCGCGCTACGACACGGTGCCCGGCGTCGCGCATCGTGGCTGAGACTATGCTCTTTCGGGCCAGGGTCTCGCTCAGCGTTGAGGGTGCCGTGGCCGACGTGCGCTTGACGTCGCCAGATCGCAGGAATGCGCTTGATCGCGACATGTTTTGTGCGCTTGCAGACTGCATCGCGGCTGTACGGGCGTCCAAGGCGCGCGTCGCTGTCATTTCGGGCGAGGGGCCAGCATTCTGCGCGGGGTTGGACCGTGCCATGTTCGGCCAGATGCTCTCGGGCGATGCGCCCGACGGGATACCGGCCGATCTCGTTGAGCGCACCCATGACGACTGCAATCTGCCGCAGCATGTCGTGCTGGGATGGCAGAATATGCCCATTCCGGTGATCGCTGCGATCCATGGCGCCGCGCTTGGCGGTGGCCTTCAGCTGGCGCTCGGAGCCGACATCCGTTTCGTGGCTCCCGACGCCCGTCTCGCGCTCCTTGAAATCCGATGGGGCCTGGTGCCCGACATGGCAGCCATCGCGATCCTGCCATCGTGTGTTCGTGACGATGTTCTGCGGGATCTCCTCTACAGCGGTCGGATCGTGCGCGGCGACGAAGCTGTCAGGATCGGCCTTGCGACCTATCTTGCGGCCGATCCCCTCGAGGCTGCCTTGATCTACGCGCGCGACGTGGCGACGCGCAGTCCGTCGGCGATTCATGCCGCCAAACGCCTCGCCAATACCCGCTCTCTTGACCGGTCAGCGGTGCTCCTGCGTGAATCCATTGAACAACAGCAGCTTATCGGAGGGGATGATCAACGGTCCGCGGCTGCAGCGGCGATGAACGCCGACGCGAAATCGAAGGGAATATCATGATGACCATTGCTCACCGTTCGAACCCGGACCGGACGCAGGCGCTCGCGCAACAAGTGGAAAAATTTGTTCGCGAAGTGATTGTGCCTTTCGAGGGTGATCCGCGTCTCGGCGCGCACGGGCCGGAGGAAAGCCTGGTCACAGAATTGCGCGCCCTTGCATCCGCGGCGGGATTGATGACCCCTCATGTTCCGCGCGACGGCACGCACATGACCCAACGTGAGACGGCGGCCATCCTCAAGCCGTCGGGACTTTCTCCGCTGGGGCCCGTCGCGTTGAATACGGCCGCCCCGGACGAGGGTAATATGTATCTGCTCGAACGGGCCGGGAACGAGGAGATCAAGCGTCGCTTTCTCGCCCCGCTCGTAGCGGGAGACGCTCGCTCCGCTTTCTTCATGACGGAGCCGGCGGATGAGAATGGCGCCGGGTCCGATCCATCGATGATGCGTACGACGGCGCGCCGGGCGGGCAATCATTGGCTGATCGAGGGGCGCAAGACCCTGATTACCGGAGCGAGCAGCGCCAAGGTCGGCATCATCATGGCCAAAGCCGACGAAGGCGCATGCATGTTCCTGGTCGATCTTCCAGACCCTGCGATCCGGATCGATCGGGTTCTCGATACGCTCGACAGTGCGATGCCGGGCGGACATGCGGTCATTGCTATCGAAGGCTTGCTCGTGCCCGACGAACAAATGCTAGGAGCGCCGGGCGAGGGTTTCAAACTGGCGCAGATGCGCTTGTCTCCCGCGCGTCTTTCGCACTGCATGCGCTGGCACGGTGCTGCGACCCGCGCGCAGGAAATCGCCACCGATTACGCTTGCCGCCGGATGGCGTTCGGCAAGCTGTTGATCGATCATGAGGGCGTAGGCTTTCAACTCGCCGAAAATCTCATAGACCTGAAATCGGCCGAACTGATGATTGATTGGTGCGCTGGCATTCTCGACGCCGGCGCGCTGGGAACCGCTGAAAGCTCGATGGCGAAAGTGTCTGTTTCGGAATCATTGTACCTCGTGGCGGATCGTTGCGTGCAGGTAATGGGCGGCCTGGGCATCACGCGCGATACGATAGTGGAACAGGTGTTTCGGGAGATACGGGCGTTCCGGATCTATGACGGTCCGACCGAAGTACATAAGTGGAGCCTCGCCAAAAAGATCAAGCGCGATCATCTGGGAAGCGCACGATGAACCTGGCTGACCAGAATAGCGGCACGGCGCCGGTGCGCGAACAGCACAGGTTCGACGAAGTTGGGCTCGAAGCATGGCTCGTGTCGAACGTCCCCGGCTATTGTGGGCCGCTCACCGTCCAGCAGTTCAAGGGCGGGCAGTCCAACCCGACCTACCGGCTGTCGACGCCCACCCGCGCCTATGTGATGCGACGCAAGCCACCTGGCGCGTTGCTGAAAGGTGCCCATGCGATCGATCGGGAGGCCCGTGTCCTGTCGGCGCTGGGGAAGAACTGGTTTCCTGTGCCACATGTTCATGCTCTGTGCACGGACGAGACTGTCATCGGCACATGGTTTTACATCATGGACATGGTAGAGGGGCGGATCTTTTGGGACGCGACACTGCCTGATCTTTCCCGTGCGGATCGCGCCGCCTGCTTCGATGCGATGAACGAGACGATCGCCAGGCTTCACGCGCTCGACCCCGTGGCTGTAGGGCTTGAGGACTATGGCAGGTCCGGCAACTATTTCGCGCGCCAGATTTCTCGCTGGACCCGCCAATATCTCGACGAAACAGACGCAGGCCGAAACACCGACATGGATCAACTGATCGAGTGGCTGCCAGCCAATATACCCGCCGGCGACGAAATGTCGTTGGTCCATGGCGACTTTCGGATCGACAACATGATCTTTCATCCGACCGAGCCGCGGGTAATCGCTGTGCTGGATTGGGAATTGTCGACGCTCGGTCATCCACTGGCCGATTTCGCCTACCATGCGATGATGTACCAGATGCCGCCCGAGATCGTTGCGGGGTTATGCGGTGCGGACCTACAAGAGCTCGGCATTCCGGGGCAGGATGAATATGTCGCGATGTATTGCCGCCGGACTGGGCGATCGGCAATCGCGAACTTCGACTATTATGTCGCTTTCAATCTGTTTCGGCTCGCCGCGATCTTTCACGGTATCAAGGCCCGGGTGATGCGCGGCACCGCCGCCAATGCGCACGCCCGTGAACGCGCCCGGCATTTTCCGACATTGGCGAAGCTCGCGCGCGATCATGCACGCACGGCTGGCGCCGCTTAAGAATAGGAGCTTGGAAGCCATGACCTATGACTATATCCGCGTAGACCGCGAAGGCGCGCTGACGATCGTCACGCTCGATCGGCCGGAAGCTCATAACGCCCTGAACCAGCCTGCCAATCTTGAGCTGGCGGACGCATTCGATGCGTTCGCTGCCGATGACGACCAGTGGATTGCCATCATCACCGGATCAGGCTCAAAGGCGTTTTGTGCCGGGCATGATCTAAAGCAGCAGGCGTCCGGCGGTGGAATGGACAGTTCACCGAGAGGCTTTGCAGGGCTGACCCACCGTTTCGATATGTTCAAGCCCGTGATAGCCGCAGTGAACGGCGTTGCACTGGGGGGGGGGTTCGAGCTGGCCCTGGCATGCGACTTGATCGTCGCGAGCGAGACTGCCGCCTTTGCGCTTCCCGAAACGCGCGTCGGCCTTGCTGCGCTCGGCGGCGGCTTGCAGCGACTGCCTCGCGAAATTGGTCTCAAGCGGGCGATGGGGCTGATGATGACGGGACGACGCGTCAGCGCGCAGGAAGGTTTTGAACTGGGTTTCGTCAACGAAGTCGCTGAGGATGCGCTGGCCGGTGCGCGGCGTTTGGCAGAGGAACTGCTCCTGTGTAGCCCGATGTCCTTGCGCGCGACGAAAGAGGCTGTACTGCGCGGTCTGGCTGCCGACATGGCTAATGCGCTGGTCGAGCAATGGGCCTATCCCACAATGGCGGCGATGCTTGCCTCGCAGGACGCTTTCGAAGGGCCGCTAGCTTTCGTCGAAAAGCGCAAGCCGGTCTGGTTGGGACGGTAAGGATGAAGGTAGATAAGGTCCGGGAGCGCGAAATGCGCCTGCGTGCTTCGGCGGGCGGAATTTACGAGGCGGCTGTCCGGCGCATGGTCGCCTGACGAACACCGGAACGTTGCGCACAGTTCGATTCGTTCGTATGGCGCTTGCTATGACAAAAGAATATCTGACGAGGTTCAACGGTTTTTCCTCTTATGGCCCGATGTGCCGGGAGACGGTGGCCATCGGCCTTTGCGTGAACGGCTTGGCAAATATTTTTTCCTTCCCGCGGCTTGGCTCCGTTCTGCATGGCGGTCGTCCGCATGACCTGGAAAACCATGTAGAGGGAAGGCAATATAAGGCGTCGAGGATCACCGGTATGTTCCGACCGAACAATCGTTAGAGCGCGATGGACGATTCCGAACTTTTCGCGCTGGGCACCATGACGAACTCCAGCCCCGCCATGTTCGACCGGCGTCGCCGCATACTTTCTGAAACGCGTCACATGATCGAGGAAGGCGGGCTCGAAGGTTTCAGCATTCGCGATCTTTGCCGCCGCGCCGACGTGTCGTCGCGCACGATCTACAACGCTTTCGGCAGCAAGGAAGCCGTCGTCGCCCTTGCTATAAAGGCATATTTCGATGCCTTCTACAGACGCATGGGGTTCGACCTGGACAGTGTGACGTTCGAGGGCGCGCTTCAGAGGCAGTTGACCACGACCCTGCGCAATCTGGAACTTCCTAACTATCTGCATGCTGTGGCGGCGCTGTATTTCTCGCCTACGCTAGATGCCGGTATTCGTACAGTCTTGCTCGACATGGGTACGCGATCCTGGTTGCCTTGGTTGGCTAACATCCGCTTTGCCCGTCAGGTCGAACGATGGGTCGAAATCGAACGTCTTGCAGCAGATCTTTCTGACATTCAGTTTGCCAAAGTGCATCAATGGGGCTTGGGGGCGTTGTCGGATGACGCCTTTGTCGAGGAGACCGTGCGCAGCGTGCTGTCGCACCTTGCCGGTTCCCTGCGGGGAGAAGCGCGAGCATCGGTCCGCAACACTCTGATCGATTTGGGACAACGCAATGGCAGTTGGACAGCTACCCGCAACTATGCTGTTACCCAGCTCACTAAGTGTTTAGTCTCAGATTGCGATGGTAAGGTTTGAGATTAAAGATTTCGGGTTTTGATTACCAGAGTTGGTCGATTGTCTATTGTGGTGTTTTGAACCGCAGAGCTTTGAGTTGCATGGCGAAGTTGTAGGCTGTCAGCTAGTCGCAGACATGGCGTCGCAACTCCTGAACCGAGATGTAGTGTAAAAGTTTTACGGTCGCCTCTTTGGTGGTGCTAACCATGCGTTCGGCCTGACAGTTGGTCCAAGGGGATAGAGCAGAATCCGATTGACGTGACCCCCGTCTTTCATCCAACGGCAAACAGAGATCGAGCGTTGTTGTCGCACTTCAGCGCAGGCGAAGCAACGATTGGGGTTAACCCCGCTCATTGCTGTTCGAGTTCGGCGGCGAACGCCGTCGGTGTGGCATAGCCGAGCGAGGAGGTCGGCCGCTCGGTGTTGTAGTCTTCGGCTGATGAAGATCAACGGGATCAAGCCTGCCCGCACGCGCAGGGACAAGGTGACAACGGACAGCCATCACCGTCTGGGTGTCGCAGCGAACTGGCTGGACGGCGACTTCGCCGCCGATGCACCCAACCGTAAATGGGCGTGCGACATCACTTATATCGGGACGTCATAATGCTGGCTCCACCTTGCCGTAATTCTCGACCTGCATAGTCGGCGTGTCGCTGGTTGGGCGGTAAGTTACAGGATAGAGAAGGACCTAGCGATCAGGGCGTTGGAGATGGCAGTGCGCCTGCGCCGGCTGGGAGCGATCCATCGCCTCGTCAACAGCTTGGGCCCTCATCGCCTCAATCCATGCTCACACGCAGAAGCGCAAGGTACTGTCAGGATTGAGAAACTTCCGAATCCGGCTCTCAGCCATGGGTTGGTCTCCTAATCAGGGGTTGGTCTCAGCAACCAAACCTTCTCATCACGAGGCCATTCCAGCCAATAACTACCAAGCTCCCGCGTCAGCGGGTTTGTTCAATCCCCAAATGAGTCAGCATCACAGGAAATTGGTATAAGTTTTGTCGACCGACATATTGACTATGGCTGCAACATGATCTTCAGTAGGCCAGCTTCTCGCCGGATTGCGAGGTCATACGCCTCCACGCCCTTGGAAAGCGGAAAGCGGTGTGTAATAAACTGTTCCGGACGAATACGGCCTGATTGAACTAACGGCACGAGTTGAGGCCAGAACCGGGCGATTTCGGTAAGCATGTTTGCGCGGACCGTCACGCCGTTGAGCATGGCAGAGAATGGCACCTTCACCTCCAGATGTCGCCCCGCGCCCAGGACGCTCACTGTTCGTCCTTTGCCAACGATCGCCATGGCGAAATCGATCGTTTCCTGTCTGCCGACGGCCTCAATGACGCTGTCGATCATACGACCCTTCGTCTGTTCCGCCAAAATTTCGGAAGCACCTTCCGGGGTTAGGGCAACGCATCCGAGCCGCGTTGCAATTTCCCGTCGTTCAGCAATCGGGTCTATCGCGAAGACGGTGCTGGCACCCATCGCAATCGCGATTTCGACCACCATCAGGCCAATCGGTCCAAGGCCGATCACTGCCGCACTGCGTCCGGCACCAATATCGGCGTCTAGGCACGCCGAATAGGCTGTCACGAGGTTGTCGGTCAGCAGGATTGCCTGATCGTCTGAAATTCCTTCCGGAATTCTCGTCGCGTTGAAATCGGCATGCGGTACGCGCACCGCCTCTGCCTGGCAGCCTTCCAGCCCTTGCCCGATTCCGTAAACGTCGCTCGCCTTGTTGTCGCAGCGCTTGATTTCGCCCGACAGGCAGGGTCGGCACAGACCGCAACCTACGGAACCTGCCAGCATCACCTTATCGCCAACCTTCAAGTCCGATACGCCTTTCCCGACGTCAACGACCTCGCCAACGGCTTCGTGACCCACCCCATAGACGGGGCGGAAAGGCGTCCAGTCGGTGTGAACCAGATGGAGATCGCTACCGCAGATCCCACATTGCTTTACTCTCACGATCGCGTCGCGATCCGCCATTATTACGGGGTCAGGCACCTGTTCGTACTGCAAATCCGTGCCGCGTATGATCAACGCTCGCATATGTACCTCTTGAAGGGATCACCGGCCCACTGTCGTGTAAGGCAGCAATCAAATCTATTCTGGAGTTGTCTGTGCGCACTCGGAAATACGACTATTAGTCTACGGAGCAGGCCGTTTAGCCCTGCTGAACCAGAGCCGAGTTTTACCCGCAAGGACGTATGGGTGCCGAGAGGGAGGCCATACGTCTGGGGAATCGCCGCGCCCGTTCGGGCTGGGCTAGCCGGATCATCCCTTGCCGCCACTGCCAGGCGCCTGCTGATGTCCCAGGAACTCGCGTTTGATCTTTTTAGCGAGACTCCATTTGTGCACCTCGGTTGGGCCATCGTAAACGCGAAAGGCGCGAATATCGCGGTAGATGCCAGCGACTACAGTATCGTCGGTCACGCCCATCCCGCCCATGACCTGCACGCAGCGATCGACAACGCGGCACAGCCCTTCCGATACCGCAACCTTCGCCATCGAGCTTTCGGCGGTGCCGGACGCTCCGCTGTCCAGCAGGTCGGCGCACCATTCAATCAGCAACTCGGCCTGCTTGAGATCTATAAGGTTATCGGCAAGCTGGAAGCCTACTCCCTCATGATCGATGAGCAACTTGCCGAAGGCCGTGCGGCGGCAGGCATAATCGATCGCGATTTCATTCGCGCGGGTCGCCGCTCCATACCACCGCATGCAATGCGACAGCCGTGCCGGACTGAGCCTGACCTGGGCAAGCTTGAAGCCTTCACCGACGGCACCGAGGATCTGGTCATCCGGCACGCGCAGATCGTCGATAGTGACCACTGCATGGCCGCCTGGACTCGACCAGTCGAGTGTGTCTAGCAAACGTTCAATACGGACCGCTGGATCGGGCAGATCTACCATGAACATGGTCGCCCCTTCTTCGGTCTTGGCCATGATGATGCCTACGGTCGCGCCGACCAGGCCACTGATCAAAGTCTTACGGCCGTCGATCCGCCACCCGTTGCCCTCGCGACGCGCCGTCGTCCGCAGCAGCGAGGGGTCCGATCCCGCGCCGTTGGGTTCGGTCATGAAAAACGCCGATCGTGTATGTCCGTCGATCAGCGGACGCAGGTATTTTTCCTTCATCATCGGCGTGCCGGCGCGGCCGAGCAGAAAGATGTTGCCCTCGTCCGGTGCCGCGGTGTTCACCGCGATCGCACCGAGTGGCGACAGGCCTGACGGTTTCAGTACCATCGCGGTCTCGCGCTGCGAGAGGTGTTTGCCGTCCGGTCGAATGTGTGGCGTGAGCACTCCCGCCGCGCGTGCCTTCTGGCGCAGTTCCGTCACCAAGTCGTCGCTTGGACCATGGACGCCCTTGCGGGGGTCGGTCTCATAGGGGATGACGACATCCCGCACGAAGCGTTCGACCCTGGCGGCCAGATCGCTTGCATCGTGTTCGTTGGCCAGATGTCGGGCGTTCGCGTCGGACATGTCCGTTCCTTTGAATGTTCGCGGGGGGGCGGGGCAGAATCTGTCAGCCGATTCGATGAAGGGCGCGCTGCATGAGTTTCGTGGCTGTGTCGTGGAGGCTGATGCCGGTCTCCATCGATATCAGTCCTGCGCAGGCGCGCGCGTAGCTGCCCTCAAGGATGATACCCAGCTTGTAGCAAGCGAGAACGACGTACCAGTCAATGGCGACGACATCGCGGCCGCTTCGTTGTGCGTATCGTTCCACGAGTTCGTCTGCCGTCGGAAAGCCGTCAAACGGCTCGACGATCAGCACCGGCAGGTCGGGGCCACCCGATCCGCGCCAGGTCGCGACGATCCAGCCCAGATCGATGAGCGGGTCGCCGATCGTCGAAAGTTCCCAGTCCACGATCGCGGCCAGTTCGGGACCATCGTTGCGGAACATGACGTTGGCAACGGAATAGTCGCCGTGAATGATGCCCGGTCTGAATGATCCGGGGCAGCGTTCCGAAATATAGCGGCCGATGTCCCGCACGCCGGGCAATGCGTCCGGCCCCGGCCAGCCTGCCATTGCTTCATAGCCGTCGAGCTGACGTTGCCAGCGATCGACCTGCCGTCGCAGGAAGTTGTCCGGCTTGCCGAAGTCCTCAAGGCCGACCGCGAGATAGTCCAGCTGACCGAGCGCGGCGGCACTCTCTACCAATGCGAAGCCCATCGCGCGACGGATAGCGGGGTCGCCGGCATGCAGCGCCGGCAGGCCGACCACCGGGTTGAAGCCATCGACCGGCTCCATCAGATAAAAGGCGGCGCCGAGCACGCTTTCATCACCACATGCAGCGATCAAACGAGGATGTGGCACGTCGCTGTCCGACAGCGCGGCAAGGATCCGCGCCTCCCGACGCATCGTCTCGTTATTGCCTTCGCGGGGACGAGCCGGCGGGCGACGCAATACGAAGCAACGGCTGCCGCGGGTGAACATCATCAAGATGTTCTGCGTACCGCCGGCAAGCATGCGCACGTCGCCGATCGGTCCGCTACCCAACGCCTGCTCATCCATCCATCGGGTAAGGACGTCGAGATTGACAGGGTCATCGATAACCGCTGCCCTCACAGGAGCATGCCGCCATCGGCGAGGATTGTCTGGCCGACGACGTAACTTGACATCGGGGACGCGAGAAACAACGCCACGCCCACCATTTCGGCCGGCTCGGCGATCCGACCCAGAGGGATGCGCTCCTCTGCGGTCTTGCGGCGGTCGGCGTTGTCCGTGGTGACTGCGGTCATTTTGGTGGCGACGAATCCGGGCGCGATGCCGTTGACGCGAATGCCCTCTGCTGCCCAGGCGCGACCAAGCGTTCGGGTTAGGCCCATCGCGCCGGACTTCGAGGCGTTGTAGGCCGGATTTCCGGTCGTCGCATGGAACGCCGCGGACGAACTGATGATGATCAGCGAGCCTTTCGTTGCGGCAAGACGATCGTGAAACAGCGTCGCGCACTGCATCACACTCGTCAAATTGACCTGAAGGACCCTTTGAAAGCCTTCGGCGTCGAATTCCGTACGCTTGTAGAGCACCAGCCCCTGACTAAGCACCACCGTATCGACCGACGCGATGCCTGGATCCCAAAACGCGATCGCGCCCGGGTCCGAAAGGTCGAGCTGGCTGTACTGGAGCCCCGTGAGATCGCTACCGTCGCTGGCCGCATAGTCGGCATTCGACGCGCGCGTTCCTGTTACGTGGACCGAGGCTCCGCGCTCCCGGAACGCCTGCGCGATTGCATTGCCGATGCCGCTGGAACCGCCGACGACGAGTACTACTTTCCCACTGAAGTTCAGAAAATCGCTCATCGAAGTAGTTCCTTGGCATGGTGGTAGGGGAGGGCGTTCCCGGCTGTATGATCGGGCGGAAGGCCGAACTTCACGCGCGCGGCTTCGGTGCGGGCCGCGATCGAATAGATTGGAAACACGTCCGGTGTCGGCACCGTATGTTTCAGTACCTGCCGTGCGATCGTGACCTTGTGCACTTCGGTCGGACCATCGGCGAGTGCGACATGGAACGAGTTAACCAGCCATTCCGCAAAAGGCATGTCGTGGCTCAGGCCCAGCGACCCGTGCAGTTGCAGCGCGCGTGCCGAGATGTCGTGGAGCAGGCGTGGCATTGCCGCCTTGACCGCAGACACGTTGGTCCGGACGGATTTCCAATCCTGCGTCTGGTCCGCCAGCCAAGCGGTTTCCAGGACAAGAAGGCGGAACTGCCGCAGCTCGATCCAGCTGTCAGCGATCATCTGCTGTACCATCTGCTTGTCGGCCAGCCGTTCGCCCTTCGTCACGCGCGAGACTACACGCTCGCACATCATCTCGAAAGCACGGGTCGCTTGCGCCAAGGTGCGCATCGCGTGATGCAAGCGCCCGCCGCTCAGCCTGACCTGGGCGACGACGAAGGCATCGCCCCGTTCTCCCAACATATTTTCAGCGGGCACGCGGACGCCGCTAAGTCGGACATGGCCATGGCTGTCCTCGGGTTCGCCATAGAAGCCGTAGTTTCGGACGATTTCGACCCCCGGTGTTTTCGCGGGGACGATGAACAACGACATTCTGCGATGTTCAGCCGCGTCGGGATCGGTCACCGCCATTACAATCAAGAATTCGGCGAAGCGGGCGCTCGACGCGAACCATTTCTCGCCGTCGATGACCCATTCGTCGCCCTCGCGCCGGGCGCTCGTCGTGAAGACCGCTGGATCGGCACCGCCCTGAGGCTCGGTGATGGCGAAACACGAGACGATGTGGTTGGCAAGCAGGGGTTCGAGGAACCGAGCCTTTTGAGCGGGACTGCCGTAGTGGGCCAGGATCTCGCTGTTGCCGGTATCCGGGGCCTGCGCACCGAAGACGATAGGGCCGAAGCGCGATCTGCCGAATTTCTCGTTCATCAGCGCGAGCCTCAACTGACCATAGCCCTTGCCGCCGAGATCAGGCCCCAGATGGCAGGCCCAAAGTCCACGCTCCTGGACGATCTGCTGAAGTGGCCGCACCAGACGACCGAATTCGGGATCGTGAATATTCCACTGGCTGCCGAGTACGTAGTCGAGCGGTTCGACCTCGTCGCGGACGAAAATGTCAATCCAATCCAGTTCCAGCTGAAAATCAGGTTCGGTGGCGAACGACCACATGGGTTTCCTCCCTCTTGCGCAGGAGCCAGATCAACGAACTATCGGGAGCAGTCTAGACGCAAATAGTGTTGAACAAGATAGGATTTCGTTATGAATCGTGGTAGAGGCTCGCATGGATCTCACCGCCAAGCCCCATCGCTGCCTGCTCGCAATAGTCGATCATGGCACTTACGCGGCTGCCGCGCAGGCCATGGCGGTGTCGCAGCCGGCATTATCCGCCATGATAAAGGAACTAGAGCGTCAAATTGGATTCGCTCTCTTCGACAGAAGCGGCCGTCGTGCCATCCTGACGGCGTCGGGACACCGCTATCTCGATTATGCGCGTCGGCTGGTTGTCGAAACGGAATGGATATCGCGCGCCGCCCGTGACATCCGGCTTGATGCGGTTCATCTTGGCACAGCTCACCACAGCCAGCTGATTCCGAAGCGCAATGCGTTGATCGATCGCTTCGTCAGCGAAAATCCTGACCAAGCGCTTGTCATCACAAACCATTATCAAACGCGGCTTGTGGAGGAACTTGCTGCCCAGCGTATTGATATAGCCATCGGACTGGAGCCCGACGTCCGCGGTGAAGTCTCACATTTGGATGGCGAGCGGACCGACCACCTCGTTCGACATGTGCTCGGATACCGGTCGGTCGGTCTGCTGGTTCCAGCGGAAGATTCTTTGGCCATCCATGAGATAGTTCCGGAGGCGTTGCTCGCGCACCGTACCGTGCTCTCCATCGGTCGGCAGAACGGGATCTTCGTATCGGAGGTGATTGCGCGATGGATGAATAGCATCGGCGCGGAGCGGCGCAGGGCTCCCGAAGGCGATGCCGCAGGAGTTCTCCGGCATGCAGCGGTCATCCGGTCGCCTGCGATCGAACTGGGATGGTTTCGTCCTGCGCCAGCAGCAAACTCCGGCGAAATGCACTACCGCGCCGTTGCAGGATCCCCCCCGACGATCGCGCTTGTAGCGATGCGCGATCGCCGGGCACTTCGCGGTGCGGCGCAACGTTTCTGGGATTATATTGTCGAACAGCCCTGCGACGCGTTCTTAAGGAAGTAGTGTGCCGGGCACCCACTTGCCGGCGACCGCCCGAAAGCGCAGGACGATGGTGCCAGGCGTCTTACCAAGTGTTAGCCTTCAATGGACTTTTCCTTACAGACAGATCTGGCCGATTCATTCGGCGCTCGTCGCTGGCTTCGCCCCGCCTTCGATCTCCTAGGGTACGTCGGTCGTTTACCTCCCGGCCATACCCGGTGGTGGCAATCTGTTCTTCCAGCTGGTCAATGCGCGCTACGAAAAAGGGGCGATGATCCTCACCTCAAACCGAGGCTTTGCCGAATGGGGTGAAATCTTCGGCAGTCCCGTCGTCGCCACCGCGCTGCTCGACCGCCTGTTGCATCCCGCCATCGTTATCCAGATCGAAGGCTCGAGTTATCGCCTCACGCGCCATGCAGACCTGCTACCCGAGCATGTTCGCTCGACCGCCGGGATCACCCCGTCGGCGCCGACAGAAGCTCGTCGCCGCGGGCGACCGCCAAAAGACGGAGGAGTACCGATGCCCGGCTCCTGAACCTCAAACCGCAAAGTGTGGATTTTTACTTTGTCCGTTCCGTTCCGGGGAAAATTACAGTGCCGTTGACACTCGGTGCTCTCGACGGTGGCACGACGCACGGTGCAGGTCCGCGCCTATGCCGATCGCATCGTCGTTCGCTGTGGCGAAGAGGTTGTCGCTGAACATCCTCGCTACTTTGGGCGCAACCGCACGATCTATGACCCCTGGCGACAAGCTCAACATCGGCAACAGCTATTGTAAAGGGAGGACCCTGGCCACGGCCATCGGGCTGGACTGGAGTTTTGCCGATGGCTGGTCCGCGCGCCTGACCTACGCCTACACCAGTAAATTTCATCGCTCGAACAAGATGTTCGTTTACATGCGGACCCAGGCCGGGGACTATGATGGCTATGCCTATAATTTCGCCGAACTGGATAAGAATCATTTTCTCCAGGCAATAGTGCAGGGTGACGTCATAACCGGACCGATCCGGCATCGGATCGTGGCGGGCGCGTCGTTCCAAATCACGGACAGCGCCTTTGGGAATAACGACGGAAATTATTATTGGTGCAATGATTTCAACGGCAATATCTACAGGGATCAGCCGTTTCGGGTGACGCGCGAAATAAGCTTTGGGACCGATGGCTGGCCAACACACGAGCGGCAGAAAGCCCTGTTCCTGAGTGACACTTTGCACCTTGGCGAACATCTGCAGGCCATGCTCGGCGCGCGCTATACGCAATACCGGCTGTCTGATCTCGATGGCGATGCCTTGGTCGATTCCGGTTATCGCACCTCAGCGGTAACGCCCACGCTCGCGCTGATTTACAAGCCTGTGCCCCATGTCTCGATCTATGGAAGCTATGTCGAGGCAATGGAGCCGGGCAGCCGCGTGGGCGGCGAATATGCCAATGTCGGCGAAGTGCTCAAAGCGACGCTCAACCGCCAATATGAAGTCGGTGCCAAATATGAGAATGAGCGGCTGAGCCTCACGCTCGCTGGCTTTCGCATCGAGCGCGCCAGTATGATCGACCGACTCGTCGAGGGTGAGCGCCGCCTCACACAGGACGGACTGACACTGTACGAAGGCATGGAGGTGATCGGGAGCTATCGGCTGAGCGACGACCTGAAGCTGGGGGCGGGTCTCCTCTATCTCGATCCGAGCATGCAGAACGTCTCACCCGGCAATGAGGATCTGCGCGGCAATGTGCCGGCGGGAGCATCGAAATGGCAACTCACCGGCCATGCCGAATATCATGTGGCCGCGATTCCGGGCCTGAGCCTGCTCGGCAATGTTCGCCATACCGGCAAGGCGCCGACCAGCGATAGCAACAGCCTGTACATTCCTGCCTACACCACCGCCAATGCGGGCATCCAGTTTGACATGCGGGTCGGCGCGCGCAAGGTGACCTTCACCGGCAACGTGAATAATCTGTTCAATGCCAAATATTGAACCCAGACCAACATTGGCGAAGGCATCAACGCCACCATGAGCGTCCGCCTGTCATGGTGACGAAGCATGATGGACTAATGGCGGGGCGTTCCATCCATCGGCTGTCCCGGGAAATATAAACCAACAGCTTCCGGGAAGAGCGAACGCAGGTTCAACAACCACTATATCGGCGGCAAATGAGATCCTCTCGCTAAGCGCGGAAGGCCTGCTATCTTACTATCATCGCCCGAAGCTGACCGTCGCGAAGGTCCAAGGCCTCGTCATTCCTGGTAATTCGCGATTGAAAAAGTCAGTTTGCGTGAATGGCGGCAAATTTTCGCAAATCCGGATTGAAAAAGTGAGTTTCGCGGAATGAGCGCTTGAAACACCGCAATCCCGACTGATTTTGTCAGCATCCCGATTCGTTCGCGCGGTTTTCCTCAAATCTTCTCTTGCGCCCGAACGAACGCCCGTAGAAGTCGAGGCGCGAAACGCTCGCGCATGATGATCCTATTGTTGGACATAGGGCGGTCGAGCGCTGGTAAGGAAGCGAGGAATTATTACAGGCGGGATCGTGGTCGATCTCCCCCTCTCCATATATGCGCGCCTTGCAAATTGCCCCATCGGTATTGCTTCTCCGAATCAGGATGTTAGTCTCGTTCCGCGTCGCGAAGGCGGCGCCGAGGCTTGAGAACCTCGCTTGGGAAGAAATGAACCCGCCATCGACGCGGCCGGGTGGCCGACGCGCATGTCCAAGCCGCTTGCGGCCAAAGGCGTCGGCGCATGTCTCAAGTCGATTTCCACACCTGGGCGCTGCTCAAGGGCGTCGCGATATCGACATTGCTCGGCGTCGGGGCGAACGTCACCTTCTCCGGTGAAAGCGATCTTGTCCAAGCGATCCGTCAATCCACGCAGCAGAATGTGTCCCGCGCCGGAGACCAGATCACATCCCGCAATCTTCAGATCCAACCGACCATCACCATTCGGCCCGGTGCCCCGGTCCGACTCATAGTGCATCGCGATCTCATTTTGGCACCGTGGACAGAATAGGAGCACGATATGACGGATATAAAACTTGGTCGTCTGCCCGACAGAACGCCGGTCAAAC
>NZ_JAIQXR010000039.1:0-11671 GCF_020166615.1 Sphingobium sp. 3R8 | reverse complement strand
TCAACAGCCTGACGACAGATTCCATCTCCGCTTTCGTCGAAGGAACGTATGAAATTACGGATCAGATCAAGGTGATTGCTGGTGGGCGCTACACCCATGACAAGCGGCGGATATCCGTAACCAACGGACCGGGCTTCCAGTTGTTCGGCGCGCCGGCGGCCTATACCAGGTCAGCCTCGTTCGAGGCCTTCACGCCGCGCTTCGTCCTTGCCTGGGACAACGGCCCCGTGAACATATATTACAGCTATACGCGCGCCTTCAAGGCAGGCGGATTTTCCTCCGCCGCGCCGTTTCCCGGAACGCCCGTCGACCCGGAAAAAATGTTCAATCACGAAGTCGGCATGAAAACATCGTCATTCGGTGGCAGGCTGCGCACCGCGCTGTCTGCCTTCTATTATAAGAATAAGGGGCTACAGACGCAGATCCTTGATGCCACCGGATCCGGGACCGTCACCCAGAATGCAGGTGCGACCGAAGGCTATGGCGTAGAGTTCGAAATCAACGGCGATCCAGTACGCGGTGTACAGCTCGGCGCGTCGCTCGGCTATCTGCATGCCGACTATCTCCGCTACCCGAATGCCTCGCAGGTGTGTTTCGATCCGACCGGCACCTCCAATCCTACGGCACCAGGCGCAACATTATATCCTTGCTCGATGGACCTGTCGGGAACACGAGTGCCGCACGCACCGAGGGTAACTGCGTCGCTGAACGCCCGCTACAGCTTCGACATTGGGGGCTGGGAAGCCAGTCTTTCCGGCATTGCCCAATATCGCTCACGCTTCCTGTTCTGGCCAGGCGCCGGCGGGCAACTGGGCCATGATCAGCAGAAGGGATACACCGTCGCCAACATCTCTGGCTATGTAAGCCCCCCCGGCACGGGCATCCGGCTTGGGCTATATGCCGATAATGTATTCGGCACGAAATATACGCTCATCAGGACGACAAGCCAGCCCTATGGAACATATTTCAGCGCGGCTAAGCCTGTCACATATGGAATGCGCGTAGAATATAATTTCTAAAGAGCGGGTGTCCGACTGTCAGCAAAGTGGCTGACAGAGTTGGGAAAAGATCGGCGGGCCCTGCCCGCCGATCTTTTCCGACTCTCAGATCAGATGTTCCATACCCATGGCGGTGAGGACCCCGTTCTGGATGGGCGCAACAGCTTCATTTATCGCGGCAACGCCGAAATCCAGGCCGTCTGGCATGACGACCGTGCGCAGGGGGCGCCGCTCAGTCGCTTCGACCAAATGTGCGATCGCATCGGCAACGAGTTGCGGGCGTGGCGGATTGGCGGGATCGTGCGACTGGTCGGAACCGGCCTTGATCTGGCCAGGGATCGCCGCGACGTCACCATAGGATGCGAGCACGCCCGTGTCCGACGGCTCAGGGCTGGACGAAATGAGATTGCTGGGAAACGGACCCGGCTCCACGATGACTGAATCGATCCCGAACGGGGATAATTCGTAGCGATAGGTTTCGGCCAGGGCTTCGAGCGCAAACTTGCTCGCGGAATAGATGCCGAAGAAGGGGATGGTAAACCGCCCCATCAACGACGTGACCTGAATCAGAAGTCCGCTGCCAGCGGCGCGCATATGCGGCAACACGGCACGATCGGTACGGATGGCACCAAAGAAATTGACCGCGAACAGCCGTTCAACGTCGGCCATCGTATAGGCTTCGGTCACCCCGATCGGCATCAGCCCGGCATTATTGACCAGCGCATCGATCTTGCCATGCTGCGCGATGATGCTGTCGATCGCCGACTGGACCGATGCGTCCTCGGTGACATCCATCTCAAGCACCTGCAGCGGATTGCCTTCCGCCTTTGCGGCCTCGATCAGTTCGTCGCGGATCTGGCTGTTGCGCCCGTCGACGTCGCGCATGGTCGCGATGACGCTATGTCCACGCCGGGCCAACTCCAGCACGGTGAGTTTCCCAAACCCGCTGCTTGCACCGGTCACGACAATTATTTTCTTGCTCATTCCAGATCCCATCGACTCGTTTGTAGGTGACGTAGACATAGACAGACCTGTCTATCTATGCAAATATAAAATCGACAAGGCGCTCTGGTCATGCTTCGACATCGTTCAGGGCCAGGTGGAAAATGGAGCCGTAGCATGCAGGAAACGATCGTTGCTGAGGATCAGGCTTTCGCCGCACTCCCTCCGCGAGAGCGCATCCTGAGGACAGCGTCGGATTTATTCTACCGGTTCAGCGTCCATACCGTCGGCATTGATCGGATCATCGCCGAAAGCGGCGTTGCCAAGATGACCTTCTACAAGCACTTCCCCTCCAAGTCCCGATTGGTGGCGGATTATCTCCGGCACAAAAACATTGTCTGGCTAGAAATGCTCGCGAACGCGACCGACCGGCCCGAACTGAAACCGGTCGAGCGCGTCCTGGCGATCTTTGACGCACTTGGCGGATCGTTCCAGACGGCACCCTTTCGTGGATGCCCATTCGTAAGGGGCCTGGCGGAATTTGGCCCGGACGCCGACTCTCCAGAGGTACAGGCGACGATCGCCGCCTATTTCCAAAGCCTACACGACCTGGTCGCTGACCTCATCGCGCCAATGGCATTGAGTGAGCCGGATAAGACGGTGTTGCAGATATTGTCGCTCATTCAGGGGGCGATCGTCATGGCGCAAACGACGTCCGACTCACAAATAGCGCAAGCCAACCGCGAGGCCGCCGCCGTGTTGCTCCGGGCCGGCGCGATTACGCAACTCCCGGAGAATATATGCTAAGGCTATGCTGTCGTTGTGTCAGACATGGTAATCCGGTTTTTCACGCTCGGGCGCTCCTGCATCTTGTCATACCACGTCACTAGCGCGTCGCATTCCGCGGGCACGGCCACGTCAAGCAAACCTGCAAAGATCAGGCCCGCGATAACCGCTATGTCCGCCATGGAAAATACATTTCCGGCAACGAATGGCTGATTGCGCAATATGGTGTTGAAGTAGCGCATACCACGAAGAGCCTTGTCCCGCTGATACAGGCCCCACTCCTTGTTCTGATATAGTTCGACATCCGGCCCTAGGCCAGGAGTGGCATGGTGGAAGTAGATGCTGATGGCATCGAGCATTTCCAGTTCGGCGCGCTTCGTCATCATGTGGATCAGGCCCTGCTCCAGGGGCGTCGTTCCGGTCAGCGTGGGATGGCCGTCCAGAGTATCCAGATACTGGGTGATGGCCGTGCATTCGCCGATGAACGTGCCGTCGTCGAGTTCGAGCACCGGCAAGGTACCGGAATAATTTCTTGCCAGGAATTCTGGTGTCTTATGCTCGCCTTTGAGAAGATCGACCGGCACGAACCGGACCCGCAACTGCATGTTCTTCTCGGCCAGAGCGATGCGCACCCGCGCGGGATAAGGACCCATAGCCATATCGTGAATCTTCATGACAATTCACCTACCTGCCAGTTGATAGATTCAGTATGGCTATCATGATCGCCACGTCAACGACTATCTGTTGATTGACAGGCAAGGGGGGAGCTCCGAGGATATTGCGATGAGTATGAACACCAGGGAGGCGATCCTGAATGCCGCCACGCGATCGGCGCAAGCACATGGCTATGGCGGACTGAATTTTCGCGATCTTGCAAAGGAGGTTGGGATCAAGGCGGCAAGCATCCACTATTATTTTCCCAGCAAGGCCGATCTCGGCGCCGCGGTGGCAAGGCGCTATCGGGAAAATGCGGCAACTGCCCTTGAAGCGCTGTCCGACGAAACGCCGGACCCGATAGCTTGTCTGCGCTGCTATCCCGACACTTTCCGAACGGCGCTTGAGAACGACAACCGCATGTGTCTCGGCAGTTTCATGGCAGCCGAATATGATGATTTGCCGGACGCTGTGGCAAAGGAGGTGCAAGCCTTTGCCGACGTCAATATCGCGTGGATCGGGCGCCAACTTTCTGCGGCTTCCCTTATTGCCGCCGAGGGGTGTGAGCGGAGGGCGCAGGCTATCTTTGCCGCCATTTGTGGTGCGCAACTCTTGGCGAGAAGCCGTTCAGATATCTCGATTTACGATTCGGCAATCGGAAGCTATCGCGAGGCGGGACTCTTGCCTGGCTAGATGGCGGCGGGCGTCTTCGTCTGCAACAGCGACACGCTGATTGATGCCCTGACCGCCTAAGGTAGCAATGAGAAAATTTTCGCCGGCGTCGAGGAATTCGCCTGTACCGAAGCCGACCGTGTCATGCATAATGTTGTGCGCGAGGAAGAAACCCAGCGTTTCGATCGAGATGCTCCCGTCATCATCTGCGGCTGGCAAAGCATCGATGACCTAGCTGCAATCCTTCCAGGGAGGTAGCATATCGCCAGGCTTTGGATATCTTGGCGGCGTGCGGCGGCGGCCATGCGGCCGCCGCCTTTCCCGATCATGTAGCGGCGCTTAAGGCATAGAAGGCGCGCGACCTATTGGGTACCTGGCACCGACCTAAGCTGGTTCCATGACGTGCTCTCTTGTTGCACTCTCTCCGGCCACGCGCCCAAAGGTAAGGGCATTGGCGACCCCGATGCCACCGCCGATATACCGGCGTCCTAAAGTACATCCCAGAACCTCGCCACCCGCGTAGAGTCCCGGAATCACGTCACCACTACCGTCCAGGACATGGCCATCATTGTCGATTTCCAGACCCGCGTGGCACGAAACTATCGAAGAAGCGCGTATCTCCACAGCGTAGAAGGGGCCGGTGCGAATGGGATAGAATTTTGCCGATTTCTTGAAGAAATCGCTATCCTCCCCCTGATCCACGAGTTGGTTGTAGCGCTCGACCGAAATTTCCAAATTTACCGGATCAATGTCCGATCTTTTCGCTAGGTCCGCGATCGTGTCCGCCACCTTGACCCTTCCCTTGGCAACCTGATCACGAATGACGCTGAGGCGCCAGCTGTCCGATCCGGGATCGTTGATATAAAGTTTGAATACGCTGTCGTCGGCACAGGCTTCGACAAGGGCCAACTCGTCGAAGATCGCAAAACAACGCATCTCTGGCTGTTCGTTGACCAGATAACCGCATACCGCATAGGAGGCATTTTCCGATATGAACCGTTTCCCGTCACGGTTCACTACCATCGCCCATTCCGGTAAGGTATAGGACAAATCCGGCAGGAAGTTCGGCGAAGGCACCAGCAGACCATTGTCAATTCCGGTGATGTTCGCGCCAACGCGCTCGGCGAGCAGGATGCCGTCACCCATATTGTAGGGCGAGTCGGCGTAAAAAGACGTGAGACGCGTGCCGTGCGCCGCCGCCGTCGGCCAGAGCCGCTTGATCATTGCGGGGCTGTTGGCGAAGCCTCCAGTCGTAATGATGGTTGCATGGGCGCGCAGATCGACCTCGCCGGAACGAATGCCAACGACACGGCCATCTTCGATCAGCAGGTCCGAAACGCGCGAACCCAGCGCAACTTCAACGCCCAGCGCACCGACGGCATTGATCAGCGACTGTACAATGCCGTAACCGCTGCCAAGGGCCTGATGCCCGCGCGCGCATCCGCCTACGCCTGATTCCATGACCAGTTCCGGCGGAAATTCATTGCCCAGTTCAATGAGCCAGTCGATAATGTAAGCGCCGGCTTCCGACAGGCGCTTCGCCAGGGCCGGTTTTATCGACCACTGGTTGAGCGTCATCATATATTGATACATGTCTTCGGCGGAATCTAAGATCCCGGCATCCGCCTGGACGCTGGTTCCTGCTGCATAGACGACACCGCTCGACAAGGCGGTCGCCCCGCCCAGTTTCGACGAAGCCTCAACGAGCATGACCGAAGCGCCCAATTTGGCGGCGTGATAGGCAGCCGACAGTCCGGCACCACCCCCGCCAATCACGATAACATCATAATCTACCTGCATCGCACTCTTCCCAAAAAAGTTCGCAACTCTCAGGCGGCCGATTTTTGCTTCGCAAAGTGCTGATTAAAGCCCTTGAAGATCATCTCGTAGACAGCTTCCACGACCATGCGGACATAATCGACATTACCCGGCTCAACGACGTCGAACACCGACGAAATATGCATTTTCGTCCTGCCATCGGGAAGCGCATCGAATGCCCACGTCGCGATGTAGTTGCGAACACCCTCAATGAACCCGTCGGTGCCATTGTAGAACAGGCGGCGGGCGACGGCATCCTCGTGGATCAATGTTTCGCGGTTGACGATCGGCAGGCCGCCCTCCTCGGTGTTCGACCGTTCGATCACCTTGGTGCGCGGGACGCTGCCCTTCTCGCCTTCGAGATAGCATTTGTTGACCTTCATGCCAGCTTCCTCAACCTCGTTGCCCCACCAGTACATCACGCCCCAGTCGGTCGCCAGCGCCCAAATCGCATCCACATCAGCATCGATAATTCCTTCGCGTGATCCCGTGCCGCGTTGAACAATGGTCATGATCAGTCTCCTTGAGTTTCGGTCTCTGTCGTGTTCAGGCGAACGTCTGCGCGACCTTGTGCAGTGTTTCCAATGTCTGCCATTGGCTGTCGGCAGCTACCGATGGCAGCTGAAGCAGGACGCGATTGAAACCCATCGCGTGCAGTTCCTCAACCCGCCGCTTGAGGCGATCCGGATCACCGTCGAACATGCCCAGATGGTGAGTGATGACCGTGTGATCGAGTTCTTCGAACGTGCGACCGTTGCTCGTCATATATTCGCGAAGGGCGGCCACGGCAGTGGGCATGGCATCATTCTGGTCGACCGGAATCCACCCGTTGCCATATTCGGCAATGCGGGGGAAGGCGAATTTGGTGTAAGCGCCGATCAGGACAGGTAATTTGCCGCCCTTAACGGGTTTTGGTCCACACCACATTGGCGGAAAATTGACCATGTCACCGTGGAATTCGGCGATTTCGTTGCCCCATATCTCCCGCATCGCCAGAACACTTTCGCGCACCCACTTCCAACGGTCTTCGAATGCTATGCCATAATCGGCCATCTCTTCGGCGCTCCATCCGGCGCCCGCACCCAAAATAAAGCGCCCGCCTGAAAAATAATCGAGCGTTGCGATCCTGGTCGCCAGACTGATCGGATGGTGTTCAGTGATGATCGAGATGGAGGTGCCCAGTTTCAGCGTCTTCGTCACAGCCGCCACGGCCATGTGCGATAGCAGCGGATCGTACATTTCCTTGAAGCTCTCAGGGATTTCCTTGTAGCTACGACGCTCGGACTTCAGACCGGCCGGTATATGGGAATGTTCACCGAACCACAGCGATTCAAAGCCGTTTGCTTCAGCCCACTGGCCCAGAACCGGTGGCGATATGGTATCTTTGGTGCATGCGGTGGCTAGACCAATATCGGGACCATTACTGCTCATGTGTGTCTCCATTGAATCTTAAAATGCTTTGGCCGTGGGTCAGGACAGGCCCACTTCGCGGCGCAATCGAAAAACAAGGTCATCCTGATCCCGGCGCGGCCTGACGAGGGCAAGGGAATCCATGCCTGTTCCCTCGGGCACCTCCAACGCCAGGTGCTGGTCGGGCACCGCTGTTCGCGACGCGATCTTCCAGAAGCCGTACCGCCGCTCGAATACATCGACATAGCGCCCGAACGACAGAATATCGACCGGCCGATCGCCCGCGATAGCGAGGCCGGCGGCCCTGGCGAATGCCGCAGTGCCCACCGCCGAATAGCGAAGACATACCGTTACCCGTGATTCCACCAGCGCGCGGTCCGGCCCGGCGAATTCGATCAGGATATTGCTGACATTGTGCGAAGCATTCAGGATATCGCGATGC
Organism: Sphingobium sp. 3R8; assembly: GCF_020166615.1. NCBI lineage: Bacteria > Pseudomonadati > Pseudomonadota > Alphaproteobacteria > Sphingomonadales > Sphingobiaceae > Sphingobium > Sphingobium sp. 3R8. Next base: position 3,949 of record NZ_JAIQXR010000039.1, on the reverse strand, counting down.
CGCTCGCGCATCCATTCGACCAGCCCGGCCACATCACCTTCATAAAAGACATGATTGTCCACAGCCCCATCGTGGAACAGCGAAGGGATGGCCTCAAGGTCGCTGCGATCGGCAGCACGGCAGAATTTATGTACGATGTCTGCTATCGCGAAGCGCGCTTCTATCTCCGCCAGCCGCCGATCGAGGTCACTCATGGCCTTCCCCTATCCCGCCAGCAAGGGAGCAAAACGGTCATAATAGCTGGAAAAACGGTTGCGGATCACTTCGTCCGTGGTTCCGAATTTCTCGGCCGAATAGGAATGACCACCATGTTTGTTGCGTGGATTGCGTTCGGACCAGTCAAGCATCCCCTGCTTGCTTTTCTCCGTTAGTGGCAAATCAAAGGCTTCGTAGATGCGGCTTACAACCGCCTCATCGTTCGAGGTGATGTCGGAAAAAGGGATGTCTAGGATCTGGAGATCGGGATCGTCGTCACGCCAGCTCAAATGGTCGTCGGCGGACTGGCCATAATAGGTCGTCAGTGCCGCGCCCCCGTTCAAATCGGGCTCCACGTCCGCGTAAAGCCGGTGCCAATTATGCGCGATCACTGCGATGGATGGCACGCATTTGATCGGATCGCGATGGGTAACGATGAAGCGGGGATTGTCGAAAATCCGGTTCAGCTGCCTTTCCAGCCCGAAATGGATCGGCGTCTTCAAAAGCCAAGGCTTCTTGCGATCGTTCGGATTCTGCCACTGTAGATATTGCAGCTGCATTTTCAGATAATCATAGGCCGGTGCCGGATCGGCCTGCAGCAGCCATGAAAAATAGGATGGCGAGCCAAAGACCATCATTGCACCCGTTCGGAAAGCATATTCAAAAAGCTGCATTTCCTCCTCGGCCTCGTCTGTGAATACCGGATGGCCCGTGATCATGTCCGGCGATACTTCGTAAAGCCATTTTTCATAGGCCCGCGTTTCCGCGATCCGCTGCTCCCGACCGCCATCGGTCGCGCCGGGAATGCGCGCGAACATGTGGCCTTTCCAATATTCGACCAGTTGGAAATCGCCCGATGCCCCAAGCAGCCGCTGCAATTTCGTGCTGCCTGTCCGGGGCATGGACGTGATGATGATCGGTGCGTCGATGACTTCGTCGAGAATTTCGGGATGCTCGGAAAGATCCTTCTGGAACCATAGCCGATTCACGAGCAGGCGCAGGATATTTTCGCGCAGATGCACTACGCGATCAGGACGCACGTCCACATCGGCATTGATCCCGTTCACGAGCATGTCGAGTCCCTCGCGGAAATCATCGGGTCCAAAGTCGGACAGGCCGGTTCGGTCCTGAGCGATTTGCAGCAGTTCCTGTGCATCGAGCACCTTCATCACCATTCTCTCCCTCGATACCTGCGGCTGATGTCCGTCAGGTACTATTCTGATAGCGATATCTGTTAAACGGATCTGGAGTGAGCCTTCGTCAAAGCTTCGAAATGACCTCGTCGCCAAACCGCTTGATCGTATCGAGTTTCGTCTGGAGCGGAACATCCGGCGTCGGGAACAGGACGATGCAATAATCGGTCACACCGATATCCTCGAACTTCCGGTACGCGCCAAGGTCGGGGCGCTCCTGCTCGGCAGTGCGAACATTATATTGCCGGGCGTGGACCTGAAAGTCCTTGTTATCGGTACCATAGGACCGGCGAAGCTCGTGCAGTTCGGCGATCATGGCCTTCATGGGATCATAGTCCATGTTCACCACGGTCCAGCCATCGCCCATCTTGGCAGCACGGCGTAAGGCCGGCTTCGAATGGCCGCCAATGACGATGGGCACCGGCTGGGTCGGCGCCGGATTTATCTTGATTGGCCCGAACTTGTTGTGCCTGCCCTCATAGGCGAAGAAATCGCCGGTCATCAGCCCCTTCAAAATGTCGATAGATTCGTCCAAAAGCTCACCGCGCTTGCTCCAGTCCAGCCCGTTATAAGAAAAGTCCTCTTCCCAGGGACCGATGCCGGCGCCATAGATGAAGCGATTGTCCGAAACGACCGCGAGAGAGCATATCTGCTTTGCAAGCAGGATCGGCGCACGCGATGCCGACTTCATCACATTGGGAAAGAAGCGCAGCTTGCTGGTCCTCGCCGCCATCCAGGCGAAGGCGACCATCGGCTCGATAAAGGCCGTGTTCTCGATATATTTTCGGATCGCGTCGGTTTCATTATATGGATAGATGGAATCTGTCTTGTCAGGATAGAACACACTGTCCGGTGCGGAGAAGGCATCAAACCCGGCTTCCTCAGCGGCAGCGCCCATCTCCAGCCAGTCCTGATACTGACCCATTGTCTCTGATAGACTAAAACGCACTTTCTGATCCTCCTCAAACCCATTCGCTATGCTGTTGCAGATCGAACGCGGCACCTTGGCCAATTACCCAAAAACAGTGCGCGACAGATGATATCAGTCTCGCTCAGTCACCACCCCTGCCCGAATGGCGCGAAGGCAGAGGCTGTGCATCGCAGGCTTTTGATCCGCCAGCCCGATGCGGTGCGAACAAACTCATCCTCATAGAAGGCCGTCGTCCACATCGCGCCCATGTCGCGCCGGTTAAGCGCCACGACCACATGCCATCGTCCTTTCGCGCTATCGCCATCCACTTCGATGTGGGGGTTGCCGAGCAAATGATAGGAATAGGGATATAGTGTGGCGTCGTTGAACCGCTCAGTGACCGCAGCCGATCCGATCAATGGTGGAGCACCAGTCGGCACGATATGAAAAATTGCGTCCTCGGTAAAAAGCCCGCCAATTTCCTCGCCAGTGTGCGGTGCTTCGGCGCTGCTGTCGGCAAGTTCAGTGTAACGCGCCTTGAGGCGAATTATGTCCTGAATGTCCTCAAGTCGCTGGAGACGTTCAACAATGGTCAAATTGACACCTGCATCTTCGACTTTGTCATCAGCCATTTCGGTCACTCGATCGAATTTTCGAATCGATTCGACCTGCTGCGCGGGGCCTGCGAGCCAGGGCGCTCCCGATGCTACCGATGCCGATCATGCCTATCTCCATTCGGTGTCCTCTGCTCAATCATTATTGCTTTACACCGGAGTTTAGTCTTTAGTACCTTGATCAGCAATAGCCCACCTAAAAGTGTGAAGCCCACTAAAAGGTAAGTATGAATGACACGGGACTGGGACTGCACCGACCCGAAACGGCAACTCGTCTGGGCCGCTGCCACACGAGACGCCATGCGGTTGCTGGAGGGAAAGTGGAAGATCGTTATCATTTGCCAGTTGTTCGGCGCCAAAGCACCCGTTCGATTTTCCGAATTGGAGCGGCGGATTGAAGGCGTGAATCAGAAGATGTTGATCCAGCAGCTCAAGCAGCTTGAAAAGGACGGTATTATCGCTCGCACGGTCTACCCCCAAGTGCCGCCTAGGGTTGAATATTCGCTGACCGAAATGGGCAAAGCCTTGGGTCCGTCCATGGCAGAACTTACGGAATGGGCTTTCAAATTGCGCGAAACGATGGGCTCGTTCGAACATAATGCATGAAGGATATTTTCGTCATGCCGCTGCTCATTAAGGTTGCAATCGACCGGTCAATGCCTGGGCAGCCGATCAGGGCGTTGAACGTAAAGAAATTCAATCGATAAATCACGAGTTACGGGCTGAACGCCCGGACAGTCGAAGAGGATCTTGGAATGCCAAGCCAGTATAATCATCTGATGGACGATGACATCCGCCGTTTGGCGCAAGGTCCACTGTCGGAACTGATCGCCCGATCGGAGCGCCTGACGCTTGCTGGCTTTGGGCCGGTCGTGACCTATTCGCGCAAGGTTTTCATTCCACTGACGGTGCTTTGCCGCGATGTCTGCCACTATTGCACTTTCGCCTCTACGCCGTCGAAATCGAAACCGGCCTATATGTCGCGCGAGGATGTGCTCGCAGTTGCACGGGCGGGCGCAGCGGCTGGCTGCCGTGAG
>NZ_JAIQXR010000038.1:0-18020 GCF_020166615.1 Sphingobium sp. 3R8 | reverse complement strand
CATCTGGCGGGTGTGGCCTGTGGCATTTTCTGCCTCGCTGCAGGTTGGTCTAGACACCCAATTTCCTACAGCAAAGCAATGCCTTACGCCACTCCCGCCAACCCCTCGGACACAGCGCCATGAATAATCCAGGCTAGGTGCTCGCACAACCCGTGAACAGGTCCAGTTTGGAAATACCTGCGTAAGTCGCTTTGCGTGCGCGATCGTATAATCTGCGATGGTGTCCGGCGTCGACGTCATCCAGACCCATGCTCAACAGAAAGATCAAGCTCGCGAATAACGTAAGTGCATCTGCGACCACCTTGGATGATATGTTCTGCGCGATGGATCGAGACGGAGGAACCTAGTGCGGTTCCGAACATTTCCAGCTCGGCGCTGCAGAAACGACCGCACGCCGCTGCAACTGGACTGATCGGGCAATGGTTCTCGATCAACAAGAATGACCCGTCCTCCTCACACCAATCAGCCATATAGCCTTCTTTCGAGCGCAATACGGCCAACGCGGCTACCCGTTCGGCAAGCAGGCTCTTGCCTTCCATCTCCTTGAGATAGCGACGCTGTGTCTCACTCTCGCGAACATTGATGATCGTGTCGAGCGCGGACTCGCCCATATGCGTGCGGATGATATCGAGCAGCTGCTCCGTCAGGCTCGCACAGGTGTCAGGAAACCGCGAATGAGACGCCGCGGTCAACTCCCAATATTGTTGCGGTCGACCAACTCCTTTGGCCTCGCTTGTCGCAACGACGAGATTCTGTTCGGCCAGACGCATAAGCTGCTGACGCGCTGCTTCGCCAGTGATGCCGAGCTTTTTGCCAAGCGCCGCAGAAGAAAGGCGACCGTGCAATTTCAGCGCCATCAGTACGCGATCGCCAGGCGTACGCGTGGACCAACCGGAATATTCCAACTCGGAGCTTGACATATCAGACGGTTTCGTTTTCAAAGCCATAGCTTGGAAAATAACAAAACTGACCCGCATACGCAAGTGCGGCCTAAAAATGCCAAAAGGGAAGCGTGACCATGCACCTGAACTCCTCCGCGATATTGCAACCCGTTGCCAGCGCTTTTGTCGATGGAGCAGGCGCATGACTGTGTCCCTACACGACATGCTTCCTCCGCTTTCTGCCTCGCGCTCGCAAGCGCGGACAATTGCCCTTACGGTTGTCGTTCTGGCGGTGATATTGAGCGCGCTGTTTCTTTGGCGCATGATAAAAAACGGCCAGGGCGAAGGCTGGCAGCAACAAGCCGTCCCGGTTGCTGCTGTCATGGTCGCACCACGCGACGTACCCTCGTCGCTGAACGCGGTTGGTACGCTCACTGCGGTTCGTGAAGTGACGCTTTCCAGCGAGGTTGCGGGCCGTGTATCGGACATCCATTTCGCCGCTGGCTCCAGCGTGCGGGCCGGGGCGCTCCTCGTCCAGCTGTTCGATGGTCCAGAGCGCGCCGACCGGGAGGCCGCAACGGCCAAGGCGGCGTTTAGTGGCATACAGGTCGCCCGATCGGAACAACTTGCCCCGACAGGGGCGGAGCCGCGCGAATTGCTGCAACAGCGGCGCGCCGAACGCGACCAGGCCACAGCTGCCGTGCGGCAAATAGATGCCCGCCTGATCCAGAAGCAGGTGCGCGCGCCCTTCTCGGGCGAGATCGGCATCCGCCGCGTCAATCTGGGGCAGTTCATCAATCCGGGTGATCCCGTCGCGACGCTGACGGCGCTAGATTCGCTCTATGTCGAGTTCGCTCTTCCCCAGCAGGAATTAGCGCGACTGAAGCGTGGATCGACGGTGTCCGTGACTAGCGACGCTTTCCCCGACCGCATTTTTACAGCGCGCGTCAACGTCGTGGAGCCAAAGATTGGCGAGGATACCCGCAATGTCACCGTGCAGGCACTTCTGCCGAATGGCGATCATGCGCTGCGCCCTGGCATGTATGTGACAGCTGGACTGGCGCTTCCAGCCCTGCAAGGCGCGCTGGTCGTGCCGATAACGGCCATCCAGACATCGGCGCAGGGCGACAGCGTGATCGTCGTGCGCGGCAAGACCGCCCTAACCGGCGGCAAGGCGGAGATCGTGCCGGTTCAGACCGGCCGCCGAATCGGCAACGATGTCGTGATCGACAAGGGCCTCAACCCCGGCGACGTGGTCGTGTCGGAAGGGCAATTGCGTGTACAACCTGGTGCCGAGGTCAAGGTCGCGCGCATCGTTCGGACAGAAGGCCGCTGACATGGCTTTCACCGACATCTTCATACGCCGGCCGATCCTGTCCATTGTCGTCAGCCTGATGATTCTGCTCGCCGGCATCAGTGCGACGTTCAGCCTGCCGATCCGCCAGTATCCTGGCATGGAAAGCGCTACGATTACCGTCGACACGGCATTTCCCGGTGCCTCGCAAGACGTGATGCACGGCTTTGTCACCACACCGATTTCGCAAGCGATTGCTACCGCAAACGGCATCGAATATCTCGCTTCCACGTCCAGCCAGGGCAGGAGCCAGATTAAGGCCAAGCTGATCCTTAACGCGAATGCCGACCGTTCTATGACGGAGGTCCTCGCGAAGGTCCAGCAGGTAAAGTACCGGCTGCCCGCCGGAGTCACCGATCCGGTGATCTCGAAAATCACCGATGGCGCATCAGCCATCCAATACGTCGCCTTCGCCAGTGACACGCTTACACCATCTCAGATGACCGATTTCGCCACGCGGGTCGCCCAGCCTCTCATTACCTCCGTTCCGGGTGTCGCCTCCGCCCAGATCACCGGCGGCGCTCCGCTGGCGATGCGTATCTGGGTGGATCCGGTGAAACTCGCCGCGCGCGGGCTGACGGCAAGCGACCTGGCCAAAGCGCTGCGGGCGAACAACGTCCAGGCGGCTCCGGGTCAGCTCAAGGGCGAAAGCACCGCGATCAACATTACCGCAGGCACAGATCTGCGTAACGTCGATGCCTTCCGCCAGATGGTGCTCAAGACGGGCCGGGATAGTGTCGTGCGGATCGGTGACGTCGCGACCGTCGAGTTGGGCGGCCAAAACTATGACGGCAGCTCGCTCGCATCGGGCCACCCGGGCGTTACGATCGCTATCTCGCCCACGCCGGACGGCAATCCGCTCGAGATCGTGCGCGCGGTCAAGGCGCTCATCCCCGACCTCCAGCGCGTCGCCCCGCCGAGCCTCAACGTTTCGAGCGTGTTCGACGCCGCACAGTTCGTCGATGCCTCGATCGATCAGGTCGTGCATACACTGATCGAGGCGATCGTGATCGTGATCTCCGTGATTTTCCTGTTCCTGGGCAGTTTCAGGGCCGTGATCATTCCCGTCGTGACGATCCCCTTGTCGCTGCTCGGCACGGCGGCGTTGATGTTGGTATTCGGCTTTTCGCTCAACCTGCTCACGCTGCTAGCCATGGTGCTGGCGATTGGTCTCGTGGTCGACGACGCCATTGTCGTAGTGGAGAATATCCACCGCCATATCGAAGATGGCCTGTCACCGCTGGACGCAGCGCTGATCGGTGCACGCGAAATCGTCGGCCCGGTGGTAGCCATGACCATCACGCTCGCCGCCGTTTATGCCCCGATCGGTCTGATGGGAGGTCTGACCGGGGCTTTGTTCCGTGAATTTGCATTCACGCTCGCGGGGTCGGTGATCGTGTCGGGTGTGATCGCACTCACCTTGTCACCGATGATGAGCGCTATTCTGCTTAAATCGAAAATGGGTGAGGGGAAACTTGCCCAGGTGGTCGAACATACCATGCTCCGCACCACCAAAGCCTATGTCCGGCTTCTTGACCGGACCTTGGCGGCGCGCACGGCAGTGCTGATCGTAGGGATCACGGTCCTTGCGATGATCGGCGTGCTGTTTGTCGGTTCCAAGAGCGAGTTGGCGCCCCAGGAGGACATGGGATATGTTTTCGTCCAGACCAAGGCACCGCAATATGCCAACGCCAGCTATACAGCCCGATTCAGCGCCGAAGTCGATAAGATCTTTCGTCAATTCCCGGAATATGGCGCCAGCTTCTTCGACATTGGCGGCGATAATAATGCCAATGGCGGATTTGGCGGTATCGTGATGAAGGACTGGGCGGACCGCAGCCGCAATGGTGACGAGATTCAGGCGGAGCTGGCAAGCCGCACCGGCACCATTACCGGCGTCTATGCGACTGCCTTCCAGGATAGCCCGCTACCCGCTGGAAGTGGTGGCCTGCCGGTCCAGATGGTCATCCGTTCAGCCGACGATTTCCCCGAAATCTATGAAAGCATCGAAGGAATAAAAGGCGCAGCATGGGGCAGCGGCCTGTTCGCTTTCGTCGATGCCGACATCGCTTTCGACAGTCCAGAAGCACATATCAGCATTGATCAGGCCAAGGCCGGCGCGATGGGGGTGACCATGGCTGAAATATCCGATACATTGGCGGTGCTCGTCGGCGAAAATTATGTCAACCGCTTCAACTGGCACGACCGCTCCTACGACGTCATCGCGCAGGTGCCGCAAGGCAAGCGCGTTACGCCGGATAATCTTGGCGAATTCTATGTGAAGGCCGCTTCCGGCAAGCTGGTCCCGCTGTCTACAGTGGCCAAAATCGAAATCCGGCCACAGCCCAATCGGTTGCCGCAGTTCAACCAGATGAACTCAGCCACGCTCTCGGCAGTGCTGCTGCCAGGCGTGACGATGGGCCAGGCGGTCGATTTCCTCAAAAGCCAGCCCCTGCCGCCGGGGACCAGAGTCGACTGGCTGTCGAACAGTCGACAATATGTGCAAGAAGGCAACCAACTCACCATATCCTTCTCTTTCGCGATGATCGTGATCTTCCTGGTGCTCGCGGCACAGTTTGAAAGCTTCCGCGATCCTCTTGTGATCCTCGTCACGGTGCCGCTTGCGGTCTGTGGTGCTCTGATACCGCTCTATCTGGGTTTCGCTACGCTCAATATTTATACGCAAATCGGCCTCGTCACGCTCATCGGCCTTATTTCGAAGCATGGCATCCTCATGGTGTCGTTCGCCAACGAGATGCAGCACCAGGAGGGCTGGAGCCGGGCAGAGGCGATCCGCCATGCCGCCGCCGTGCGTATGCGGCCCATCCTCATGACGACCGCCGCCATGGTCGCGGGCCTCGTGCCGCTGTTGTTCGCGTCCGGGGCAGGCGCGAACAGCCGCTTTGCGATCGGCATCGTCGTGGTGATGGGCATGCTGGTCGGCACTTTGTTCACGCTGTTTGTGCTGCCGACCGTCTACACATTGCTCTCCGCCGACCATCGCCCTAAACCCGAAAATGGGTCAGGAACCGGGCCGGACAGTCCGTCGTCACCCACCAACCAGCCCTCAGCCGAAGGAGGCCTGGCTCATGCGTAATTTCAAGCTGTTGTGCCTCATCGCCCCACTGCTTGCTTCTGCCTGCGCCGTCGGGCCAGATTATGAACGGCCAAAAACCGTTCCAACTGCGGCAGAGCCGTTCGCGACGAAGGGGCCGGGTTTTGATCCGATGGCGCAACTGCCCGACAACTGGTGGCACCTTTACCACGATCCCGCACTGGACGCTTTGGTCGAGAGGGCGCTTGTCGCCAATACCGATCTGCGCGTCGCTGCTGCGAACCTGGCGCGTGCGCGGGCGGTGCTGGGCGAAGCACGAACCGCGCGGTTACCGTCCACCAACCTCAACGGCGGCGTTGCTTATGGCGATGGCGTCCAGTCGGCGGGACAAACGGGCATAGCGGGCAATCAGGGCGACGCGCAGTGGTCCCAATCGGGTGGACTGTCCGTCGCGTGGGAGGTCGATATGTTCGGCCGGGTCAGCCGCGCCATCGCGGCCGCGCAGGCGGATACGGAAGCGGTCGAAGCGGCGCGCGACGCGGTGCGGGTCACGGTCGTCGCCGAAACGACGCGTGCCTATGTCAATGCATGTGCCTATGCCAATGCGACCGATGTTGCGCGGCAATCCGCGAGGACGAGCAGCTACAATTTGCAACTCGTTACCGCGCAGGAACAGGCCGGATCGATTGGCAAGCTCGATGTGGAACGGGCGGCAGCGGCAGGGGCGACGGCGCGGGCGGCGATACCGGCCTTTGAAGGGCAGCGCCAGGTCGCGCTGTTTGAACTGGCTGCCCTGATCGGCACGACACCTGGCGATATCCCCGAGGCCGCGCGGTCCTGTGCGCAGGCTCCTGAACCTGCGGCCAGCCTGCCGGTCGGGGATGGTGCTGCGCTACTCCGTCGCCGCCCGGATCTGCGTCAGGCGGAACGCCAACTCGCGGCCGATACGGCGCGAATTGGCGTGGCGATGGCGGACCTGTACCCTAAGGTCAGTCTTGGCGGGTCTGGCAATTTCTTCCGCAACGATATGGTGCGGGGCGGAGACTCCTTGTCCTTCTCATTGGGACCACTCATCTCCTGGAGCTTTCCCAACGTCGCAGTCGCGCGTGCGCGTATCCGTCAGGCGCAAGCGCAGGGTGACGCTTCGTTGGCGGCGTTCGACGGGCGCGTGCTCAATGCTCTCAAGGAGGTCGAGCAAGCTTTGACAATGGTGGCCACCGAGCAGGATCGGCTTGCGTCACTGGGTGAGGCGCAGATGCGCGCCAGCGAGGCGTATAGGTTCGCAGATCTTCGCTATCGTGCAGGATCCATCGGCTATCTCGACGTGCTCCTGGCCCAGGCTGATGTGCTTTCGGTCCGCAGCGCCTATACCGCTTCCTTACAGCGGGCAGCATCCGCCCGGGTGGACCTGTTCAAGGCGCTGGGTGGTGGATGGTAGAAATTAGAAACGGAGCAGGTGCGGATGAGTGTCTGATCCAAATTAAGATGAGTGGTATAAGTAGTTTAGCTCGACGGCGATGCCTATCGCTCCTTCATGGGTTTTGCGAAAATACCAAGGATCAACATAAGCGTGGCGGGAATGGCAGGAAGACCGCGGAGTACACTGAATAATTATGAATCAGGCACTAAAAAATTCGTATTCTATTCACGAAATATATTGAATAGCTTCGCATTTAAATGATTGAACAAGCAATCGTAATATTTCATCGAAATACTCTACATCGTTTAATTTTGTCTTTATGCTTTTTCGGTCAAAGTCCGCAATCGCATCTAATGCAAACCGAGCTAATATTCGTCTGCGGGTAAACCATAATTCATCGTTCATGATGGGCGCATGATTGCGTAGAGCATTCATAATAATTTCGGTCACAGGTGCTGTATCTGCAACTGACGGAAAGATAGTTTCAAATTTTTCATATCTTACTAAAAATTGCACAAACCGCGCATAAGTACGAATATTATTATCGTCTTTCTGATAAAATATCGGAAAATAAATCGACTCAATTAATTGCTTCAATGAGGCACATCCGACGTCTATACCTTTCTGCCGAAAATACTCCTCACGCTGTACATCAAATTCCGGCCGCCGCATCTGAAAAATCGCTTTAATTAGACCATCTTTATCTTTGAAATGATATTGAGCCGCATAAACATTTTTATAACCTGCATTCTCACTAATCGTTCGAAGCGAAGCGCCCGATATTCCTACGGCCCCGAAATGACGCTCTGCTGAGATAACCAAAGCATGTCTAGACTTTGACATGTCCACTTCAATAGCACTCCGATCATTATAGCATTGCAGATCCTAAGGACCGAATGCCGGCTAAAGTAGCCTCATTTTACCGAGCAGGCTATCGACCGGCATGTTCGTCAGGGCGTGCTAGTTCTCAAGATTTCACGCAGCGAAATCCAATGTGTGACGTGGAAGTATCGATTGTCTGCGGATGCCTAGCCGCAGGCCGGTATCGTCGGCAGTAGTTTTCTGCACACAGATGCGAGCCGCCTTTTAAGACTTTGCGTGGAAATGCTGTTCCCGGATCATTGCTGTCGTAAGAGCCGCTTTCAAAGCCACCTCGCGGATTGCGTAAGATGCAGCAAGCCGACGAACTATTATCTATAGATGTGCGATCAGAGTACCAGTCGCTGGTCCATTCCCATACGTTGCCGATCATATCATAAAGACCGTATCCGTTCGCGGGATAGGTGCCGACTGGAGAGGTGCGTTCGTACCCATCGACCAGGGTATTTTCACCAGGGAAATTTCCCTGCCAGAAATTGGCCAACATTCGACCTTGGGGAGCCAGTTCATCGCCCCAAGCGAAGGCGGCGCGATCGAGGCCACCGCGCGCCGCGAATTCCCACTCGGCTTCGGTTGGCAACCGCTTTCCCGCCCATGCTGCATAAGCCTCGGCATCTGCATAGGCGATATGGACAACCGGATGCTCAAGCAACTTGGTAAAGCTGCTGTTCGGCCCCTGTGGATTGCGCCAACTTGTCCCTAACGAAAACGACCACCATTGGAATGAGTCAAGCGCGCCAATATGCCGCTCGGGCTTGATGAACAGTGACGATCCCGGCTGCAAAAGCGCGGGATCGGCATGCGGATAGAGTTCTGCGCTGGGCGGAGTTTCGGCGAGCGTCACATGCCCTGTCGCTTCAACAAACTGCATGAACTGCCGATTGGTGACTGGTGTCTCGTCGATCCAGAATCCATCGACCTCCACTCTATGGCACGGCGCCTCCTCGGGATAATGTTCATCAGAACCCATCCAGAAGACGCCGCCTTCCAACCTTAGCATATAGCTTTCGCTTTCATTTTGTCCGCTTGTGGGCACTCCCGCTCGACTGATCAAGGTTCGATGCTGACGACCACCCGGTCGAGCGCACCCCCTGACAGCGGAAAGCCGTTGTCTTCGGGATATGCGTTGCTGACAGGTCCGCTGACATCCTTACCGATCCCGAACCCGGAGACTGACGGGAGATTGGTAGTCCGTTTTGCGATCGTGCCGTTCCCGACATTTACATCATCATAATAGAGCGAGGCTACCCCACCATTCGCGTCCGTCCGCTTGAAGCGCACTTCGAGCTTTTTTACGCCAGATCCCAAAACGGTATTTGCCACAACCTTTGTGCGCGTCACACCCAGATCGCTCTGCTCGAATGTGAGACGACCTTCCTTGATATACAAGGTGTAGCCGCCAAATGCATCGCCATCCGCTATCAATACTCCGGACTCCTTGCCGGTTGTCGGAGCCACCAAGGCCGCAATTTTGAACGAGCCGGAACCGATTTGCGGACCGTCAGCACGTATCAACTGTGCTTGCCCGGCATAATATACATATTCAGGCCGCGTTTCGCGCCGTGTTTTGTAGGCAGGTATGGATGCGGCCTTCGTTGAGAAAGACCCTAGAAGGGACGCGTTCACGAGCGGGAGCACACCATATTTTCCGGCTTCGCTCCACCATCTGTCCTTCAGGTCTTGAAGCTTTGTGGGATAACGTGAGGCAAGGTCGTCCACGGCCGTAAAGTCTACGTTCAAATTGTACAGGTGCCACTTGTCCGAGGAGAAATCCTGACCTGGCACATGCTCCGATACGGCCTTCCATCCGTCATGCCAAATTGCTCGCTGGCCCAACAATTCAAAATATTGTGTGTGGCGCGACGCTCCGACCGATGGATCGGTTAGAGATGCCTTGAAGCTCGCCCCAGCGACAGGCATTTGCGGTATCCCCCGATACTCTGTCGGCGCCGTGATCTTGGCGATATCGAGAATTGTGGGGGTGACATCGATCACATCGACGAACTGCTTGCGCACTTCCCCGCCCTTTATCATCTTGGGGTAGGAAATGATCAAAGGTGTTCTCGTGCCGCCATCCCACACGGTCGTCTTGTAAAACTGGAATGGCGTATTGCTGACCTGCGCCCAGCCGCTCGGATAATTCATGTAGGTGGTCTTGGACCCGAACTCGTTTATGCGTCCGATCATGCCGTCGGCCGATTCCGGAACTCGATTGAGGCTGGCCGCTTCGTTGAGCGTTCCGCTATCGTGCCCCTCGATGCTTCCACCATTGTCCGACAACAAGACGATCACCGTATTGTCAAACTGCCCCGACTTTTTGAGGAAATCGACCAGCCGACCGACCTGCTCGTCAGTATGTTCCATAAACGCGGCATATGTCGCTTGAAACCGTGCGTTTACGTCCTTTTCGACCGGGGTAAGTTCGGACCATGGCTTTACACCGGGATTGCGTGGAGCAAGTTTCGCATCTTTCGGGATAATACCCAGTTCTTTCTGCCGGGAAAATCGTTCCGCGCGGATAGCATCCCAGCCTTTTGTGTAAACATTCCTATATTTTTCGATATACGAAGCCGGAACCTGATGTGGAGAATGGGTCGCGCCGAATGCAACATACAGGAAGAATGGCCGGTCGGGCGAAGCCGATGTCGTGGCTGCTACATAGCCTATCGCCTTGTCTACGATGTCTTCGGACACATGATAATTGCTCTTATGCTCGATATCCGTCGGTGTATTGTCAATAACGATATCCGGGTAATATTGATCTGTCATTCCATCAAGGAAGCCGTAGAACTGATTGAAACCGCGCTGAACCGGCCAATGTTCGCGGCTGGAGGTCTGCGACAGCGGCGCCAGGTGCCATTTGCCCACAGCGAAGGTGCGATACCCACTCGATTGCAGCATCTCGGCAACAGTCGCCGCCTGATGGCTGATCCGCCCTTGCCCATGAGGAAAGCCGCTCAGCATATTGGTGACGTTCGCAACGCCCACGGTGTGGGAATTACGACCCGTCAACAGCGCGGCTCTGGTGGGTGAGCAGATCGCTCTGGTGTTGAAATTGTTGTAGCGCAATCCCCGTTCGGCCAGCGCATCTATTGCGGGCGTTTTGATTTCAGATCCGAAAGATCCAATGTCCGAAAAGCCTGTGTCGTCCAGCACGATATAGACCACGTTCGGGCTGCCCGCAGCGGGCGCTGGTTCTTCATCATAGCGCCTCACCGACTCTGCGTCGGTAAGGCCAATATCCGAGCCAGATACCTGATGCTCATTGGACAATTGAGCGGTGGCTGCCCCAGGCATTGACAGCCAGGACAGTGCAATGGCCATTGAGAGAGCGCTGCTGCGTGGCAGGGTGGACATATATGACTTCCTCTTTGAATATGTTGTCTGGGCTGAGCATCAGCCGCCGAAGCGGAACGTCACTCGAGCCATAATTTCGCGACCGCGGCTGACCGAGGCAACAGTATCGCCGATGAACCCTCCCGCGGTACCTGTGCCTCCGCCCGTGAAGATATTCGTGCTGCTTCTCACGAAATAATATTCATCGGACAGGTTCCTGCCAAGAAGCGCGATCTCCCACTTGTCGCTCTCATCCGAAAGCCTGAGGCTCGCGTCGTATAGCTGGTAACTTCCCTGAGTGCTCCGAGGAGCATTGTCCGAGGAGGTAAAGTATTTCGATGTAAAGGTCATGTCGCCGGACAGGGCGATCTTGAGGCCTCCCCCAAGCGGAACCTCATAATCGAACCCGGTTGAACCGCTCCACTTCGGTGCGCGGAAGAGGGTCTGGCCGCCGAGTTGCTGAGATTGGGGGATGCCTGCTGGGTTGGGATTGAAGGTGCAGCCCTGACCAGGGGTCTGCCCCACAAAACATGGTGACAGATAATCTCCGATTTTGGCATCGTTGTACGCCAGCGCACCGCGAATAGTCAGCCCCTCAACGGGAGCGCGATAGTTAAAGTCGAATTCAGCGCCCTTGGTCGTAACGCTTGCCGCGTTGCGGACTGTTTGGAAAGTTATGTTGTTGATTGGAGATAGAACGCCGATCGTCACCTGAAGGCCTTGAACCTCGTAACGGTAAAGAGCAAAGTTTGTACGCAATGCACCGTCGAGGAGGGACGCCTTGAGGCCTGCTTCGAATCCTTTGATCCGCTCTTCTGCATAGCTCTGATCGTCACGGAAGCTGCCTGCCCCGGAATTGAAGCCGCCCGAGAGGAAGCCCCGTTTATACGACGCAAAAACATTGAGGTCGCGGGTAGGCATGTAGGATAAAGTAACTTCGGGAGAAAAGTTATTGAATTTCCTCTTGGTCACGGCCGTTGCGATCGGTAACGGCTGCGGCTGTCCTTGCCTGACGTCTACAAGCTCCTTTTCCTCATGCGAATATCGCCCGCCCGCCGAGAGGCTGAACTCGGGGGTGATGTCCCACATCCCTTGTCCGAAAACCGACCATGCCTGACCTTCTTGACGAAGGAAGAACTTATTATTGTAAGCGGGAGCTAGCGCGTTTCTGTAAGCTACCGATCCGGTTTCGGCATAGCCTTCACTATAGTGAAGGCCAGTCAGGAAATTTAGAGGCCCGTCAAACG
This sequence comes from Sphingobium sp. 3R8, assembly GCF_020166615.1. Classification (NCBI taxonomy): domain Bacteria; kingdom Pseudomonadati; phylum Pseudomonadota; class Alphaproteobacteria; order Sphingomonadales; family Sphingobiaceae; genus Sphingobium; species Sphingobium sp. 3R8. Next base: position 5,848 of record NZ_JAIQXR010000038.1, on the reverse strand, counting down.
AACTGGATAATCTAATCTCCTGTGAAAGATCGCGTACGCGATAGCGGTTGACGCTGGCAAGTACGGGGGGAGGGCCGGCAGGAATGTAGCTGGACGTGTAGTTGCTGCGATTCCAGAAGCTGTTTTTATAGTACCCACTGACCGAGGCGAGAGATATTTCGTCAGTCAAGTCATAGTTCAGCTCGAGCGACGCAAGCGTCTGCATTGATCTGCTTCGGGTGGAACCATCGCCGAATTCGGGCTCGACCAAGCCAAAGTTGGGGCCGAGTTCGCCTACCGAGACTTTGTCATTCGGTTTACAGTCGTCGATACCGCCGCCAAACGGTGATCCGCGAGGGCAATCGACATATTGCACATTCGCCGCAGCGTCATCACCGCGGGATTTGTTGTGGCTCAGCTTAAAACGTGCGTTGAAGCGGTCGCTTGGTTCCCACTTAAAGGTTATCCGTCCGGCATATTCCCTGTTGTAAGGGCCATAGCCGCGGTCTGGCTTCAAAAATGCGCCATCTGGAACGGTATTCTCGACCCATCCGCGCATGGTTGAATAGTAGCCGGCCACACGAACGCCCAAAGTGTCTGTCAGCGGGCCTGCTATAAAGCCTTCCCCACGCCATTCTTGAGCGTTCGCTTCATAACCAAGGCTCAACTTGCCTTTCAGGCTCGACGTGGGATCGGCGCTGCGCATCGAGATGATTCCGCCAGGACTGTTCTTCCCGAAAAACAAGGCCTGAGGACCTTTTAGGACCTCGACTTGCGCCAGATCCATCGTTGCAAGGCGGCGAACCGCTGCCCGCGCAACTTGCACGCCATCGACATTAAACGACACAGCCTGATCGGCGAATGGATTTGTCTCGGGGCTGCTGATGCCACGAAGAGCGATTATGCCGCCCTGGATGGTGCCGCCGCCCTCACCGCTCAGCAATTGGGGAACTGCGCGTGCGATGGCATCTAGGCCGTTGATGCCTCGCCGCTCCATTTCTTGCGCTCCGACCGCACTTAAGACGACTGGCGCCTCCAGCGACGTTTCCTCTCGCTTTCTGGCGGTAACTATTATATCTCCGTCGGCCCCATCTCGATTGCGCGCACTCGTCTGTGGCGAAGCATCGTTCGTGGTCTGAGCGAGGCCTGGATTCCAACACGAAAGCCCCCAAAAACTTGTGACCGTAGCAAAAAGCAACTTACTATTTCGCAGTTTCATCGCATCCTCCCTGGCATCGCGTTCGCGGTTATTTGGATCCACGCTGTAACGATCAGTGCTTGTTAAAGCGCATGCATTAAATTCACAACCAGCTGGGCAATCCGCGTCTAGTGATAACTGCTGGCTTGTGCTGAAGGATGCTAGGGTAGGCAAACCGTTCAATCGCTATGCAAAGGACCTCAGGTTGCGCATAAACCCCTGACTTCATAACGATAAATTCACGGAATAGCTTGTTGTGGGTCTGATGAATGCTAGGCTTGGTTTGCAAAACCGTTAGCGTTGCATGCATTTGGATACACAAGCTCTTGCAAGTGGGGACAATTGCCTAGATGCCGTAATGGGCCGACGTTTCAAGAGTAGCCAAGTTTGGTGGCTGTTCCTCAGAATGATGGTGTTGGAAACGGGGTCCGAGTGATCGGCCTCAAGTATCATGAGAGGAACAGCCATGGAGTAATATGCCGGAATCGATGTCTCTCTGAAAGAGAGCAGTGTGTGCATCGTGGACGCGAAGGGTAAGATTGTCCGCGAGGTCAAGGTCGCCAGCGAGCTCGAGGCGCTGGTGCGGTATTTCGGCGAGCTGGAATTGCCGGTGTGTCGGATCGGGCTGGAGGCGGGGCCGCTATCGCATTGGTTGCATGCCGGGCTTGTTGCCGCTGGTCGGGAGGTTGTTTTGCTGGAGACGCGACACGTGAAGGCGGCCCTTTCGGCGATGACCGTGAAGACCGACCGAAAAGATGCCCGCGCGATTGCCCAATTGCTGCGGATGGGCTGGTATCGGCCGGTTCATGCAAAATCGGTGGCATCGCAGGATACCCGCGCTGTACTCGTCGGTCGCAAGCTTCTACAGAGCAAGCTGCTTGACGTCGAACTCAGCATCCGGGGGATACTACGCGGATATGGACTGAAGGTCGCGAGGTCAGCCGCGGTCGGTTCGAAGCGCGTATCGAGGAACTGATCGTCGGGCACGCCACTCTGGAGACGGTGATCGGCGCGATGCTGGCGGCACGACGTTGTAGGGGGAGTTCACCAGGCTCCACTGGGAAATGCTGAAGATCGCGCGCTGACAAGATTTGTCATCGGTTGATGAGCACTCCCGGGGTCGGTGCTTTGGTCGCCCTGACATATCGATCGGCTGTCGACGATCCGGCACGCTTCGGAAAATCGAGTACGGTCGGCGCCTACTTCGGGCTGACCCCCAAGAAATATCAGTCCGGCGAGACCGACCGGGATGGGGGTGTCAGCAAGGTCGGCGACGCGATTGTGCGAACCGCGCTGTTTGAGGCGGCGCATATCATGTTGACATGCGCGACGTGCTTTTCCAGCCTGAAGCGCTGGGCGCTCGAGGTGGCGAAGCGCCGGGGCATGAAACGCGCCAAGGTCGCTCTCGCACGCAAACTGGGCGTCGTGCTCCATCGCATGTGGATGGACGCCACCGACTTTCGCTGGGGCACAACCGCAATGGCCGCTTGAAGGAAGCAATGCTGATCGAGGCGCGCCTGGTACGGCACGCTTCTAAGGAGGTCCCGTCGCTGGGACGAGGGCTTGGCAAGATCGTGTGTAGTGCTGTGAATGCTTCGGCAAACCACGCTTCCTAGATTGATCTGCCGGCTTGAGGATCTGATGGCATGGTGTGGCAGCCTTCGTGCTGACCACGGACAGAAGCTTGATCCTGGCGACGAGATAACCATTCAGAGGGACTTGACGAACAAAGGCTCATTACAGAAGGGGGACAAGATCGGCAGGGTTTTCGTGGCGCAGCAATTCGCCGATCACCGTCGCCACAGACATCCGATCCATGTCGGACGCAGGAATGGCAAAGCGGCTCGCCATGCATTCGCCAAGGCGTCAAACAGCCGACGTTTATGCGCGTCGGTCGAGTTCTGCTCGATTGTCACAACGTTCAGATCTCTCCGGGTAGCACAATTTTTTTAGCTTCCGCGCAATGTGCAGAAACGATGGCCTCTGGTACCGTCGATCCCTACGCAAGTCAACAAAGAACGGTTGACCATTCTAGTTTGCGAGATGACCATGCAGTGGCTGGGAAATCACTTATGCGCTTGCTAAGCGGATAGAGAGGGTGAAAATGAAAAACGCAAATAAGCCGACGACCCGCTTGGAAAACCGGGTGCAGCGTCAGACACAGATACTGGATGCGGCGAGGGCTTGCGTTCGTGTCGACGGCTTTGCGGCAAGCCTGAGCCGGATTGCAGCGCAGGCGTCGATGAGCGGCGGGCATATTTATCAATATTTCGAGACGAAAGAAGCGATCATGATCGCGCTTTGCGAGCGTGATTTCGAGGATTTCATGCTGCAAATGAGCCATTTTGGACAGCACGTCGCGTCTGACAGGCTAGCAGTCATCGAAGCGCTTTCAAGTGAGATCATGTCGCTGTTCAGCCATGACCGGTCTGCGCTGACGCTGGAAATCATTGCAGAAGCCGAACGCAATCCTAAGTTCCTCGACCTCGTGTTGCGGGCCGATGAAAGGATACGTAGTGCGTTCCGTACCATTATCGAACCCCTATTGCGTGGTCTTACGAGGCAGGAAATCGATGAACGCGCGGAAACTTTGTTGGTCATGGCACGCGGCCTGGCCATCCATATGTGCATGCGCCCGGCCAGCGATTATCACCTGCTTGCGGCGACATTCAAGTTCACTCTTCGGGGGGTGTTGTCTGCAAAATCTGATGACCCTGAACGTGAGGGTTTGCGATAGCTAAATAGGCGCACAGGGGTTTCATGTGGCGCCCGGCGGCGGCATCGCGATCATATCGCGGTGAGCCATATGGAATTTAGGCAAGTCATCGAAGGTAAGGGAGCAGGAAATGAAACTTGGCAAATTAGGTATATGGGTAGCGCTCGATGGTCCGATCGGTCATTTTGAAAATGACGATTCAGCAGGATTAGGGCGCGCTACCGCACCGCGTATCGTGAACTTTGTACGGCGTGCGGAAACACTTGGCTATTCCGCGATATGGATGCCGGATGGGTTCGGGCGCGACTCATTCATAGCCTCCGCGCTGCTGCTTGCTAATACGCAGAATATGATCGTCGCGACCGGCATATCGTCGATCTACTCGCGCGATCCCGTCGCCTCCGCAGCGGCCGGCAGTGCTTTGAACGAATTGTCCGGGGGCCGATTCATCATGGGGCTGGGCGTATCCCATCGCAAGGTTGTCGAGGGCATACGCGGTCATGACTATACCAAGCCTGTGGCCGCGATGCGTGGCTATCTTGAGGGCATCGCAGGAGCGCCCTACTATGCCGCGTCTCCAGCCGAAAAGACGCCTATCGTGCTGGCAGCGCTCAGGGGCAAAATGCTCGAACTCTCCCGTGATCAGGCGGACGGCGCGCATACGTTCAATGTGACACCGCAACATACGGCTCAGGCCCGTGAGATTTTGGGGCCGGGAAAGCTGTTATGCGTCGAGCAGAAGCTGATCCTCGAAACCGACCCGGCGAAGGCACGCGCCATCGCCAGAGCGGAACTCGAACTCTATCTTGGCCTCGACAATTATCTTAATTCCTGGCGCGCGATGGGTTTCAGCGATGCCGATTTCGCGAATGGCGGCTCTGACCATCTGATGGATTCCATTATCGCATGGGGCGACGAAAGCGCCCTGCGCAAGCGTATCCAGGAGCATTTCGATGCCGGCGCGGACCATGTCTGCTTCAAACCGGTGGGTCCGGACAACCACACCGATATGCGCATCATAGAAATGCTTGCGCCGACAGCCTCATGACGTAAGGCGGGGATAGCGATGGTACAACAATGGTCCGATCAATCGAGCCAGTTGATACATCGCTACCTCGCCCAGCCGGTCCAAGCTCTCCTGCTGGACCTCGGCGGGTTCAAGCGAACGGCACCTTATGCCTCGATTATATGAGGTCGGCAGCCCGCAGCGCCGCAGCGGTGTCGCCATATACCACTTCTAGCTTTTGTGTCTTTCCGTCGACGATCGTCCAGATTTCGACCAAAGGTATGGTGACGGGCGTTCCCGTTTTCTTGCCGACCAGATCAAGCACGCCCCAGGAGATGACGTTGTCGCCGCTGGCTATGATGTTGTGCTTGGTGAATTTGAGACTGGAATAATGCTCCAGCACCTTTCCAATCAGGCTCGGGAAGCTTTGGACGCCCTTGTGAATGCCGCCATAGGGCAGGGAAGGGGCCTCGTGGATTTCCGTTTCATCCGTAAAGCTTGCCGTGAACCCTTGCGGTTCTCCGCGCGCGCTGGCGGCATATGCGTCTTTTACGATTTGCAGATTTTGCTCTTCGACTGACATTATTCTTATCCTTCCATTAATTGGCGACGTTTGCGCCGTTCTTGCTTCCAGGTTTATTCTGTCCATCCCGCAGGGCTGTCGGCGAGCGTCATGGGCATTTCCAGGCGTGATATGTCCAGACTCGTCCCCCGAACGATCGAAGCCAGTTTGGACATCATATCCATCGCCCGCGATTCGGCGGATCACCCCTGAACTGCACGTCATTCGGCGGCCTCCAGACTGGGGGCAATGACAGGCTTGTATAATGTGGTGCGCTGCGAGGCAGGTCGACCGGCCTCGCGAGCGAGCCCATGCATTTGCGTGGGATCGCACAATTGGCCGTTCAGACCGCCGGCAGCGCGGGTGATAGATTCGTCCATCAATGTA
>NZ_JAIQXR010000037.1:0-20209 GCF_020166615.1 Sphingobium sp. 3R8 | reverse complement strand
TCAGCGATATAGTCATCGAGCGTGTGCAGCTTTTGCGCGGGCTTGCGGATCGAGAAACACGGCGCCGACGACACTGGCGGCAGGACACCTTCGAAGCGCTCGCCGGCCCGGCCCTCGATATGCGGCGGCAGCTCGGCCGAGATGATCGGATGCTCGGCATGGACTTCGGCGCGGGCATGGCTCGCCACGAGCCGGATGATCCTCTCAACCTGTTCTGGCTCGATCCGAACCTCGGTATGGGTGCGGCCCTGGCCGAGCCGGTCGAGCCGCAGTGCGCCGTCGGGATTGACCATGATCTCGATGACCAGCGGATCGCGCATGGCCGAGGCGATGTCGGCGCCGAGCGCGGTGATCAGCATGCGGCGGCGGCGATCGGCGGCCAGATCAGTTGGACGGCTAGTGGCGCTCATTCGCCATCTCCCGATGCGCCGAGCGTGCGACGCCCGGTCGAGACCTGCCGACCGACCTGGGTGACGAAGGCCTCGAAACGCTTGGCACCAAGCGCGCGGCCAGCCGCATCGTTCTCGGCCAGCGGTGTCTGGATCGCGAGCTCGAAGCGTATGAACAGCGCCAGCGTCTCGAGGATGACATAGGCGTCGCGATCGACCCGGCCGATCGCCTGCGTAAGTCGGTCGAGCCGGATCGCGAACCGATCCTCCAGGTCAGAGGCCCCGCGGCGACTAAGCCAGGCAGTGACCGCATCGACGAGGATCGCGGACTTGCTGGCGCCGGGCTTGGCGGCGAGCGCCTCCAGCCGGTCGGAGAGCGGCTTTGGCAGGAACAGCTGGTGGCGGACCTTTTCCATGGTCAGAACCCCAGCTGCAGGTCGTCGGGACGACCCGAGGCGGCATCGAGACCATAAACGGTGCGCGCAGTGCCGAGCGCCTGCACCCTGTCCATCGCCCGGCGCTCGGCGGCATGGTCTCCATCTTCCTCGCCGAGCCCCAGCGGATCGGCAACTTCCGGCTCGACTACGACCGCAGGCTCGATTTCGTGGGCGGGATGGCGGGCCTGTTCAAGGCCGCCGTCATCTGCGCCTTTGTTACTGTCGTTTTTGGCGGCGAGACGCATATCGACGCAGCGGATCTGTGCAGCCCAATCGTCGGGTCGTGCGGCGGGAAGATCGCGATAGCCGTCAGTTTCGAGCGACGGCGCCGGGAGCACCCGGGCAGTGAACCGGCGGTCCTCATAATAGCGCATCTTCTTCGCGCGGATCGGCGGATGACCGGAGATCAGCACCAGCTCGTCGGTCGGCGCGAGTTGCATCACTTCGCCCGGCGTCAGCAGCGCACGCGCGGTCTCCTGCCGGCTGACCATGACGTGGGCGAGCCAAGGCGCGAGCCGGTGCCCGGCATAGTTGCGCATCGCCCGCTGTTCGGTCGCGGTCCCGAGCGCGTCCGAGATCCGCTTGGCGGTGCGCTCGTCATTTGTCGCGAAGGCGATGCGGACATGGCAATTATCGAGGATGGCGTTGTGCTCGCCATAGGCCTTCTCGATCTGGTTGAGGCTCTGCGCAATCAGGAAGGCACGCACGCCATAGCCGGCGAGAAAGGCGAGGCTCGTCTCGAAGAAGTCCAGCCGCCCCAGCGCCGGAAACTCGTCGAGCATCATCAGCAGGCGATGACGGCCTTGCGCGGCTTCGCCGTCCTTGCCGGTGCCGTGAAGTTCTTCGGTCAGGCGGCGACCAATCTGGTTGAGGATCAGGCGGACCAGCGGCTTGGTCCGGCTGATGTCGGACGGCGGCACCACGAGGTAGAGCGAGATCGGATGCGCGGCCTCGACCAAGTCGGCTATCCGCCAGTCAGAGGCGGCCGTGACCGCCGCCACAGTCGGATCGCGATAAAGACCCAGGAACGACATCGCCGTCGACAGCACGCCCGAGCGCTCGTTTTCGCTCTTGTTGAGCAGCTCGCGGGCCGCGGAAGCGACCACCGGATGCACCAGCGGAGCATCAAGGTTACCGAGGTGATTGGTCGCCATCATCCGGCGCAGGGTTGCCGCGAAGCTCCTTTGCGGGTCTGACAGGAAGGTTGCGACGCGGGCGAGCGTCTTCTCTTCCTCGGCATAGAGAACGTGAAGGATCGCGCCGACCAGCAGCGAATGGCTGGTCTTCTCCCAGTGGTTGCGGCGTTCGAGCGCGCCTTCAGGATCGACAAGGATGTCGGCAATATTCTGGACGTCGCGAACTTCGTTCACGCCGCGCCGCACTTCCAGCAGCGGATTGTAGCGCGCCGAGCGCGCGTCGGTCGGGTTGAACAGCAGGCAGTGCGAGAAGCGCGCGCGCCAGCCGGCCGTCAGCTCCCAGTTTTCGCCCTTGATGTCGTGGACGATGGTCGAGCCGGTCCAGCTGAGCAGCGTGGGGACGACGAGCCCGACACCCTTGCCCGAACGCGTGGGCGCAAAGGCCATGACATGCTCCGGGCCATAATGGCGAAGGTCATCGCCACCGATCCGGCCGAGCGCGACGCCGCGCTCGTCGAGCAACTTTGCGGCTTTGATGTCCTTGTGTGTCGCCCAGCGCGCGGACCCATAGGTCGTGAGGTTGTTGGACTGCCGGGCACGCCAGACCGAGCCGAAGATCGCGGCGCCGCAGCCGATGAAGCCACCCGCCGCCGCGATCGCCCCTGCCTTGTCGAAGATGACCGGGGCGTAGGCGTCGAAATGATACCACCATGGGAATAGCGACCATGGATGGTAGATCGGCTGCCCGAATGCGACGAACCACGGCTTGCCGAGTTCCGCCTGGTAGGCGAGCTGGGCGGCGGCCCACTGGGTCGAGATCCAGATGCTCGCGACGATGATCGCGAGCACGACGAGAATTTGTCCGATGAGCAGCTTGGTCGGGGTCATGCGAGCCTCCGCCCGCTATCGAACCTTCGCTCGCGGGCTGCCCTAAAGTCCCAGAATTGCCGACATCGGGTCAGGGACCGGCGGGTGACGCTGTGGGTCTTTGTGAGGCCATCCGCGCTGGCGCTTTCCCATCGCGGCGGATCGACCACGCTGGGATTTCTGGCTTCGTCCTAAGGTCGGCACCGGCGTAGCGGCGGGATGCGCTCGCTGCGCGGTTCTCGATGCAGCCGCTCCGCGGTCACGTTGGCGCTGGCAGCGTTCGGCGCTCGGCGCCAGATTGCTGGTTCCCGAGCCTCGCAATCTGCAGTTAGCGTTGCGGCGCCAACCGGCGCGCCCTCGCGCTTCGTTCGGCGCACCTTTGTGGTACCAGCGCGAGCGATCGGAATTAGAAGGCGTATTGCAAGCCCACGCCGCCGAAGAACTGGTTGGTCTCGCCGACGCTGCGAACGATGGGCTATCCTTCGCCGAGCCTAAGAGCCTGTCGTATCCGCCGATCGCGAGCAGACCCCAGCGCTCTGACAGCCGAAAATTGACCGTTCCCGTCGCACCTACGCTCTGGAAACCGGCCTTGGCGGCGAAGGGCGTGAGGTCGGGAACTGAAGCCTTGGTTTTCACGCCGAAATAGGTGTTCATGTATTTGCGGTCGCCGTGAACCGCAGTGGCGGAGATCGAAGCGGTGATCCTGTCGCTGACCGGTGCCCGATAAGACAGGCTGAGTTCGACGACCCGCCCCTTGTGAACATCGCCAAGATCGAACAGCACCTTCGCTCTAGCCTCGGCCTGATCAGCTTCGACGAGGACATTGTGAAAGGAAAGTCCGACGAATCCGCCTGCTTCCCATGCGCCGTCGATCTTTCCCAAGGCGGCGACAGACACGTTTTCAACGTCATCATCTCGCCCGAATCGATAATTGACGGCCGGTCCCGCGATGATGTTCGTCAAAGGGGATAGGTTGACGACGAGCCCGGCACCTTCCGATCGAATATAGTAGGGTCCGTTGCTGACATGGAGCCCTGCAAACGGTCTAACCGTGTAGTCTCCCGAGCCAGTATACTCAGGGGCGATGATCGGCATCGCGTATATCGCACCGTGTATGTCGTTGGCACTCCATGAACTCTCGGATTCCGGCTCCCGGGCTTCAGCCGCCGTTGATCCGGTCGCCAGTGCCATAAATAGAGTTACGCTTACTCCCCTATAGTGGTTCGTCAGGAACCTACCCGCGGTCCAAAGCGCCATCTCTTCACCACTCCAAGGTTGCGCGCGATCCGAGGCGCCGCCAGAAAGTGAAGGATCGGGGCACTTTTGCTACTCGCTTTCGGAGGCTCGAACGATGTCGCGCACAAGGGCGCTCGAGCCCCGCAAGCTGCCTCGTCAGACCCGCGCTCGCGCGACGGTCTTGTCAATTTTGCAAGCCACGGCTCACATTTTGATTCGCGACGGCTACCAGGGTCTCAACACCAACCGCGTCGCCGAGCGGGCGGGCGTCAGCATCGGCTCGCTGTACCAGTACTTCCCGCAGAAGGAGGCGCTGGTTGCCGCTCTGCTGCAAGAACACGCCGACGCCAACTATCACGCCATCCGTGCTGCCCTGGAGCAAACCGGCTCGGGTGCGACCTTGCGCGGTGCGATAGCCACCGCCGTGGAGCAGATCGTCGACGTTCACGCTGCCGATCCTGCGGTCCAGCGGGTGCTTACGAGCGGTATTCCCGCGATGGAATTGAAGGCGTGGGAAGACGCGATGCGAGCACGCATCTATTCACTCGGGCTCGCGCTGCTCCAACCGCATCGGGCGAGCATGCGAAGCACTCTCGATCTGGGAAGCGCGTTGACGATCATCCACAGCATGTCGCGCGCGATCATTGATGATGCAGTCCTCAACGATCATGAGAAGCTCCGCAGTCCCAAGCTCAAGGAAGAGATCACCGCAGCCGTGTACGCCTATTTGGCGGATCAATCTGTCGCTGCATGAGCGACCGGTCAGGGCCGTCCGCTTCCCCCGGTACGCAGATGCTTCCGGCAGATGTCGCCGCCTCGTTCAAGTATTTGGCGCTGACGCCGCCCTTCGCCGGACGCGCGACCGGGGGCTAAAGCGACAGGACCCGATCGACGACCTCGGACACCGTCATGCTGCTTGTGTCGATCCGCACGACGTCCCGTGACAATTCCTTCGCAAAGGCTTGCACCAGGATTTCAGGCGGGAACCCCTCGGAATAGCCTGTCTTCGGGCGGCTCGAATCCCGGACAAGCAGTGTCGCGGCATCGGGCACGAGCGCAATGACCAGGGGACGCAGATCGGCAAGCCTTTCCCTGACGCGGGCAAGATCGGCGCCTAGGATGATGTCCTGATAAACGACTGAAAAGCCCGCGTCGCAATAGGCGCGCGCAGCGTCGCAGGCGATGGCATGGCGCAGGCGCAATTGTGCGTGCGCCTCAGCGGTGAGCAGCGGCCCCATGGTCGCGGCGCCGCGAACGATCATCTTGCGAAACACGTCCCCCGCAGGTGAACGCTCCTCGTCAGCCGTTCGGCGACACCTTGCGCCACCGTCGATTTGCCCGCCGCCATGGCGCCCGTCAGAATGATGAGCCTCTGGGTGCCTTCATTATCGGCCATTTCGGTCATCGGGTTGTCCCGCACGCCGAGCGGACGTTGAAGCCAATAATGATATATGTCATCATTGATGTCTGCTCCGTTTCTTCGCCGACATCGGCATCACCGAGGACAGGCGCATGCTCAAGATTCAAAAGGCCAGACATTGCACCGCCGCGATCGACGGAGTGAACCTGTTCTATCGAGAGGCGGGGCGACGCGGGGATCCCGGAATTCTGCTCCTGCATGGCCAGCCCTGCTCATCCTTCTACTTCCGTCACGTGATGAGTCCTCTTGCCGAGGTCGCGCACGTCGTAGCGCCGGACCTGCCGGGATTCGGATTTACGGAAGCATCCGCCGACTATGACTACACGTTCGAGGCGATGGCGCGTACGATCGAAGGGCTGACCCGCGAGATCGGCATGGATCGGTTTTTCCTCTACGTTCACGACTTCGGCGCGCCGGTCGCCTACTATCTGGCGCTGGCGCGGCCCGACCGGGTGCTGGGCCTCATCATCCAGAATGGCAATTCACACCATGAGGGGCTCGGCCCGGATTGGGAGGGGAACAAGGCCTACTGGTCGGAGCCCACCGCCGAGAACCGCGCCAAGCTTCCGGAGTGGTTGAACTACGAAGGCGTGCGGCACACCTACGTTGGTGATATCCCGGATCGGCTCAAGCCCGGCATCGCGTCCGACGGCTGGCATCTCGATTGGGAACGCATGAGCCGGCCCGGGCTGGTCGATATCCAGTTTCGCATCTTCGAAGACTACGGCCGGTACGTTGCCCGCTTCCCGGAGATCTCGGATTATCATCGCAAGCACCAGCCGCCTGCCTTGATGCTGTGGGGGCGGCACGATCCTTATTTCGAGATAGACGAGGTCCTCGCCTATGCTCGCGAACTCGATCGCATGGACATGCACATCTACGACGGGCCTCATCTCCTGCTGGAAACCCATCACCAAGAATGCGCTGCTCTGATGCGGGATTTCATATCGAACGTGTGGGACGAGGATCGATCGTTATCGGTTTCCGGGAATGACACGATCGACGCGCCTGTCGATGCTTCCGGCAGGAGCGCACACGATGGGGCCGGCGGATGACGAGCCCTGTGACCGCGCCTCTTCCCAGGACGGTAGGCGCAGGCGACCTTCGATCGCACGCATCGATCTTCGACGTCTTCGAACGAGCTGAGTGGCGGTCGCTCGGCAGGACCGATGCGTCCGGTCTGGATGCGGGCGCGCTGGAGAGCGTACGCGGGTTAGGCGACCCCCTGACCATGGCTGAAGTGGAAGCGATCTATCTGCCGCTCGTCCGCTTGATCGAACTTCACGTTGACGCTTCGCGGGGGCTCCTTGCGGCCCGGCGACGCTTTCTCGGCGGTGGCTATGGCGTGCATCCTTTTATCATCGCCCTCGCTGGCAGCGTTGCCGTGGGGAAGAGTACGGTGGCGCGGCTGCTCGAGCAGCTGCTGTCACGCCTGCCCGGCGGTCCAAAGGTGCAGATCGTCACGACCGACGGCTTCTTGAGGTCGAAGAAGTGGCTCGAAGACAGCGACCTCATGCGTCGCAAGGGCTTCCCGGAAAGCTATGATCTGTCGCGCATGTACCGCTTCCTGGTGGACCTCCGCGCCTGTGGACAGGCGAACGCACCAGTCTATTCGCACGAGGCCTACGACCTGGTGCCCGACGAGGTCATACAAGTAGATCGACCCGATATTCTCATATTCGAAGGGCTCAATGTGCTCCAGATCGGCGCCGGCTCGGTGGCCCGACCTGCGCCCGCGGTCACTGCGAGCGACTATTTCGATCTGGCGATCTATGTCGATGCGGGCGAGGAGGACATTCGCCGCTGGTACGTCGAGCGTTTCCTCTTGCTCCAGCAGTCCGCCTTCCCGAACCGGCGAGCCCACTTCCACCATCTCGCCGGAGCCTCGGAAGCGGAGGTTCGTGGTTTTGCGGAGGAGCTTTGGGCCAGGACGAACCTGCCCAATCTTCGCGAGAATATCCTGCCTTCGCGAGAACGAGCCGACGTGGTGCTCCGCAAAGGCGGCGACCACGAAGTGAACCAGGTTTGGCTTCGGCGAATTTGATTACTTGCAGGCGGAGATAGCGACCATGTCGACCCAAGCTGCCCCCAATCCCGTTGCGCTTGCCGCCCGACGCCTGTCGGTCCCGGCCATCGCCGCGCGCAAATCATCGCACGAGCCCATCGTCATGCTCACCGCCTACACGGCGAGAATGGCCGAGTTGCTCGACGCGCACTGCGATATTCTGCTCGTCGGCGACAGTCTCGCGCAGGTCGTCTACGGTCTTCCGACGACGCTCCCCGTTTCGCTGGACATGATGATCGCCCACGGTGCGGCGGTAGTTCGCGGGAGCAGCCGGGCGCTGGTCGTGATCGACATGCCCTTCGGCTCTTACGAGGAAGGTCCCCGGCAGGCGTTCCGATCCGCTGCTCGCCTCCTTCGGGAGACAGGAGCAGCCGCCGTCAAGCTGGAGGGTGGCGTGGAGATGGCAGAGACGATCAGCTTCCTTCAACGCCGCGGCATCCCGGTCATGGGCCATGTCGGGCTCACCCCACAGCGGGTGAACGTGCTGGGCGGCTACCGCGCCCGCGGCCAGGGCAATGCGGAATTTTCGGCTCTTATGGACGACGCGCTTGCCGTCGCAGATGCGGGCGCCTTCGCCATCGTCGTGGAAGCGGTGATCGAGACGCTCGCGGACTCGATCACGCAAGGCGTCAAATGCCCCACAATTGGCATTGGCGCCTCCGTCCGATGTGACGGGCAGGTGCTCGTCGTCGATGATATGCTCGGCATGTTCGAGCGCACGGCGAAGTTCGTGAAGCCCTTCGACAATCTCGCGGAGCGGATCACCCGCGCCGCAGAAAGCTATGCGGCGTCGGTTCGTTCGCGGCAGTTCCCCGAAATATCGCACGTGTATCAGGCGGCGGCTGCCGATCGAGCCTCCAGCAACTAGGCTTCCGATTTGCCGACGACCCGGCCAAGTTCCTCCAGGATCGCCTCGCGACTGGCGCTGAGGATCTCGGCAGCAAGCGGGTCGTCGTCTGGTACCGCCCGCGAGAGCATCAGCGCACCGACCATTCGCGATACGACCGCAATCGCGAGCTTGCGCTTGGCGGGATCATCCCCGTCGAGGCCGTCCGCCACGCCGCCGATCATGCCCGCGAGGCCCTCGGTGAAGGTCGCTTTGACGGTGTCGCCCTGGCGCGCGACATCCCCCGCCAACGCGGCGGCAGGACAAGCTTTGCCGGGTGCGCCCCGAGCGGCCTTCGACAGATAGGCGGCAAGCAGTTCGGGAATGTCGGCCGCTCGCTCGCGCTCTTGGGCGATCGCTGTCCAAGCCGAAGCCACAGCCTCGCGAGCCAATTCCTCCTTCGACGCGAAATGATTGTAGAAGCCCCCGTGGGTGAATCCAGCTTCCCGCATGATGTCGCTGACAGCGACACCGTCGAAGCCGTTTTCCCGAAACCGCTGCGATGCGACAGCGAGCACGCGCTCGCGATTTTCCCGGGCCTTTTCTCGACTGATCCGCATTCACCAAGCCTCTTGACGCTCTCCCGAGACTCAATGATGATAGTCATCATCATAGTCAATGGAGACGACCATGCCTCTTTGGAAGATATACCATCCGGAGGACGCTTTCGACGAAAGCGACAAGCGCGCTCTCTCAGAACGCATCACCGCACTCTACAACCGCCTTCCGCGCTTCTATGTCGGCGTCATTTTCCAGCCCGTCGCCGACCACAGTTTCTACGTCGGCGGTGAGCCGCGACGCGACTTCGTGCGAATCTGGATCGACCACATCGCCCGGACGCTTCCCGATGCTGACATGCGCACGAGGTGGATCGCGCTGTGCGACGAGGCCCTCGCCCCCTTCATCAAGGAGCGAGGCTTCTCCTGGGAATATCACATCGACGAGACCAGCCATGAGCTCTGGTCGATAGAAGGGTTCCGGCCACCATTAGCGGGCACGGCGGATGAAGCCCGATGGATCCAGGAAAACCGCCCGAGCCCCGTCCTCCCCCGCTGATGCGTTGGTGGCCGCCGATATGCTAAGCTTAGATCGGGGACGAGCCATCGGCTTCGTATATGGCTGCGGGGTCGTCGCGCTCTTTTCGAGCTTCGTGATTGTCTCGCGGGCCGGCTACGGCGGCTCGCTCGATCCGGCGGACCTCGCGGCGCTTCGCTTCGGGACGAGCGGCATCCTGCTCATGCCATTGGTCATTCGGCGCCGCCTGCTTGCCCGCCCTTTGGAACCCTTGGTGGGCTTGGCATTGATGGGCGGTCTGGGCTTCGCATTGCTCGCCTATCTCGGATTCTCGCTCGCTCCAGCAAGCCACGGCGCGGTGATGCTCCACGGTACGCTGCCGCTGACCACAGCGTTTCTAACTTGGGCAACGACTGGAATCCGCCCGCGGGGCGGGCAGTCGTCCGGCTTCGTCCTGCTCTTGGCAGGCGTGCTGCTCGTCGCGGGGGACGGCATCGTGGCCGTTACGCCCAAGCTACTCCTCGGCGACATGTGCCTGCTGCTCGCGTCACTCTGCTGGTCGGGCTATGGCCTATTCGTAAGGCGGCTCGGGCTACCTGCGATAGAGGCGACCGCCGCGGTTGCGGTCGTTTCCGCACTTCTTTTCTTTCCCGCCTACGCACTGCTGGCGGACAGCCACCTGGCGCGGGCCGCGGTAGGCGACGTCGCGCTCCAAGTCCTTTTTCAAGGTGTCCTGATCGGCACGCTTTCGATCTTCGTCTTTACGCGGGCGGTGACGCTGCTCGGCGCGACGACGATCTCGCTCTTCACGGCTGCGGTTCCGGCACTGACCACTGCTGCAGCCTACGTTCTGCTCGGAGAAGACCCGTCGCGCTGGGCAATGCTTGGCATGGCGATCATGAGCGTCGGCATGGTCCTGGCGCTGGGTTCGCTCGTGGCTGATCGGGCCGGCTCTGGTGGTGGCCGACATGAATGATCGGCCGGGCATGAACCCGCATGAGTCCTGTCGCCGCCGGCGATGTGATTGTCGGCGCCTCTCTCGATTTTACCGCCCGCAGGGCGAATGCTCATCGAAGGCGCGGTCGAGCAGTGCCCGGGTCAGGGCGTTGTACCTCATTCGATCGCTTGCGCCTCCGCGCGGGAGATTTCGCCACTTTCAGCAACCGCTGGAATTTCGGACATTCCACATGCCGCGGTTCGGGACAGGCGGCCGCATGGCGCAGGCCGTCGCGCAGCGCTGCGAGCTTGGAAATGGTGCGATCGAGTTCTTCGGCCTTCGCCGCCAGCATCGACCGATCGATATGGGGTTGCCCGTCCGGTCCGAGCATCGCGGCGATCTCGTCGAGCGAGAAGCCCGCCGCCTGGCCGAGGGCAATCAGCGCGAGTTGGTCGAACACGAAGCGATCGAACAGGCGGCGAAGCCCGCGCCGCCCGACCGACGCAATGAGGCCCCGCTCCTCATAATAGCGCAGCCGCGACGCGGCGACGCCGGACCTCTGGGCAACCTGTGAGATATCGAGGAAATTCACGCTTGACCTCAAGTTGGCTTGAAGTGGCAACGTCGCACTTCCGGCATTTCCTGGCAATATTGAAGGAGGTTTCGATGCATGTTGCTGTTCAAGGGTACGACGAGCAGGCTGCACTTTGGAATGGACAGGCGGGCGAGGCGTGGGCGGCGGAGCAGGACCTGCTCGACACGATGTTCAAGCCGCTCGAGGATCGGCTCGTCGAGGCGATCTGGATGGTCGGACCCAAGGCCCTGCTCGACGTCGGCTGCGGAACCGGCGCGACGACACTCGCCGCTGCCCTGCTCCGCGGCGATCATGGCTCATCCACCGGCATAGACGTCTCGGCGCCAATGCTGGGCCTGGCCCGGTCGCGCGCGGCCGCCGAACACAGCCCGGCCAGGTTCATCCTGGCCGACGCGCAGACCTATCCGTTCGGCGCGGCGTCGTTCGACATGATCGTATCGCGCTTCGGCGTCATGTTCTTCGCCGATCCAGTCGCCGCTTTCCAGAACCTGCGCCGGGCATCGCGCGCGACGGCCCAGATGCGCCTGCTCGCCTGGCGTAGCGCGGCCGAAAACCCGTTCATGACGGCTGCCGAAAATGCTGCGGCACCACTCTTGGGAACGGTCCCGCCGCGCGCCGGCGGTCCTGGCCAGTTCGCCTTCGCCGACCCAGCCTATGTTCGTTCGGTGCTTGGACGCAGTGGATGGGCTGCGGTCGAACTTCGCCCGATCAATGTTACGTGCAGCTTTCCCGCTTCCGAGCTTGAGCGCTTCTTCACCAGGTTGGGTCCGTTGGGCCGCGTCCTGGGAGATGTCGCTGATCCAAGCCAGCGGGCAGCGATCGTCGAGCGCGTACGCACTGCGTTCGAGCCCTTTTTATTCGGCGGCGAGGTCCGCTTCGTCGCGGCCTGCTGGATGATCTCGGCGCGGGCATGCCCGGCCTACCGAGAACGGATCGATGATTGATGGCATTTCCCTCGACGCCGCCCCTGGCCTGATCCCGGCGATCAACGACATCGGTGGCCGGCTTTGGCCATCCCGTCCATCGACGCGGCACTAGTCGATCGGGGATGTAGGTGGCCCGCCGGCAGTCGCGCATGGCATCGGGAGCGGCCTTGGCCGACGCTTTCATTCGCGCAGCCCGGCAGGCTGAGACATCACAGGATCTCGCGCGGCTGATGGAGGCGGTCACCGCCGAGATGGGCTTCCGCCACTACGCACTCATCCATCACGCCGACCTGCGCGGTGCTCCTGCTGGCCGTGTCGACATCAAGCGCTATCCGGACGCCATCGCCGACCGCATAATCGGCGAAGGCCTGTTCCGCCGCGACCCCGTCATTCGTGCCTGTACTTTCGCCGAAGGCGCCTTTCTGTGGTCCGAACTCGGTCAGATCATCGCGCTCGACCGCCATGATCGCACGTGCCTCGAAGACGGCCTGCGCGCCGGGCTCAACGAGGGCATCACCGTGCCATGCGTACTGCTCGGCGACTGCCTGGGATCATGCACCTTCGCGGGCACGGCACGGCCGGATCGTGCGACGCGCTATCTTGGCCCGGCCCAGATGATCGGCATCTTCGCCTTCCAGGCAGCGCGCAGGCTGACCCTCGGCCTTCGCACACCTGTCGCTCGGACCAGCCTCCATCCGCGAAAACGCGACTGTATCCTGCTTGGCGGCCGCGGTCTTTCGAACAAGCAGATCGCCCGCGCACTCGGCATCACGCCGCGAACAGTCGATGGCTACATGACCGAGGCGCGCGAGGTGTTCGGCGTGCGCGGGCGCGTCGAGCTCGCGGTCAGCGCGGTCCTGGCCGGCGAGATCGGTATCGAGGAGCTGCGATGAGCCCGTCTCTCAGGCGGCGCGCCGTCCCGGTGGCTGGTCGCCGCGTTCGAGCGCGGCCCAGCTTTCCTTGATCGTCGGCGGCGCCGCACCGCGCGCGTACATGCGCTCGACGAATCGCCGCGCGTTCGGCGACTGATCGAGGAAGCCCGCCTCGTCCGCCCAGTCGATTGTGAACGCCGCGATGAAATCCGCGACCGACGGCGAAGTCCCGACAAACCATTTGCGGCCCTTGAGATGGCTCTCGATCGGCACCAGCATCCGCCGGCAGTCGCGCTCGGCGAGCGGCAGCTCGTCCGGCCGGCGATCGCTTTCCGGATAGATGCCGGTGTGCAAGGCGATCCGCCAGAGCGGCTGTTCGATCTCGGTCACCAGGAACATGATCCACTGGTACATCGCCGCGCGATCTTCGATCGCTGTGGGTATGAAGCGCCCACCGCCATATCGCTCGGCCAAGTACAGCGAGATCGCCGCGGACTCGGACACCTGTATGTCGCCATCGACGAGCACCGGCACTTTCCCGACCGGGTTGATCGTCAGGAACTCGGGCGTCAGGTGCGCGCCGGCACCCAGGTCCACCGGGATCATCTCATAGTCGAGGCCAAGCTCGTTGAGCAGCCATAGCGGGCGCAGCACCCGGGTCGGCGGCATGCCATAGAGCTTCATCGCATATATCCTTCGATCAGGCTGCCGGACTAGGCGGGGCCAGACACTCGAGAATTTCGACGGAATCGCCCGGCATGATCGCAAAATGCGGGTGATCGCTGAACAGCCGGGCGGCCGCCTCGTGGCTGTCGGCCTCGACGATCACATAGCCCACGATCCGATTTTCGTGCGGTTCGATACCCTTCGGCGAGATGCGCAAGGTCGCTCCGAGCGGTCCGCCGCCGTCGACAATCGCGTCGGCATGGTCGCTCATCCACTGGCCCCAAGCGGCCATGCCTCTGGACCACATCGCCTCGTCGTCCGGCGTCGGGGCGTAGTCCGCCTTCTCCGCCGCCGATACCGAGCCAATGTAGAGCGCGATGAACTTCGCCATGTCCTTGCCTCACATCCACCGGGCATCGTTTTCGCGAACATCGCGCACGCGGAACTCCGCAATATCCCGCACCAGGTCGATCGGCAGCACCGAGCCGATCGGAAACTTGATCGTCGCCATGGTAGTTTCGAGCGCTTCGAGACGCTCCCCGAACGCACGGATCGCCGCCGGTGTCGGCGCGAAGGCGACATGGGCCCTATGGGCGGCGACCGTGAACAGGATCCGCTTCGCGGTGAAGGTTGGAACGCCCCATTTGATGCCTTCCTCGGCATCGGGCGCGACCGACCTCAGGACACCGATGAGCTGGCGCAGCAACGGCTGGGCCTCAGGGTTCGCGGCGTCGACATAGGCTTCGATCGTCTCGGGCTTCGCCATGATCCTTGCTGCCGGTTTTCGCCGCGATCGCCGAGATGGCGCAATTGCCGACTCGCGTGATCGCCGATGGTCATGATACAGGCCAAGCATGAAAGATGTAGATGCAAGTATCAAGGCTTCTGAAGAAATCCGGAGTGCCTGCCTATCGTTCCGATCGAGGCGCGCGGCACGCATCATCACGCGCGCCTACGACGATGCGCTGCGTCCCCTGGGACTTCAGGCTCCGCAGCTGACACTGCTAAGCGCCATTGCTGCGGCCGGCCTCAAGGGCCAGCGCGTCCCGGTGCTGGTCGACGTGCTTGCGATCGATCCCACGACGATCTCGCGAAACCTGAAGCAGCTCGAAAAAGGCGGACTTGCTGAGGTCGTCAGCGGGCCGTCCGACCGGCGCGTGCGGGTCGTGACGCTGACCGGCAAGGGCCGAGAGATCCTCGCCGCTGCGCTGCCGCTCTGGCGGGCGGCGCATCGCCAGGTCGAGGAAAGGCTGGGAGCCAAAATGGCGATGCATCTCGCCGAGGCCCTCGATGGTGTTGCCCGGCTGGGTCGTGATTGCAGGGCTCCCAGAGAACGGTGCTTGCCGGACCGAGGCTGAAACACTCGGACCATCGCTTTTACCTTGGCTGCGAGCCAAGCGGATGACGGACAGCCGGCGATCGCATTGTGCCATCCGGCCCGGACCGAGTCGCACGACTACTTCGGGGCCGATCAACCCGAGCAATTGCTCGGCCTGTTTCGAGGCCGGCTTGCTGCTTCCTTGTCGCTTGTTCGCAAAGGGAGCACGCCCATGATCCATATCATCGAAAAGCATCTCGACCCGGCCAACCGCCGGCTGCTCGAAACCATGTTCATCGACCGCAAGCATTTGTTCGTCGACCTCTTCGGTTGGGATATCCCCGTCGTCGAGGGCCGCTTCGAGATCGACCAGTTCGACACCCCGTCCACCGTCTATATCGTCGCCGCCGACGATGCCGGCGCGCACGAGGCATCGCTGCGGCTGATGCCGAGCACCGTTCCCCACATGCTCGCGACGGTCTTTCCGCAACTGTGCCCGGCCGGCGTGCCGGTGGGACCGACCACTTGGGAGAGCACCCGGCTGTGCTTGCCGCAGCGCCACGGTGCCGTCCGGCGGTGCGAGCTTCGCAACCAGCTCATCTCGGCCATGGTCGACTTTGCGCTCCCGCGTGGCATCGATCGCCTGACCGGCGTTTTGCCAAACGCCTTTCGCAAGGAAGTTCTCGCCATGGGCTGGCTGGCCGAACCGCTCGGCCCGGCCGTCCGGGTCGATAGCGGCCTGGTAGGCGCCTTCGCGGCGCACGTCCGTGCCGACACCCCCGAGCGCCTGCGCTGGTCGGGCACCTATGTCGGGTCCGCCCGGGCCGTGACGGCATGAGCGCGCGCGTGGACCGCGCCGCCGCCCGGCTCTTGCGCGACGGCCATTGCGTCGTCGAGCGGGCGCTCGATCCGGCGATCCTTTCCGGCCTAGAACGTGACCTTGCACCGGTCTTCGCGGCGACACCGCATTGCCAGGGCGACTTCTACGGTGCCCGCACCAAGCGGTTCGGTGGGCTGCTGGCCCGTTCGCCGCTTGCGGCATCGCTGGTCCAGCATCCGCATGTCCTCGCGACCGTCGAGC
Organism: Sphingobium sp. 3R8; assembly: GCF_020166615.1. Classification (NCBI taxonomy): domain Bacteria; kingdom Pseudomonadati; phylum Pseudomonadota; class Alphaproteobacteria; order Sphingomonadales; family Sphingobiaceae; genus Sphingobium; species Sphingobium sp. 3R8. Next base: position 4,364 of record NZ_JAIQXR010000037.1, on the reverse strand, counting down.
GCCTGCTGCTCCCCTGGTGCGATCGCATCGCGCTCAATCTCACCCAGGCGGTCGAGATCCATCCCGGCGCGCTGCCACAGCTTCCGCACCGCGACCAGGACATGTGGGCGGGGCCGAAGGGCAATCTGGAGTATCTGGTCAATGTCATGTGGCCGCTCGCGCCATTCACGCGGGAAAATGGCGGCACCCGGCTCTGGCCCGGAAGCCATCTCGATCCCGATGTCGTGCTGCCCGAAGATGAAGCGATCGTGCCCGAGGTAAGCCCGGGTGACGCGCTGCTGTTCCTGGGCTCGACTCTCCACGGCGGCGGCGGCAATCGGTCCGAGATGACGCGGCGCGGCATCATCGTCAGCTACTGCCTGGGCTGGCTGAAGCCGTTCGAACTGCAATGGCTGGTCTATCCGCCCGCCGTCGCCCGAAACTTCCCGCCAGAACTGGCCGCGCTCGTCGGCTATGCACAGCACCGGCCCAATCTCGGCAATGTCGAGGGCCAATGCCCGTCAATCTTGCTGGGCGACGCATTGCCTCGGCACATGGCTGCGATCGATGCCTTGCGGCCCGGCCAGGCCGAGGCGGCGGCGGCTTTCGTCGCCGCGCAGATCGAGGCTTCGTGAGTGCCTGGCGCGATCGGCGGCGACTGGGGCGATCCCACCGCCTATGCCGCGATCATCGGTAGCGGGCGTTCGGGACTCGCCTGGGAGGTGCTGAGGCGCGACCCCGCCTACCAGGCGGCGTTTGCTTCGGTCGATCGATCCCGGCCGGCCGATAGCGCGTTCGTCGCGCGGTGGGGGCTGCACTTTCGCTGAGGACCCGGCGCGGTCGTGCGCCGACGTGACGCCGGTCTGGTCGGCGGCCGTCGATCCGCGCGTGCTCGGCGTGCGCTGCTTCCATGAAGGCGATGACGGCCGAGCGTTTTGGCTTGGCCGCGCACATCGCTGGCGCGTCGTGGTTGGCGAGAGCGGATGCGAGCATGTCTGGCTTGGTTGCGGCGGCGAACCGCTTCGGATCGACGTCATGGCCGGATCGATCCGGGACGGCTGCGTTCGAATCGAGCCGGCCGTTGACCTTCGCCGCGACTTGCAGCCGCAGATTGCGGCGCTGCGCCGGCTCGATCAGCTAATGCAAGGCATGGCCTGGACAACCGTTAAAGATAAGGCGCTGCCGCGGCTCGTCCTCGCCCTGCGTGCGGCCGACGCCCGGCGGCACGGGTGCAGCCTACGGCACGTTGCGAGAGATGTTCTTGGCCTGCACGATTGGCCCGGCGATGGAGAGTGGGCCAAATCTTCAACGCGACGATTGATTGCTCTGGCCAAGCTTCTGTCGCGATCCAGTGTTGCCCAATTGCTCAGCCCGGGCAGTGATCGTTAGAAGGCAGTCGTCCCGGATAGAGGTTGGAGAACCTCATTTTGTGCGAGGTGATGGCGAAGCCCGCATCGGCTTTGGCGGGCGTCCTTCATCGAACAAAGCGGCTGGACGGACACCGAGCGCCTTATAGAGCCTGTCGAACGTACCGAACGTGAGGTTCTGTCTACCATTCTCAATGGCGCTGTAGTGGGAGTGACTAACTCCCATTCTCGCCGCCACCTCTTCCTGCGTTAGACCCGCGTCCTTCCGCAACCAATAGCAGTTGGTGCCGATGAGATCGAACAGGTTCATCAAGACCGTAGAACCGTTCGTCTATTTCGGTGCTACGCATTATAATGTACGAAGGTGATGGCGCCCTTTGAGGATTTCGGCATGAATGCGGTTATGGACGTTGCTCCGACGATCGGCTCAGCCGTTACGGACTATGACCGACGTCAACTGGCTCTCTATGCATCCTTGCTCGATGCCGAGGCCGCAGGCACCGACTGGCGTGAGACCGCAATCGAACTGATGCACTTGGATCCGGACCAAGCCGGCGCTCAGCTATGCTGGCAATCCCATCTCGATCGTGCCCGCTGGATTGTTGGCGAGGGACTCTCCGAAGCCGTCGCCACCTTCGGATCCTGATTATAGCAGATCGACGATCGAAGAACGGCGCCTCGCGCATGCGCGACCGCGCTCTAGGGTTCGCTGCGCTCGCCCCCAAGCCCCGGCTTGCCGGGTCTCGGCCTGGCGGTGACGATCGCATGGCGCGATTGATGTCGCCGCTGGCGCGGCGGCGCTGTTTTACCTCTCCCGTTACGGCGGGTGCGGGCGGCGCTCCCGGCTAGGCCCGTCGCGGGCGAAGCCAACCCCTATCGGGGTGCTCCACTTTCGTTCCGCCCTTCGGTGTCTTCGCCCGCTGGAGCCGGGCCTCTTGGTCGCGTCTCGCCGCCCACCCCCGCCTTCGCGGGGAGGTTTTGTGCCTTTTCGGGGTGGCTTGGAGGACAGGCCGTGCCCAGACCATCTAGCCGCAATGCCAGCCGCAACCGGCGCGCCGATCAATCGAAGGAAGATCGCGCGAGCCTCTATGACGAGGTGACCGGGCGGATCGTCGCCGAACTGGAAGCCGGGCGCTTCCCATGGGTGCAACCATGGGGACGGAGCGGCGGGATCGGTCCCGGCCTACCGCGCAACGCGCTGACCGGGCGATCCTATTCGGGCGTCAACGTCCTGATCCTGTGGGGCGCGGTCATCGAGCGCGGCTTTCCCTCGCAAAGCTGGCTGACGTTCCGGCAAGCGCGGGAAGCGGGCGGCTGCGTGATGAAGGGGGAGCGCGGGCAGACCGTCGTCTATGCCGACCGCTTCACGCCCGAGGCCGAGAAGGAACGCGCCGCGCGCGACGGCGGGGAGGCCAAGGCCGTGCCCTTCCTCAAGCGGTTCACCGTCTTCAACGTCGCGCAATGTGAGGGCCTGCGCCCCGGCCTTGCCAGCGATCCCGCGCCGCTGCCCGAACGCGAGATCGTGCCGCTGGCCGAAGAGGTGATCGCCACGTCTGGCGTCGATTTTCGGATCGGCGGCGACCGCGCCTTCTACGCCCCGGACCCCGATTTCGTGGCGGTGCCGCCGCAGCCCGCCTTCTTCGACCAGATCAACTATTACCGGACCTGCCTGCACGAACTGACCCACGCCACCGGCCACCCCAAACGGCTGGGCCGCGACCTCAAGAACGCTTTCGGGTCGAAGGATTACGCCCGTGAGGAACTGGTCGCCGAGATGGGATCGGCCTTCCTCTGTGCCGCGCTCGGCATCGTGCCGACCGTGCGCCATGCCGATTATATCGGTTCATGGCTGGAAGTGCTGCGCGAGGATAATCGCGCGATCTTCCGCGCCGCCAGCGCGGCGAGCAAGGCCGCCGATTGGCTGCTGGCGCGGCACCGCGAAGCGGGGAAAACCGGCATCGAAGGGAGGATCGCGGCATGATCCTCCTAACCCCCCAACTACATACGGCGCTGCGCGCCAATGCGATTTCGCAAGGCGTCTGCGAGCAGCGCGGCCAGCGGTTCGATCCCGTGCCCTTGGTCAAGCTGTTCAACCCACTGAGCGCGGCGACGTGGCTGGCGACCGAACTCGCCGAGGATTGCGATACCCTGTTCGGCCTTGCCGACCTCGGCTTCGGTTGCCCCGAAATGGGCGTGTTCAGCCTCTCGGAGATCGCGGCGCTCCGCCTGCCGTTCGGCTTGCGGATCGAACGCGATATCGCCTTCGAGACGCCGCATCCCCTTTCGGTCTGGGCCGAATGGGCGCGCCGCGCCGGATCGATCCTTCATGCCGAGGCCCTGCTGCGCCGCACTGCCGTGCCCAGTGCGAACCCTGAGATTCCGTCCGGCTGACGGCGGGATGATGCGAGGCGGCGCGCTTCGCCGCCACCCCGAAAAGCCGATCCGCCATCCGGCAAGAGCGACGGACCGGCACTCACAAGGAGTAGTCCCATGAAACTCGACTTCATCGCCATTGGCAATATCGACGACAGCAAGGTCAACATGCGCCACGGACGCAAGGCCCCCGACGTGACCGACATCCTACCGACCGTGCGCAAGCGCGGCATCATCGTCCCCGTCATCGTGAGGCCCGGCGCGGCCGAAGACCGCTTCGAACTGGTCGCGGGGCGCAGGCGCGTCCACGCCGCGCGGCTGGCCCTCGCCGAAGAGGGCGCGGACGCCGAGCTCGGCCGCGTGCCCGCCGCGATCATGGAGGCAGGCGACGATACCGCCGCCTTGGAAGCCTCGCTGATCGAGAACCTCGCGCGGCTCGATCCCGACGAAGTGACCCAGTGGGAAACCTTCGTCCGGCTGGTCAAGGAAGGCCGCGACGTGGACGACATCGCCGTGACCTTCGGGCTTCCCGAACTCACCATCCGGCGCGTGCTGGCGCTGGGCAACCTGCTGCCCCGCATCCGCGATCTCTACCGCGCCGAGAAGATCGACCGCACCACCGTTCGCCACCTGACCCTTGCCAGC
>NZ_JAIQXR010000036.1:0-21758 GCF_020166615.1 Sphingobium sp. 3R8 | reverse complement strand
TACCCGCCCTCCCCTGATTCTCACCCCACATCCACTTGCCATCCTACCCCGCAGCTGCGAAGCAATAGCAGCGAAGACCGACTATCCCGCTTCGCCCCGACAGGAGCATCATGCGGCGGCATCTCTATCTTATCGCAGGCTTCCTCTCGATCGGCCTCGGCACGATCGGCGCCTTCCTGCCACTGCTCCCCACCGTCCCTTTCATGATCCTCGCCGCCTTCTGCTTCGCCCGCTCCAGCCCGCGGCTCGAAGCGAAACTGCTCGACCACAAGCATTTCGGTCCGCATATCCGGCGCTGGCGGGAACGCGGCGCGATCAGTCGCAAGGGCAAGAAGGCCGCGCTCGCCGCCTTTGCCTTCAGCGTCGCCCTCGCGCTGATCTTCTCCCCCTTCCCCTGGTGTCTCGTCCCCGTCGCCGCCGCATTGATCGGGGGCACCTGGATCTGGACCCGACCGGAGGGCTGATACTGCCGCCCCGGCATGGACATTCATGCCTTTGACCACCAGAATGCGCAGGCATCGTGAGGAGGCATTGTTGGCACACGCATTCGCCCATGGCACGGTCCACGAAGCGGCCGAAGACCTGCAAGCCGCCCTGCGATCGGACCCACATATCCTGCACCTCTGGGAAGGGCTGACCCCGCTCGGCCGCAACGAGTTCATCTGCTGGGTGGACGATGCGAAACAGGCCAGGACCCGCCAGCGCCGCATCGAACGCACCCGCGAGGAACTGCTGGAGGGCAAGAAGCGCCCCTGCTGCTGGGCCGGCTGCATCCACCGCACCGACAAGGCGCCCGGCACATGGCAGCAGGCTGTCCTCATCGACAAGCAGAAGAAGGGCTGATCGGACGGCGGATTGTCAGGGTCGCCATCTACCCAGCCTGTCCTACATGTCGCCATATTGGTAAAAGCCGCTCGGCTCTTTCCCATCGTCGGCTCTTTTCCCCGTCCGCACCGCAGCGGCGCACGGTTCATGCAAATTCCCCATGCACGACATGCGCAACCTTAGCGAAGTTCCGGACGATCCATATCGACCGGACAGGACGAATATCGGCGCGCAACGCCGACCCAAGTCTATAAAATCATGAGATAATAAGCGCCGGCAACGCTACAGACCCCCGACGCGACAGCGGCCTCAGCCAGCCGTCAGTTCATCGCCAAAATCATGTTCCGCACCTGCGGATAGACCTGTTTTTCCCATTTGCTGCCCGAAAACACGCCATAATGGCCCACGCCAGGCTGCAAATGGTGGCGCTTGAGATGCGGGCGCAGACCGGTGCAGAGGCCATGGGCAGCCGACGTCTGGCCCACGGCGCAGACATCGTCCTTCTCGCCCTCGACCGTCAGCAGTGCGGTGTTACGGATCGCGCCCGGATCGACCTTGCGCCCGCGCACGGTCAGTTCGCCCTTGGACAGCAATGTCCGCTGAAACACCATGTCGACGGTTTCGAGGTAGAATTCCTTGGTCATGTCCAGGACCGCGAAATATTCCTCATAGAAGGTCTTGATGCGATCCGCCTCGACATCCTTGCCGTCGGCCAGCAACTGGTAGAGTTCGCGATGCGTCGCGCTGTGCCGTTCCATGTTCATCGACACGAAGGCCGACAGTTGCAGGAAGCCCGGATAGACTTCCCGACCGCGCCCGGCATAGCGGAACGGCACGACGGAGATCAGATTCTCCTCGAACCATTCGATCGGCTTTTCATTGGCCAGGTCGTTGACCACGGTCGGCGCGGCATTGGGGTCGATCGGCCCGCCCATCAGCGTCATCGACCGCGGCGTCGCCTTGTCCTTGTCCTCCGACATCAGCGCCACGGCGGCGAGCGCCGGCACGCAGGGCTGGCATACCGACACGAGATGCGCGCCCTCGCCCAGTTCCTGGAGAAAGCGGATCACATAGTCGACATAGTCGTCGAAACCGAAGCGCCCGGCCTCCAGCGGCACGTCGCGCGCATTCTTCCAGTCGGTGATGTAGACGTCATGGTCGCGGAGCAATGTTGCAACCGTGCTGCGCAACAAGGTCGAAAAATGACCCGACATCGGCGCCACCACCAGCACCCTCGGCTGCGCCGCCTCCACCTCGTCCTTGACGAAGTGCAGCAGGTCGCCGAACGGCAGGTCGAGCGCGATTTCCTCCCGCACCGATACCTCCGCATTGCCGCTGGTGACCGTGTCGATCGCATAGGCCGGGCGTTTATGGGTGAGCTTTGCACCCTGGAAGACGTCCATCATGGCGAACATACGCCGCGGCATCGCCCAATCGGCCACCGGCCCCATCTTGTCGCGCATGCCAAGTGCGATCTGCGCCCCGAAACGTGCTGGCGCCAGCATGTCGTTCCAGGCCTGATAACCACTGTAAAGCATGCGCATGATGAGGGTTGAGCCTTGTCCTGTGTCCGCGAACCGAATCGGTATTATCATGAAACGCTATACATGCTTTTTATGTTGCGCCGCATCATCATAAATGTGAGGCTGATCCAAAGCAGGAGGGTATGCCATGGCGGTCGCGGAACTCACTCTTTCCAGCAAGAACTACTCCTCCTGGTCGCTGCGCGGCTGGCTCTTATGCCGACTCGCCGGCTTGCGGGTGGTGGAAAGGACCATTGCGCTCGATGACCCCGAAAACCGCGCCGAACTGCTGCTCCTGTCCCCGTCCGTGCTGGTGCCGCGCCTGACGCATGAAGGGGCAAGCGTGTGGGACACGCTGGCGATTGCGGAATATCTGCACGAACTTTATCCCAATGTCGGCATGTATCCGGCCGACCGCATCGCCCGCGCCCATTGCCGGTCGGTATCGGGCGAAATCCATTCGGGCTTCGCCAATCTCCGCTCCGCCCTGCCGATGAACCTCAAGGTCCGCCACGCCCGCTTCCCCATCTTCTCCGGCGCCAAGCCCGACATCGAGCGGATCGAGGCGATCTGGGCCGAATGTCTGGACGGTTATGGCGGCCCCTGGCTGTTCGGCAAGGAACCGACCGTCGCCGACGCCATGTTCGCGCCGGTGGCCCAGCGCTTCCTGACCTATGCCGTGCCGCTTTCGCACGCGTCCGCCGCCTATTGCCAGACGATCAACGGCTGGCCGCTGATGCGCGAATGGATCGAGGATGCACGCAACGAGCCGGACGAAATGGTCGAACTCGAAATCGAATTCTAAACGCCCTTTCGCCCATCGCCGCAGCGGGTTAGATCGGCGCGATGATCACACGCACCCTCGCCCTGGCCCTTGGCCTCGCCACCCTGTCCTTCCCCGCCCATGCCCAGACCGACCCCAGGCGGCTGGAACAATCCGTCCGCACCCTCGCCTCCGATCTGTTCGAAGGCCGCGCGCCCGGCACCGTGGGTGAGGAACGGACGATCGGCTATATCGTCGCCCGCTTCGAACAGCTCGGGCTGGAACCCGGTGGTCCTGACGGCCAGTGGGTGCAGACCGTGCCCCTGCTCCATACCCGTCTCGGCCAGCCGGAAGGCCTGTCGATCGCGCAAAATGGCGCCACCACGCCGTGGAGCTTCGGCAAGCAAGTCTATCTCTCGACGCTTCAGCCCAAGGACAAGGTCGCCGTCGCCAACGCGCCGCTGGTGTTCGTGGGCTATGGCGTGTCCGCGCCCGAACGCGGCTGGGACGATTTCAAGGGCGTGGACCTGAAGGGCAAGGTCGCCGTCTTCCTGATCAACGACCCGGATTTCGAGGCGGCCAAGGGCGAAGACCCGTTCGGCAAGTTCGGCGGCAAGACCATGACCTATTATGGCCGCTGGACCTACAAGTTCGAGGAAGCCGCCCGCCACGGCGCGATCGGCGCGCTGATCGTCCACGACACGCCAGGCGCGGGCTATGGCTGGAACGTAGTGGTCAGCCCCGGCGGCGAAAATTACGACCTCGTCCGCCCCGCCGACAAGCTGACCAGCCTGCAAGTCCAGGGCTGGGTCGAGGGTGAAGCCGCCAGGGCGCTGTTCGCCAGCGCGGGCCTCGATCTGGTCGCGCTGCGCAAGCAGGCGCGTTCCGCTAGGTTCAAGCCCGTGGAATTGAAGGGCGCGACCTTTTCCGCCGCCTTCCCGGTGACCCAGGAAGTCGTGCGGAGCGCGAACATCCTGGCCCGCATCCCCGGTGCAAAACGCCCCGACGAAACCGTGATGTATGGCGCGCATTGGGACGCCTATGGCAAGGGCGCGCCGGACGCGCAGGGCCGCATTTACCGCGCCGGCGCCAATGACGATGCGCTGGGCATGGCCGGCCTGTTCGAGATCGCCCGTGCCTTCAAGGCGGCGCCCGCCCCCGACCGCTCTATCGTGTTCGCCGCCTGGACCGCGGAAGAACGCGGGCTTCTGGGGTCCGAACATTATGCCCAGAACCCACTCTATCCGATCGACAGGACGGTCGCGAACCTCACCATCGACGTGCTCCAGACCGCTGGCAAGGCAAAGGACGTGATCCTGATCGGCAAGGGACAGAATGGCCTTGAGGATGATCTGGCGAAATTCGCCGCCAAGCAGGGCCGCGTCATTACGCAGGAAAGCCTGCCCGAACGCGGCCTCTTCTACCGCGCCGACCATTTCTCCATGGCCAAGCGCGGCGTCCCCGTGCTGCTAATGATGGGCCTCGCCGGCGCATCCGACATGGTGGAGGGCGGCCGCGCAGCCGGTCAGGCCTGGATCGATGCCTATACCGGCCAATGCTATCATCAGGCCTGCGACGCGGTGGACGACACATGGAAGTTGGAGGGCGCCGCGCAGGATATCGACCTGATGTACGACATCGGCCGCGACCTCGCCTTCTCGGCCCGCTGGCCCGAATGGAAGCCCGGCTCCGAATTCAAGGCGATCCGCGACAAGAGCGCGGCGGCGCGGAAGTAACCCAACCTGCTCCCCTCCCTTGCGGGGAGGGGCTTTTCCGGGGTTTAGCTCAACCGATACAGGCCTGCCCCATGCGGCGGCAGCATCGCGGACACCCGCTCCGCCTGCTGCCCCAGCGCCTTGCCCGCCCACAAGTCGCGCACCGCAACCGGACCATCAATCCCCAAGTCGCGCAATCTGATCCCGACCTCACGCGGCTTGTCGCCGGTGTTGAACAGGGCCAGATAACGCCCCTTCCCATCCTCCGGCATGGCGGACCAGGCGCGCACTCCATCCTCCACGAGATGCGGGCAATTGCCCTGGCTCGCCTGATTGACGGCCAGCACCTCGCTATTGGTCAGCAGCGCCAGCGTGGCCGCGTCCAGATGCCGCAAGTCGCCACCCATGATAAGCGGCGAGCGCGCAATCGCCCATAGCGTCATCAGCGTCTTCTGCTCGTCGGGCGTAAAGCGCGTATTACGTTCCCCCAGCGCCAGCCGGCCGAGCGGCAGCATGTCCGCATCCGGCCAGCTACCCGGCCCGCGATAGGGCGTCCAATTCTCCAGCCGGGTAAACTGCGCCTCCAGCATCGGCCATTCGTCCCAGAAATCATCGGAAATCCGCCACATCTGCGCATATTTTCGCACATGGTCGCCCCGGATCACGGGGGTTTCCCCCGGCGAAAGGCTCAGGATGATCGGCCGCCCCGTCGCCATGATCGCCTTATGCGCTGCCTCGATCTCCGGCGCATGAGCGTCATAGGGGCGGCTCATATCGTCCATCTTGACGAAATCGACGCCCCACTCGGCATAGAGGTGGAAGATGCTGTCATAATAGGCCTGTGCACCCGGCCGCGTCATGTCGACGCCGTACATATCCGGGTTCCAGGAGCAGACACTCGATATGTCGGCGACGTCCTTCGCGCGATAGCGCGTGCCAAGGATGGGCAGGTTCGCCGCCACCGCCGCGCGCGGAATGCCACGCATGACATGGATGCCGAATTGCAGGCCCAGATCATGGACCGCCTTGGCCAGCATGGCGAAGCCCTTGCCACCGGCGCTGGAAGGGAAACGATTGGGCGCCGGGATCATCCGGCCATAGGCGTCCATCGCCGGCCTCGGCCTGGCGTTATAGGTGTAGCTCGACGCTTCAGGCTCATACCATTGAATGTCGACGGTGAAGATATCATAGCCGAACGACAGGAGCTTTTCCGCCATGATCGCGGCGGTCTCGCGCGCCTGCGCTTCGGTGATGGTGGTAGCGAAGCTGTTCCAGCTATTCCACCCCATGGGCGGCCGGGGCACCAGCACGCGCTGGCCCGTCTCGGCCGCACCCGCTGTCCGAACCACACTTGCCGCCGCCATTCCCGCCGCGCCGGCCACGAACAGATCGCGACGGCTCGGTTCCCAATTTTTCCTCTTCATTTGTCGGAGTTAATAGCAAGACCGCGACAAGATCAAGCCGCAACTAGGCGTCTATCCCCGCCAGCCATTCGCCGATCATCGCCCTGCCTGCGGCCACCGCGATCGGGCCGTGCAGGTCATGATCTTCGCGCAGCGCGATGCCGCATTGCTGGGCCACGTCGAGGTCGGCCCAGAAATGGGTCAGCCAATCCTCAAAACGCGGGTCTTCGCCCATCTCCGCATGAAATTGCAGCGCCAGCACATTGGACCCGCGCCGGAACGCCTGATGCGCATATTTGCCGGTCGATGCCAGCAACTCGACATTATCAGGCAGGTCGAACGTGTCGCTATGCCAATGCAGCACTGGCACATCCACGATATGGCGCAACGGCGACTCTGCGCCCGCACGGTTCACGCTGACCGGCGCGAAGCCCAGTTCCATATGCCCGCCCGGATAGACAGGCGCACCCAGGGCGGCGGCGATCATCTGGCTGCCCAGGCACACGCCCAAAGTCGGACGGTCGGCCGCCAGTCGCGCCGCCAGCTTTTCGATCTGCATCGATATCCAGGGATGGACGTCCGTTTCATAGACGCCCATCGGCCCACCCATCATGATCAGCAGTTCGGGATCGCACAGGTCGACATCCGCGAAGTCGGGGCTGGCGACATCGATCCGGTCGATATGATAGCCGGCCGCCTCGATCGGTTGCAGGTAGCCTGCGGCGCCTTCGCGCGGCACATGACGGACGATCAATGCTCTCTTCATTATTCCCTGTGCTAACCACCCCCAGGGCGCGACGCCAGCCCAGCCTTTCTTGGGCAGCGAAAATTGCGGCTATCGGCTTGGCCGCACGGAGCAGCCGTGATCTAACCCCAATATGACCCTGCCCCGCCTCGCCCGCCCGCTCTTTCTCGCCAGCCTGTTCGCCGGGTCCGCCCTTCCGGCCCAGACTGCGCAGCCGCCCGCGCCTTCGCCCGTTGACGCGGTCGATCCCTTCATCGGCACGTCGGGCGAAGGCCATAGCTTCCCCGGTGCGGTCGCCCCTTTCGGCATGGTCCAGCTCTCGCCCGACACCCATGTCGGGCCGGCGCGGCAAACCTATAATTGGGCGGCGGGCTACCGCCATGAAGACCCGACGATCCTCGGCTTCTCCCACACCCATTTCTCCGGCGCGGGGCATAGCGACCTGGGCGATGTCCTGGTGATGCCGGTCGCGGGCGAAACGGTGCCGCTGGAGGCAGGAACGCCCGACAGGCCCGGCTATCGTTCGCGAAAGGCGGACGAAGTCGCCTCTCCCGGCTATTATGCCGTCACCCTGAGCGATCCGGGCGTCCGCGCGGAAATGACGACCGGCACCCGCGTCGGCATCCACCGCTACGCCTTCCCGTCGGGCAAGGCCGCGCATCTGGTGCTCGATCTGCGCTCCATCATCTATGATTATCCCGGCAAGATCCTCTGGTCCTCCATCCGTATCCGCCCCGACGGCACGATCACCGGGTCGCGCGAGGTGCGCGGCTGGGCGACGCCACGCCGTATCTTCTTCGCCATCCGCTTCTCCGCGCCGCTGACCGGCCATCAGTTCGTCACCACAGAAAAGGATATCCTCTATAAGGGCTTCAAAGGGCCGGGCCGCGGCCCGGAAACGCTCGATTCCCTCTCCGGCCGCGCCTTGGTGGCGCAACTCGACTTCGGCGCGCTGGCCAAGCCGCTGGAAGTGAAGGTCGCGCTGTCAGGCGTGGACGAGGATGGCGCGATCGCCAACCTCGCCAGCGAGCCGGGCGATTTCGACGCGATCCGGGCCAGTACGCGCGCCGCCTGGGCCGATGCACTGGGCGTGGTGAAGATCGATGCCCCCGCACCGATGCGCACCAATGTCTACACCGCCCTCTATCACAGCCTGATGGCGCCCGGCGTCTGGGGCGACGTCGACGGGCGCTGGCGCGGGCCGGACGATCAGGTCCATGCCGCGTCCGGCTTCACCATGCATTCCACCTTCTCGCTATGGGATACGTTCCGCGCCGAGCATCCGCTGCTGACGCTGATCCAGCCCGAGGCGAAAAATGCCGATTTCGTCAACTCGCTGATCGCCAGCCAGCAGACCAGCCCCTTCGGCATCCTCCCCGTCTGGCAATTCGCCGGCAAGGAAACCTGGACGATGATCGGCTATCACGCCGTGCCGGTGATCGCCGATGCGTGTCTGAAAGGGATCACAGGGATCGACTGCGCCACCGCGCTCAAAGCCATGGTCGCCAGCGCCGACTATGCCCCCTATGGCGGCCTTGGCGACTATATGAAGCTGGGCTATGTGCCGATCGACCGCGAACCCGAAGCGGCGTCCAAGACGGTCGAATATGCCTATGACGACTGGACCATCGCCCGCCTCGCCCGCCAGTTGGGCGACGGCGCGACGGCTGCCCGGTTCGGAAAGCGGGCCCGGAACTGGCGCAATAGCTTCGACGCGAAAACCGGCTTCCTCCGCGCGAGGCTGGCCGACGGCAGCTTCCGCACGCCTTTCGATCCGACCGCGATCAACTATGGCAGCGACTATACGGAGGGCAATGCCTGGCAATATAGCTGGTTCATGCCGCAGGATCAGGGCGGCCTGTTCCGTCTGCTGGGCGGCGACGCAAAATCCGTCGCGAAGCTGGACGCCATGTTCGATTACGACAATAGCAGGATCGATTATAGCCATGCCGAGGATATTGCCGGCCTGATCGGCCAATATATCCATGGCAACGAACCCAGCCACCATGTCGCCTATCTCTACAGCTATGCGGGGCAACCCTGGCGCACGCAGGAACGGCTCAAGCAAATCGTGGACAGCCAGTATAAGCCGACCCCAGATGGTCTGGCGGGCAATGACGACCTCGGCCAGATGTCCGCCTGGCTCGTCTTCACCGCCTTGGGCTTCTATCCGGTCGCGCCGGGCAGCAACGAATATGTGATCGGGCGGCCCTTCGTGGAGCGGGCGGAGATGCAGGTCGGCGACAAGCGGTTCACGGTGCTAGCCGATGGCCTGTCCGACACCAACCGCTATATCGGCAAGGTGACGCTGAACGGCCAGCCGCTGGAGCGCAGCTATATTACAGACGCGGAGATTCGGGCCGGCGGCGAACTGCGCTTCACCATGCAGGCAACACCGAACAAGAGATGGGCGACCGGCGCGAAGGCACGCCCCTATTCGATGACGGGTTACGGGCCGTGACGCAGACAGAAAGACATTATCTCTTCATCTGTAGCCAGAACCGGCTTCGTAGTCCGACCGCCGAGCAGATTTTCGCCGATCACCCCGGCATCGAAACCCTGTCCGCGGGAACCAACCATGATGCGGAAACCCCGCTGGACGACGAAATGCTCCGGTGGGCCGACATTATCTTCGTCATGGAGAAGACCCACCGCAACAAGATCCAGAAGCGTTTTCGTTCCGCATTGAACGGCACGCGGATAGTCTGCCTCGACATCCCCGACGATTATGAGTTTATGGACCCGCAATTGATCGCCCTGCTACAAGCAAGAATGGCCCGCTTTCTGCCACTATAAGGAAGCAAAGGCCCGCACCGGAAACGTCCCCATGCCCACCACCTTGGGCGGCACGGCGGTAAAGGCGAAGCCATCCTCCGGCAGCGCGCCGAGATTGGTCATATGCTCACAGATCAGTACGCCTGCGCCCAGCAGTTCGCGATGCACCGGGCGGCCGGTGCCGGGGCGGGTATCGTCGATATTATGGCTGTCGATACCCACCAGCTTCGCGCCGCGCTCCACCAGCAGCCGCGCCGCCGCCTCGGTCAGGAAGGGATGCTCCTCGAAATAGGTCGGCATGCGCCAGTGCCGGTCCCAACCGGTGTGGACCAGCACCGCCCGTCCCGCCACGTCGATCCCGTCCAGATCGGCCGCGTCCGTCGCCAGCCCCACCGCCTCGAACGGCCGCCGCACGACGATGGCGGGCAGGCTCGCCAGCCGGTCGAGATCCAGCATCGACAAGTCGTCGCCCTCCTGAAACCGATGGAAGGGCGCATCCAGATAGGTTCCCGTGTTAGACACCATATCGATCCGCCCCATCTGGAAGGCGCTACCATCGGCATAGTTGGCGCGCGACTGGTCGCGGGTCCAATAATCGCAGATATGCGGCGCGGCGACGCCCTTATAGGTCTGCATCCCATGTTCGATAGCATGGCTGAGGTCGATGAAGCGGGTCATGAGCGGGACATTCTCCGGCGTCCGATGCGCCATAGGGTGACGAAGCCGACGACGCTCCAGATTATGTTGAGCACCATCGATGGAAAGGCGCCATGCCACCAGGTGTTGAGGACGAACAGGGTGGCGCCGACCGCATTCAGCCACTGGAAGGTCGCCGATCCGCCCGACAGTCGCCCGGTCGACACGCCGACATAGGCGGCCAGCACCAGCAGCGCGCCGGTCCAGCCGATGATTTCCACGAACAGCGCCACATCCGCCCCCAGAGAAAAGGGCTCCTCCCGTCTGGGAGAAGCCCTCCTGCCTTACTCCAGCGGATCAGCCGATCAAGCGGCCAGCTTGCGCAGCACATATTGGAGGATGCCGCCGTTCAGGAAATATTCCAGTTCGTTGACGGTATCGATCCGGCACAACGCGGTGAAGGTGAAGGTCGAGCCGTCGGCGCGCTTCACGATCACGTCCACGTCCTGGCGGGGCTTCAAACCCGCGACATTCTGGATGGTGAAGGTTTCATCGCCGGTGAAACCGAATAAGTCCTTGTTCTCGCCATTCTTGAACTGCAGCGGCAGCACGCCCATGCCGACCAGGTTCGAACGGTGGATACGCTCAAAGCTTTCGACGATCACCGAGCGGACGCCCAGCAGGTTCGTGCCCTTGGCCGCCCAGTCACGCGACGATCCGGTGCCATATTCCTTGCCGCCGATGACCACGAGCGGGGTGCCGTCGGCCTTGTGCTTCATCGCCGCATCGTAGATCGGCATGACGTCGCCGTCATAGCGGGTCATGCCGCCCTCGACGCCGTCCAGCATCAGATTCTTGATGCGGATATTGGCGAAGGTGCCGCGCATCATGACCTCATGATGGCCGCGCCGCGAACCATAGCTGTTATAGTCGGCCTGCGCGACCTGATGCTCGCTCAGCCACTTGCCCGCGGGCGAGGTCGCCTTGATTGATCCGGCCGGCGAGATGTGGTCGGTCGTGATGGAATCGCCGAAGATCGCCAGCGGCTTTGCTTCGATGATGTCGGTGACCGGCGCCGGAGTCATGGTCAGCCCTTCGAAATAGGGCGGGTTGGCGACATAGGTCGAACCGGCGCGCCATTTGTAGGTATCGCTGCCAGTAACGTCGATCGCCTGCCAATGTTCGTCGCCCTTGTAGACATTGGCATAGCGCGCCTGGAACATCGGACGATCCATACAGCCTGCGATGGTCGATGCGACCTCATCATTGGTCGGCCAGATATCCCTGAGATACACATCCCGACCGCTGGCGCCCTGACCGATCGGCGTAGTCAGGAAATCCTCGATCACCGTCCCCTTGAGAGCGTAGGCAACCACCAGCGGCGGGCTGGCGAGGAAGTTGGCGCGCACGTCGGGCGACACGCGGCCTTCGAAGTTGCGGTTGCCGGAGATGACGGCGGCGGCCACCAGGCCGTTTTCATTGATCGCCCTGCTGATCGGTTCAGCCAGCGGGCCGCTATTGCCGATGCAGGTGGTGCAGCCATAACCGACGAGGTTGAAGCCGATCGCGTCCAGATGCTCCTGAAGGCCAGCCTTGTTGAAATAGTCCGTGACGACCTGCGAACCGGGGGCGAGCGACGTCTTGACCCAGGGCTTGGGCTTGAGGCCCAGTTCGTTCGCCTTCTTGGCGACCAGGCCGGCAGCGATCATGACGCTGGGGTTCGACGTGTTGGTGCAGCTGGTGATGGCTGCAATGGTGACGTCGCCATCGCCAATGTCGAAATCCTTGCCATCGACCGGTACGCGCTGCTGCGTCTTCTTGTAGGTGTTGACCAGATCGGCGTTGAACACGTCATCCACGTCCGGCAGAGCGACGCGGTCCTGCGGGCGCTTGGGGCCGGCAAGGCTGGGGACGACCGTGGACAGGTCCAATTCCAGCGTGTCGGTGAAGACCGGTTCGATGGCCGGATCGATCCAGAAGCCCTGCTCCTTGGCATAGGCTTCGACCAGCGCGATATTTTCGTCGGTGCGGCCGGTCAGGCGCATATAATCCAGCGTTTTGTCGTCGATACCGAAGAAGCCGCAAGTCGCGCCATATTCCGGCGCCATATTGGCCAGCGTCGCACGATCGGCGAGCGACAGGGTGGCAAGGCCGGGACCGAAATATTCCACGAAGCGACCGACGACGCCGCGCGCACGCAGCATCTGGGTGCAGGTCAGGACAAGATCGGTGGCGGTCACGCCTTCCCTCAGATTGCCGGTGAATTTGAAGCCGACGACTTCGGGGATCAGCATGGAAACGGGCTGGCCCAGCATCGCCGCTTCCGCCTCGATGCCGCCCACGCCCCAGCCCAGCACGCCCAGGCCGTTGATCATCGTGGTGTGGCTGTCGGTGCCGACGCAGGTGTCGGGATAGGCGACGGTGGTACCGTCGACATCGACCGAGGACCATACGGCCTGCGCGATATTCTCCAGATTGACCTGATGGCAGATGCCGGTGCCGGGCGGCACGGCATAGAAGTTGGCCAGGCTCTTGCTGCCCCACTTCAGAAAGTCGTAGCGCTCCATATTGCGCTGATATTCGATTTCCACATTCTGCTCGAACGCCTTGGGCGTGCCGAACTCGTCGACCATGACGCTATGGTCGATGACCAGATGGACGGGCACCTGCGGGTTGATCTTGCTCGCATCCGCGCCCAGCGCGTTCATGGCGTCGCGCATCGCGGCGAGGTCAACCACACAGGGAACGCCCGTGAAGTCCTGCAGCAGCACCCGCGCCGGACGATATTGGATCTCACGCTCGGCCTTGCCCTTGTCATTCTGCCAGTCGACGATCGCCTGAATATCGTCGGTGGTGACGGTGACTCCATCCTCGAAGCGAAGCAGATTCTCCAGCAGCACCTTCATCGAGAAAGGGAGGCGCGAAACATCTCCAAGCTTGGCCGCCGCTTTCTTGAGCGAATAATAGGCAATGTCCTTGCCGTCGACGCTCAGCGTGTCGCGGGTGCCCAGAGTATCCTGTCCGATGGCGGTCATAAGATGTGCGTCTCCTCGCATGGCCCGGCCAGAGGATGGCGCGTTTCCACCAGAGGCTCGCCGATCGGCGACGAAAAAACCGCACGGCAAGGTGGCAGGGATGCGCCCCAACCCGTGGTCGAAGCAGGTATGTCCCAATGCTGCAGCGCCATATCATTTGCAGGGGTCAAGTCAAATGGCGACGCAGCCTGAGCCCCCTATGTAGGGATATGTTTCGCCCCTTTAAACGTTGCATCGGCAGAAAAGGGGAGACAGTCATGGACGCATGTCTTTTGCCAGCCGAATCGGCAATTATTGCTATCAATCCGCAATATTATCAGGGTCGAAAAACACCCTGCCCCGACTGTGGCGGCATGCAGTGGATCGTCGGTCGCGTCGTCGCGGAATGCGCTTATTGCGACACGCCCCTGCCCCTTGCTGCATCGCAGCATCGCACATGGCTCGGCGGCTTTTCCTGACGTCGCTTGCGCAGATCACTTGCCTACCTCCTTCCCGTTCATGCTGAGTAGAGGCTGAGCGAAGTCGAAGCCTCGTATCGAAGCGTGCGCCACTCCGATGAGCCACAAACGACAAGGCCGCCGCCGCATTTTCCCTTAAAGGGAAAATGCGGCGGCGGCCTTGTCACGGGAGGGCCTTAGCCCCCTTCGATCAGTGCGCGGCGGACGGCGCGAACTTGGTCAGGTCGATGCCCGTAACAGCGCTCTTATACTCGTCCATGTTCGGCGTGCGGCCCAGGATGGTCGACAGCACTACGACCGGGGTCGAGGCGAGCAGCGATTCCCCCTTCTTGTTGGCGGTGTCTTCCACGACGCGGCCCTGGAACAGGCGGGTCGAAGTGGCGAGGACGGTATCGCCCTTCGCGGCCTTTTCCTGATTGCCCATGCACAGGTTGCAGCCCGGACGCTCCAGATACAGCATATTCTCATATTCGGTGCGCGCGGCGGTCTTGGGCGCCACGTCGTCGAATTCGAATCCGGCATATTTCTTGAGCACGTCCCAATCGCCTTCGGCCTTGAGCTCGTCGACGATATTATAGGTCGGCGGGGCGACGACCAGCGGCGCCTTGAACTCGACCTTGCCCTGCGTCGCTTCGATATTCTTGAGCATCTGCGCAAGGATCTTCATGTCGCCCTTATGCACCATGCACGACCCGATGAAGCCCAGGTCGACCTTCTTCGTGCCGCCATAATAGGAGACGGGGCGGATCGTGTCGTGGGTATAGCGCTTCGACACATCGGCATTGTTGACGTCCGGGTCGGCGATCATCGGTTCGTCGATCAGATCCAGATCGACCACGACTTCGGCGAAATATTTCGCATTGGCGTCCGGCGTCAACGCGGGCTTCTCGCCCGAGCGGATTTCGGCGATGCGCTTGTCAGCCAGGGCGATCAGGCCCTTTAACGTGCAGGCCGCATTTTCCATGCCCTTGTCGATCATGATCTGGATGCGCGACTTGGCGATTTCCAACGACTCGATCAGAGTCGCGTCTTCGGAAATGCAGATCGACGCCTTGGCCTTCATTTCGGCCGTCCAGTCGGTAAAGGTGAAGGCCTGGTCGGCCAGCAGTGTGCCGATATGGACTTCGATGATGCGGCCCTGGAACACATTCTCGCCTCCGAACTGGTGCAGCATCTGCGCCTGCGTCGCGTGGACGACGTCGCGGAAATCCATATAGGGCTGCATCTTGCCCTTGAACGTGACCTTGACCGACTGCGGGATCGGCATGGTCGCTTCGCCGGTGGCCAGCGCCAGCGCCACCGTGCCGGAGTCCGCGCCGAACGCCACGCCCTTCGACATGCGGGTATGACTGTCGCCGCCGATGATGATCGCCCAGTCGTCCACGGTGATGTCGTTCAGCACCTTGTGGATGACGTCGGTCATCGCATGATAGACGCCCTTGGGGTCGCGCGCGGTGATGAGGCCGAAATTGTTCATGAAGCTCATCAGCTTGGGGATGTTGGCCTGCGCCTTCTTGTCCCAGACCGATGCCGTGTGGCAGCCCGACTGATAGGCGCCGTCGACCAGCGGCGAGATGACGGTGGCCGCCATCGCTTCCAGTTCCTGCGCGGTCATCAGACCTGTGGTGTCCTGCGAACCGACGATGTTCACGGTGACGCGCACGTCCGAACCGGCGTGCAGCAGTTTGCCCGGTGCGACGCCGACGGCATTGCGGTTGAAGATTTTCTCCACCGCGGTCAGGCCCTGGCCCTCGACCGAGATTTCCTTGTTCGGCGCGAAGACCGCCGGCGCTTCGACGCCCAGCGTCTCGGCGGCAAAGGTTTGGAGCTTCTTGCCGAAGACGATGGCGTAGCTGCTGCCCGCCTTCATGAATTCCATCTTCTGCGGCGTGAACGCGGCGGCGACGTCGGCCAGTTCCTTGCCGGCCTCATCGGTCAGCTTCTTGTTCTTGACGTCGATCTTCAGCACCGTACCGGTCGCGACCGAGAAGGCCTCTTCCAGCACCGGATTGCCATCATTGTTCAGGATCGCCTTGCCGTCCGGGCCGGTCATCTTGACCCAGTTCTTCAGATTGAGGCCAATGCCCCCGGTCACGTCCACCGTGGTCGCGAAGATCGGCGAAATGCCGTTGGTGCCCGCGACGACCGGCGCATAGTTGACGAAGGGCACATAGGGGCTCTGCTGCTTGCCGGCCCACAGCGCCACATTGTTGACGCCCGACATGCGCGACGACCCCACGCCCATCGTGCCCTTTTCGGCGATCAGCATCACGCGCTTGTCGGGATGCTGTGCCTTCAACGCCACGATCTGCTGCTGCGCCTCCGGCGTCATCATGCACAGGCCGTGCAACTCACGGTCGGACCGCGAATGCGCCTGGTTGCCCGGCGACAGAAGATCGGTCGAGATATCCCCTTCGCCCGCGATGAAGGTCACGACCTTGATCTCGTCCTCGACATCGGGGAGTTTGGTGAAGAATTCGGCCTTGGCGTAGCTTTCCAGCACGTCCTTCGCTACGGCGTTGCCCGCCGCATAGGCGTCGCGCAAGCGGAACATGTCGGCGTCATACAGGAAGAATTGGGTCTTGAGCACCTCGCCGGCCTGAACGGCGAGCTTGGCGTCATCCCCCAGCGCGATGTCGAGCAGCACGGCGATCGAGGGGCCACCCTTCATGTGGCTGAGCAGTTCAAAGGCGAACGCCACCGTGATTTCCGGGACGATCGCCTGTCCCTGGACAATCTGCTTAAGGAACGCCGCCTTGACGGCCGCCGCGCTCGTGGTGCCGGGCAGCGTGTTGTAGATGAAGAATTTCAGCGCGTCGGCGCGATATTCGCTGCCTATATCCTGGATCAGGCCGATAATCTCTTTGACGAGCGCGCCGTCGTCGATCGGCTTGGGCGCAAGTCCCTGAGTCTTTCGGCTGTCGATTTCGGCCAGATAATCCAGGTAAATGCTCATCTCGTTCCCAACGTCATAAAGTGCACGGAGTCGACGCGCAGCGCCACTTGCCGACTTTTATGCCCGGTCTGGGAGCTGACGCGGCCCCGGTACGTCAAGAGACGCAAGTTGGCAAGCCGCCGCGGCGCGGCAAAATATTGGCACCAGCTACGCCAATCGGCCTAAAACTGCGGCCTTTCAAATTACTCCGAGTAAAGCATGGACTTAAGTAGTATGGCTATGCTTTGGCCTTTTCCGTCGCGATCCATCCGTCGATCTGGCTTTCCAGCACGGTCAGCGGCACCGCGCCCTGCGCCAGCACCGCGTCATGGAATCGGCGCAAGTCGAATTTCGGCCCCAGCGCCGCCTCCGCCTTAGCCCGCAATTCGCGAATCCTGATCTCGCCCAGCTTGTAGCCCAGCGCCTGCCCCGGCCAGCTGATATAGCGATTGACCTCTGCATCGATATTCGCGTCGGACAAGGCGCTGTTGGTCTTCATGAACGCGACCGCCCTGGCCTTGTCCCAGCCCTTGGCGTGGATGCCGGTATCCACCACAAGCCGGCACGCACGCCACATCTCGTAGGACAGGCGTCCCATCATCTTCTCGGGCGTGTCGTACAGGCCCATCTCCTCGCCCAGATATTCGGTGTAGAGCGCCCAGCCCTCCACATAGGCTGTGAAACCGGCGAGATATTTGCGGAAAGGCGGCAGCGGTAATTCCTGCTGCAACGCGATTTGGTTGTGATGGCCCGGCACCGCCTCATGAGCGGTCAGGGCAGGCAGTTCCCAATAGGGACGCTGATCGAGCTTCGAGGTGTTGACCCAATAGGTGCCGGAAATGCCGCTCTCCGGCGCGCCGGGACCGTAATAGGCGGTGGTCGTGCCTTCCGCCTCCGCCGCAGGGATGGCTTTAAGCCCATAGGGCAGACGCGGCAGCGTGCCGAAATAGCGCGGCAGCAGGCCGTCGATCATCTTGGCCTGCCGCGCCGCGACGCGCAGCAACTCTTCCGGCGTCTTGGCATAATAGCTGGGATCGGTCCGCAGGTGCCGGATATAGGCGGCGCGGCTGGGATAGCCGGCCTTGACCGCGATCTCGTCCATCCGTTTGCCGATCCGCGCTACTTCATCCAGCCCGATCTGGTGAATCTGATCCGGCGTCAGATCGGTCGTCGTATGCGCCTTCACACGGGCCGCATACCAGGCCGGCCCACCCGGCAGCGCCGACGCGCTGTCGCTCTTGCGGCAATGGGGCAAATATTCCTGCACGAACAGATCATGCCATTTGCGGTATTCGGGCGTGATGACGTCGCGGATGACCGCCACCGCCCTCGCCTGCATCGCGCTCCAGTCTGCCTCGCTCAGGTCGCGCGGCCTGGCGCGCTTGAACGGCTCGAAAAAGCGCGTCTCCTCCGGCTTGCCCGCGACGATGCCGCTGATCGTGTCCGCATAATTTTGCAGCACCGAACAGGGCTGAACATAGCCGCCCTTGATCGCCTGCCGCGTAATGGCCAAGGCGTCGCCATTCTGCCTGGGATAGAGCGCCAAACGCTTGAGATAGCTGTCATAATCGGCGCGATTGTAGAAAGGCAGGCCGTCCGCCATGCCGGAAAAGCCCTGATGCCAGCCATAATAGGTGGTGAAGAGCATCAGCCGCTCTGCGGGATGCGTGTCGCCTTCGATATCATCGCGCAACATCCATAGCAGTACATCCCGATTGACTTTATCGGCTGCATCCAGTTGCTCGACGGGTACGCCTTCCAATCGGGCGACGAAGCCGCGTTCCGCCCTGATCTGCCCATCCCGCGCCGCGAGCGAGATATCATAGATGCGATCGTCATAATCGCGCACGCCGCGCGCGGTCGCCTCGACCGGATGGGTGGACAGATACCAGCGCCAATGGTCGTCCATGACCTTTGCAAGGTCGTCATGGGGCGTTTGCGCCTGCGCCAGAGCGGGCGCGGCGAGGGTGAGCATCAGAGATAGAAACTTGCGCATGGACGCAATTATTCGCGCGTCCGAATGGTTTTGGCAAGGGGGCGACGCGGCAATCAGGCCGCAGCCACGCCCTCCGCCTCGACGATGCCGTCCCCGGCATAATAGCCCTGCACGCGCACCCGCTTTTCCACATGATCGATAGGTACGCGCAACAGGACGAGGCGATAGCTGCCGCCCAGATCACGCTGAAGCAGAAAACCGGCGTCGTCGCGCAGCAATCTGCCGGTTTCATTCACGCCAGCGCCAATCTGTGTCATCGCTTCAGTCTATCGCGTCCTTGATGCCCTTGCCAGCCAATAGTCCGAGCACGAGGAACAGCACGAACACGGCGAGGGCGATGAAGAACAGGATCTTGGCGATGCCGACGAAGGCGCCAGCGGCGCCGCCGAAGCCGAGCAAGGCCAGCACGGCCGCAATGGCGAGGGAGATGATGGCCAGCTTGAGCATGGGACGTCCTTTCGTTTCGTATCCGGTCTATGCCAGCATAAACCGACGGCGAGGACGCTTGTTCCGCCCGTTCGCAACTATGGATAATGCA
Source organism: Sphingobium sp. 3R8 (assembly GCF_020166615.1). Classification (NCBI taxonomy): domain Bacteria; kingdom Pseudomonadati; phylum Pseudomonadota; class Alphaproteobacteria; order Sphingomonadales; family Sphingobiaceae; genus Sphingobium; species Sphingobium sp. 3R8. The sequence continues at coordinate 2,411 of NZ_JAIQXR010000036.1, read as the reverse complement.
GGATTAAGGTTCATTCTCAGACAGTTGCATGAACCATCGCGTCCGTTTGACCGTTCTTCCCCCGCCGTATCAAAGGAGAAGGCGATGTCGAACAATCATGCCATCAGCAAGCTGGACGACCTGATCACCACCCTGATCGATAGCGTGAAAGGCTATGAACATAGTGCCGACAAGGTGAAATCGGACGCGTTCCAGACCCTGTTCCGCGATCTGGCAGCCGAGCGCGCCAAGGCGGTCGACCTGCTACAGACGCGCAGCCGGGCGCTGGGCGGCAAGCCCAATGGCTTCGGCTCCGTCGCCGGCACCGTGCATCGGCGAATGGAGGACATCTTCGTTGCGCTGGGCGGCGGCGGCAAGGCGGTGATCCAGGCGATCGACCGTGGCGAGGATTATCTGCGCGAAGAGTTTGAGCGCGTGCTCAAGGACGAGGCGATCGACGCGGAGACGCAGGATGTCGTGCGCCGGGCTCACGAATCGGTGGCGCATGGCCATCTGGTGGTGAACGGGCTCAAGGACCAGCTCGCCACGGCTTAAGCGTCAGACCCAGCCTTCCAGCACCTGGTTGGGCGGCCTGTGGCCATCGACCCAGGTGCGGATGTTGGCGATGACCCGCGCGCCTGTCGCGTCGCGGCCCTCGAAGGTCGCGGAGCCCATATGCGGCAGCAGGACGACGTTGGCCAGCGCCAGCAGCCGCGGATCGACCGCCGGCTCATGGGTGTAGACGTCGAAGCCCGCGCCGGCGATCCGCCCTTCGTCCAGCGCCGCGATCAGCGCCTGTTCGTCGGTGATTTCCGCGCGCGAGGTGTTGATGAGATAGGCGTGCGGCGGCATCAGCGCGATCCGCCGCGCGTCGATCACGCCGCGGCTGTCGGCGTTGAGCGGGCAATGGATCGATATTATGTCGCTCGCGCTCAGCAGCGCATCCAGATCGCCATGCCATTCCGCCTCCAGCTCCTGCTCCACTTCGAAGGGCAGGCGATGGCGGTTGTGATAGGCGATCGACAGGCCGAAGGCGCGGGCGCGGCGGGCGACGGCGCGACCGATCCGGCCCATGCCGATGATGCCCAGCTTCTTGCCGCCGATGCGGTGGCCCAGCATTCCCGACGGGCTCCAGCCGCGCCATTCACCGGTACGGACCAGCTTTTCCCCTTCGGCTAGGCGGCGCGGCACCGACAGGATCAGCGCCATCGTCATGTCGGCGGTATCCTCGGTCAGCACGCCGGGCGTGTTGGTGACGATGATCCCCTTCGCCCGTGCGGCCGGCAGGTCGATATGATCGACCCCGCTGCCGAAGCTGGCGATCAGTTGCAGCCGATCCGGCGCGGCCGCCAGCAGCGCGGCGTCGATCTGGTCGCTGATGCAGGGCACCAGCACGTCGCACTGAGCCATGGCGCGGGCGAGATCGGTGCGGTTCATCGCGACATCGCCGACATTGAAGCTGGCGTCGAACAATTCGGCCATGCGCGCCTCCACATTGGGCGGCAGGCGGCGCGTGACGATGACGCGCGGCTTTGCGGGACGCTGCTTCTTGGCCATGGCAATGCCGCTATGCCTGCCCGCGTCGCCGGTCAAGCGGATATGGCGACTGGCGACGCAACCGGCGACATCAACGCTTGTCGGGGCGGGCCGGCAGGGCGTATGGGAAGGCGATGGGCGACATGGGGTTCAGGTCTGGAATGAAGTGTCTTTTGCTGGGCGCCGCTTTGGTCGCGGCCTTGACGGTAACGGGCGCGGCGCTGGCCGGGCCGAGCAAGCCGGTCCCCTATTGGGCGTCGCTGTCGCAGGACGAAGCGCGGATGCGCGTCGGGCCGAGCCTGGATTACCCGTCCAACTGGATCTACCGCCGCCGCGACCTGCCGGTGAAGGTGGTGCAGGTGCTGGGCCTGTGGCGCAAAGTGGAAGACCCCGACGGCGCGCAGGGCTGGATGCATGTCCGCCTGCTGAGCGATACGCCGACCGCGATCGTCCGGTCCGAAGTCGCGCCGCTGCGCGAATCGCCGCGCGATGGCGCGCGGGCGCTGTTCCGGGCGGAACGCGGCGTGGTCGGGCGGCTGGGCGATTGTTCGGGCGGCTGGTGCAATTTCGACGCCAAGGGCCAGCGCGGCTATGTGAAGGCCAGCGACGTGTGGGGCGCTACCGGCAGCTAGGGTCCAGCCCTGGAGATGCGCTTTGCGGTGTGATTTTCCGGGCTTTCGGATGGAACCTGTTCGCTTAAATCTTTGCGATTTCAACGGGTTAGTCGCAGAACTTCTCTAACCTCTCGCATATCGCGCATGAGAGTCGCGCTTGGCGCCGGATCGACGCAGCCGCGCGACTGCGTGGAAAGGGAATGTGCGGACGATGACAAGGAGCCGAGGGGCGAATGTGGCATGGCGGCGCTGTGTAGGACAGGGGATTGGCAGCAAAGGGTG